>NZ_RSAJ01000004.1 GCF_003933965.1 Streptomyces sp. RP5T
GGGGCTGATGCGTCGTGGTCACCGCCCGATCATCGCAAGAACGACAGGGGCCCCCTGTTCACCGCGCCCGAATTGACGCTAGCGTGGAGCCACCTTTGTACACGCGGGAGCTCGGAGCACCGGGCTGAGAGGGCGCTGACCTCCGTCCCAGCGATGTTTCACGTGGAACGTCATCTCCAGCGAGTGACGTTCCCCACGAAACGTCGGCAGACGGAAGCCGCTGCGTCGACCGCCGAACCTGTTACCGGGTAATGCCGGCGTAGGGAGTAGGTCTCATGACCATCAAGGACGCGCGCACGCCTGCCTCCGAGCAGAACGACGACCAGCTCGACCCGGAGGCCGGGAAGTCCATCGGCTGGCACAAGGCGTACGTCGAGGGCTCACGCCCCGATCTGCGGGTGCCGGTTCGTCAGGTGCACCTCACCAACGGGCAGTCGGTCACGCTGTACGACACGTCGGGCCCGTACACCGATCCGCTCACCGATACCGATGTCCGCCGGGGTCTCGCGCCTCTGCGGGAGAACTGGATCATCGCCCGCGGTGACACCGAGGAGTACGCGGGCCGTCCCGTGCGCCCCGAGGACGACGGGATCAAGCACACCTCACCCCGAGGGGGCCTCCGCAACCTCGACGCGGTCTTCCCGGGGCGGCCCCGCCAGCCGCGCCGAAGCCGTGACGGCAAGGCGGTGACACAGCTCGCCTACGCCCGCCGCGGCGAGATCACCCCGGAGATGGAGTACGTGGCCATCCGGGAGAACGTCTCTCCCGAGGTCGTCCGGGAGGAGATCGCCGCGGGCCGCGCAGTGCTGCCGGCGAACGTCAACCACCCGGAGATCGAGCCGATGATCATCGGCAAGCGGTTCCTGGTGAAGGTCAACGCCAACATCGGCAACTCCGCGGTGACCTCCTCCATCGAGGAGGAGGTCGAGAAGATGACCTGGGCGACGCGCTGGGGCGCCGACACGGTCATGGACCTGTCCACCGGCCGCAACATCCACACCACCCGTGAGTGGGTGCTGCGCAACTCCCCCGTCCCCATCGGCACGGTGCCGCTCTACCAGGCGCTGGAGAAGGTGGACGGCCGTGCCGAGGAGCTGACCTGGGAGATCTACAAGGACACGGTCATCGAGCAGGCCGAGCAGGGCGTGGACTACATGACGGTCCACGCGGGCGTGCGCCTGCCGTACGTACCGCTGACGGCCAACCGCAAGACGGGCATCGTCTCGCGGGGCGGCTCGATCATGGCCGCCTGGTGCCTGGCGCATCACAAGGAGTCGTTCCTGTACGAGAACTTCGAGGAACTGTGCGAGATCCTCGCCGCCTACGACGTCACGTACTCGCTGGGCGACGGCCTCCGGCCCGGGTCGATCGCGGACGCCAACGACGAGGCGCAGTTCGCGGAGTTGCGCACGCTCGGGGAACTCAACCGGATCGCGAAGCGTTTCAACGTACAGACCATGATCGAGGGCCCGGGGCACGTCCCGATGCACAAGATCAAGGAGAACATCGACCTTCAGCAGGAGATCTGCGATGAAGCTCCGTTCTATACGCTCGGCCCGCTGACCACCGACGTCGCACCGGCCTACGACCACATCACCTCGGGCATCGGCGCCGCGATGATCGCCTGGTGGGGCACCGCGATGCTCTGCTACGTCACGCCCAAGGAGCACCTGGGCCTGCCCAACCGGGACGACGTCAAGACGGGTGTCATCACTTACAAGATCGCCGCTCACGCGGCCGACCTCGCCAAGGGACACCCGGGCGCCCAGGAGTGGGACGACGCCCTGTCCGACGCGCGCTTCGAGTTCCGCTGGGAGGACCAGTTCAACCTGGCCCTCGACCCCGACACGGCCCGGGAGTTCCACGATGAGACCCTCCCGGCCGAACCGGCCAAGACGGCTCACTTCTGTTCCATGTGCGGGCCGAAGTTCTGCTCGATGAAGATCAGCCAAAGCATCACGGCGCAGTTCGGCGGCACGGCGGCCGCGGGGGCGACGGCTGAGGAGGTCGCCGAGGGCATGCTGCAGAAGTCGAAGGAGTTCGCGGCGAGCGGGAACCGGGTCTACCTGCCGCTTGCGGACTGAGCCCGGCAGGTGAGTGGATCCGCGCCGCCGGACCGAGCGAGTGGGCAGGTGGCGCGGATCCCCGTGGTCGACAACCACGGACGCTCAGGTGGTGAGCAGGGCGACGACCCGGTTGATCATGTCCTCCTGCGCGGCCAGGGGCGTCGTTGTGTACGACAGCACGAAGCGGAGCCGCAGGTCGCGGGTGGCGATCATGCGGGTGCGGTAGCCGTACGTGTCACCGGTCTTGCCCCAGAACGTCACGCCGTTCACCGTGGCCGTCTGCAGCCCTCTGCTGTAGCGGGCCGGACTGCCGTCCAGCATGGTGACGGATGCCGGTGGCAGGGCGAAGAGGTGGTTCATGGCCTCGGGGGCCAGTAACCGGCCGGAGAACAGGGCCTCCTGGAAGCGGAAGAGGTCGTCGGCGGACGAGACCAGTTCTCCTTCGCCCCAGGAGCTCGACTGCTCGTACGTCGTGACGTCCTGGAGCGAGGTGTCGGTCATGCGGAGGTAGCCGTGCACATGCGGGCCGTGCAGGCACGGGGCGTCACCGGGCAACCGTGTCCGTGTCAGGTTCAGGGGGCGCAGGATGCGGGACCTGATCGCCTCGCCGTAGGGCCGGCCGGTGAGCTCCTCGATGAGCAGGGCGAGCAGCACGTAGTTGATGCCGCGGTACTCCTGTCTGGTGCCCGGGGGGAACTTGAGCGGGCTGTGGGTCACGGTCCGCACCAGTTCCCGGGGCGTCCATCGGTCACCTCGATGCCGTAGGACGGCTTCCGGGGTACTGAGGTCCGGCAGTCCTCGATGGTCGGGCAGCCCACTTGTGTGGTTCAGCAGGTGCGTCACTGTGATGCGCGCGAAGGAGGAGGGAAGAAGGCCCCGAAGGTAACCGCCGATGGGAGCGTCGAGGTCCAGCCGGTGCTGCGCCCACAACTGCAGGACGACCGTCGCCACGAATGCCTTGGTCACGCTGCCTGCCCGGAACTGGTCGTCCCCGTGCACGGCACGGCCGCTGCTGAGGTCCGAGACGCCTGCCGTGCCGTACCAGTGTGTTTCCCGGTCCCCGAGCCGCAGTTGCGCGGAGGTGGCCGGCGGGTGGGACAGGTCGCTGATCGCCGCTTGCAGGGCACGGGGGTCCGCGGTCGTCAGGTGGCCGCCGTCGGTCACCTGACCGGAAGGGGTGATCCCGGTTGACGCGTGCGCACGGGTGCTCGCGGTGGCAGCCGAGAGGGCACTGGCCGCCACACCGCCCATGAGGGAACGTCGGGAGAGAGGAGTCATGGTCTGTCATGCTGCCGACGTCGGCCCGTGGTGCCATCCGGGATGCCCCCCACGTACACCCGGACCGGACCCCGAGGCCGTCGTGACCCTCTGGTGACGGGCCCCCGACCCCGGCCCCCGGAGCTCCGGGCTCCGCTTTCGCGGGACTCCAGTGAGCAGCCCCTCCGGCCCCCGGCGGGCAGACTGACCCCATGACAGCGAGAGCACTGAGCAAGGGCGCCAACCTCCCCGTCGATTCCTCTTCGGTGCGCGTCGAGTTGACCTGGTCCGACGGTCCCGGCGTACCGGACGTCGACGCCTCGGCGTTGCTGCTCACCGATGCCGGACGGGTCCGCGACGACGGTGACTTCGTCTTCTACAACCAGCCGCGACACGCGTCGAACGCCGTGACCCACCTGGGAAAGCAGAGTGCGGCAGGAGTGCTGACGGACACGGTCGCAGTGGATCTGCGGGCGCTCGAACCCGCCGTCGAGCGGGTGGTGCTGTGTGCGTCGTCCGATGGCGGCACGTTCGGTGCGGTTCCCGGGCTGACCTTGAGGCTGCTGGACGCCGGAACAGGGACCGAGCTCGCGCGGTTCTCCATGGAGGCCGGGACGGAGACCGCGTTCATCGGCGGCGAGCTGTACCTGCGGGCGGGGCAGTGGAAGTTCCGCGCGGTCGGCCAGGGCTACGCCTCCGGGCTCGCCGGGCTGGCCACGGATTTCGGCATCACCGTGGACGACGAACCCTCGGACACGTCCACTCCGTCGACGTCTCCTGCTTCGGCACCTGCACCTGTTCCGACGCCACCTGTGCCGGCGGCCGCCCCACCCGTCGGCCCGCGCCTCGTCAAGGGCGAGGAACAGCTGCCCGTCGACATGCGCAAGCGTCTGTCGCTGCGCAAGGAACAGGTCGCGGTCAGTCTCAGCAAGCACGGAGCAGCCGGGATCACCGCGAGAGTCATCCTGGTCCTGGACGCCTCCGGCTCCATGTCGTTCCTCTACTCCAAAGGCGTCGTGGCCGACGTCGTGGAGCGTATGGCCGCGGTCGCCGCACAGCTGGACGACGACGGTGAGATGCAGGCCTGGACCTTCGCTTCGAACGCGGCACGGCTGCCTGATCTGCGTCTCGGTGAACTTCCCGAGTGGCTGCGGCTCCATGTTCGGGTGGGACAGATGAGCCTCTTCCGCCGCAGCAGGAGATCGAGCCGGGAGCTGGAAGCCGGCCAGGTCGACATGCGGATGGTGGGCATCCAGAACGAGGAGCAGAAGGCGATCGCCCAGGTGCGTGCCTATGTGCGGGAGAATCCGGCCGCCGCTCCCACCCTTGTGCTGTTCTTCTCCGACGGGGGCGTCCACCGCGACGCGGCGATCGAGCGGGAGCTCCGGGAAGCCGTGGAGGAACCGGTCTTCTGGCAGTTCGTGGGACTGGGACGGTCCAACTACGGGGTGCTGGAACGCTTCGACACCCTGCCCGGACGTCGCGTCGACAACGTGGGGTTCTTCGCCGTGGACGACATCAGCACGGTCCCCGACCAGGAGCTGTACGACCGGCTCCTGTCGGAGTTCCCGGCCTGGGTGGCTGCCGCCGGCCAGGCGGGCATCCTCTGAGCCGATGCCGGGTCTTCGGCTTGCGCTCCCCGTGGTGGGGGCGCAAGCCGAGGGGCTGTGCCGGATGTCATTCCGGCTGGTGCTCCGGCCCCCCGAAGTCCGGGCTGGTGTAGTCCGGGCTGCTGAAGCTCGGACGGGCACCGGAGGCTCCGTCGTCCGGGCTGCTGAAGCCCGGGCGGTCGTAGCCGAGGCTGGGCATCCGGCTGGTCGGCGCGGGGGGTGCCGTGTGGCGCAGTGCGGCGGTGCCGGGGTCGGCCAGGGCGTCCCTGAGGAAGGGGAGCAGGCCGCGTTCCAGCAGGGCCTCGCGCCAGGCGTCCCTGGCCTGTGCCACCTCCTCGTTCAGCTCGCCGTACTCCGCGTCCGGCGAGGGCCGGTTGCGCAGCGCGGTGATCAACAGGCCGACGGCGGCGACCAGGATGGCGGCCGCGGTCAGGGCGCCGAACAGCCACCCGGTAGTGATCATGGCGTGGGCGAACGCCGGTGGAGGGCTGAGCATCTGGAGGATGTAGCCCACGAGCAGGAAGATCGCCGCGGCGATTCCGGCGAGGACGGGCGTCAGGACGGCGGCGACGGCGACGGCGCCCGCACCGGCGTTCTCGGCGACCTCTCCCATGGTGGTGGCGAGCCCCATCGCACCCGTGCCCGCATCGGCGGGGCCGGGTTCCTGCACGGACGACAGGGGGGACGGCGTCGCCGGGCGGCGCTGTTCCTCGCGGACCTTCACGTAGTGCTGGTACTCGGTCGCCGCGGCCGCCGTGATGAGTGCGGTGGCGTTGAGCGCCATGGTGCGCAGCTGTTCGGGATTCAGCCGCTGTCCGACCGCGGCCAGTTCGGGACGGTGTGGTGCGGAGCGCAGCGCCTCATCGAGGATCCGCTCGTACTCCTGGCGGTCCTCGCTGTGCAGGTGCTGCGGAACGCTGTTCATGTGCATCCCCCGATGCTCCGTAGGGCTTGGGGCTCGCATGCCAACGAGCCGTCGGGCAGAAACGGAGGGGAGCCTGCTACGGATAACCAGATGGTAGAGCGGTGACGGCACAGGGTGACAGGGGGTTTCCAGAAATTGGCCGCCGACCTGCGCGGTCGGCGGCCGGCCCGTCGAGGTGAACTTCTGCCCCCTGAAGGCTCAGATGTCCAGGGGCAGTTGCTGGACCAGCAGTTTTCCGGCCATGGTCACTCCGCCGTCCATCGCGATGGCCAGCCCGTCGGCGTAGACGTGCGGTCCCTCGACCACCGGGCCGGACTCCTCCTTGTCGTCCTCGGAGCCCACTTCGCCCAGCAGATAGGGGATCGGGCTGTGGCCGTGCACGATGCGACGGCCGCCGTAGGTGTCGAGCAGGGAGCGCACGTGGTCGGCGCCGCCCTCGTCGCGGAAGGAGAAGCGCTTGGTGAACTTGCGGAACAGGTCCCACACCTCGTCCGCGTCATTGCGTGTGAGGGTCTCGCGGACGGTGTCGTTGACCGCCTCGATCGAGTCGCCGTAGTCGAGATAGGCGGTGGTGTCGGAGTGCACGAGCAGATGGCCGTCGACCTCCTCGACGGCGTCGAGGCGGGCCATCCACTGCAGATGGTGGTCCTGGAGGCGGTCCATGTCGGTCTTCTGCCCGCCGTTGAGCAGCCACGCGGCCTGGAAGGTGGCGGTGCCCGCGCCGGAGTTGACGGGGGTGTCGCCGAACCGCTTGGCGCCGATCAGCAGCAGCTCGTGGTTGCCCATGAGGGCCTTGCAGTAGCCGCCGGCCGCGGCGGCCTCCGCGGACAGCCGCATCACGAGGTCGATGACGCCGATGCCGTCGGGCCCCCGGTCGGTGAAGTCGCCGAGGAACCACAGTCGCGCGGTGCCCGCGCACCAGTTGCCGGCGGCGTCGACCAGGCCCTTGTCGTGAAGTGCGGCCATCAGTTCGTCGAGGTAGCCGTGGACGTCGCCGACGACGAACAGCGGGCCGGGGCCGTCCGCACCCTGCTCGGCGGGGTCGGCGGCGGCCTGGAGCCCGTCACCGGGGTCGATGACGGGGAGGTCCTGCTCGGTGGGGGTGTACCCCTCCGGGTAGGCCTCCTCATGGGCCGGAACGACGTCTCCGGGGTGCGTGCTGTGGCCGTACGGACCGGTCTCGTTGACGTACGCGGGCACCCGGAAGTCGCGCAGCACCGCCGTGCGCTCCACCTCGGGTCCCTGACCGGCCCCCTGAGTCATCAGACCCCTCCACCATCGCGCCGCATCTGCACCGCTTCGGACTGCCTGGTCGCAGCGGCCCGCGGTGTCGTGGGCCCATCATAGGAATGCGGATCGCGCCATGTGATGACCCAGGGGTGGTGAATCGGAGCAAGACTCCAGTTCACCGCGGCATTCGCCCCGATTGGGCCGGGCTTCGACCCCCGCCCGGCCATCTCCCGGTCACTGGCCCTCGGGTGACCGCGGCGGGCTGACCGTCGTCCGCGGGGCCCGCCGCTGGGACGAGGTGCGCACGATCAGCTCCGTCGGTATCACCTGCTCGACCGGCTGGTCCGACTCGACCCCCTCGATGGCGTCGATGAGGAGCTGGATCACGGCCGTGCCGATGCGTCGGGGCTTGAGGGAGAGCGTGGTGACGGGCGGCTCGGTGTTGGCGTACACCGTGGACTCGCTGCAGCAGACGATGAGCAGGTCGTCGGGGACGCGCAGTCCGTAGCGGCGGGCGGCGGCCAGCAGGTCGGTGCCGTTCGGGTCGAACAGGCCGTAGACGGCGTCGGGCCGGTCCGGGCGGGCGAGCAGCCGGTCGGCGGCGACGGCGCCCGCGCACGGGTCGTGCGCGGGGTAGGCCTCGTATACCGGGTCCTGGCCCACCCGCTCGCACCAGTGCAGGTACGCGGTGGTCGACAGATGGGTGTACGTGTCCGTCGTCGTCCCGGTCAGCAGGCCGATGCGGCGGGCGCCGGCGTCGGCCAGATGGTCGAGGATGCCGAGGACGGCGGCCTCGTGGTCGTTGTCGACCCAGGCGGTGACGGGCAGCGCGCCGGCCGGGCGGCCGTCGGAGACCACCGGTAAACCCTGCCGGACCAGCTCGCTGACGACCGGGTCCTGGTCGGAGGGGTCGATGACCACCGTGCCGTCCAGGGCGACGTTCGACCACACGTCGTGGCGCGAGGTCGCCGGCAGGATGACGAGGGCGTAACCGCGGGCGAGCGCGGCCGAGGTGGCGGCCCGGGCCATCTCGGCGAAGTACGCGAACTCGGTGAAGGTGAAAGGTTCATCCCCGTACGTGGTCACGGTCAGGCCGATGAGTCCCGACTTGCCGGTACGGAGGGTTCTGGCCGCGGCCGAGGGCCGGTAGCCCAGTCGGTCGGCGACCTCCCTGACATGGCGGCGGGTGGCGTCCGGGAGCCTGCCCTTGCCGTTCAGGGCGTCGGAGACGGTCGTGATGGAGACTCCGGCGGCGGCGGCCACGTCTCTGATGCCCGCCCGGCCCGGCCGACTGCCTCGACGTGAGGTTTCCGCGCGGCTCACCTGGTGCTTCCCTGCTGCTGTCATGGCGAGCCGATAGTAGGGCTCATGCGGTGGGGTAGGGCGGACGCATATGCACGCATTGACAGGCACGTTTCTGCAAGGTCATTTAGGGTCAACTACCTGTGAAACGCAGTCAGTTAAACGATCCAATGGCACTACGTAACTTGTCGGCACGCATGAGCCTGCCAAGTCCCCGATGTCTCGAAGAGGTCTCAACTCACCTGCACGGGTGACGCGCGCCACGGCGTGAGCCACCGGCGCATAGATATATGTGACCGCGCCCCCGGATTCGTCTGCCTTCGTACGGTGATGCCCCTGATGCCTGTGGGGCAGATGAGGTTGGTTCTCACCTGTACGCACCGGAGCGCAATCCTCATAAGGTGAGCAGTATTGGAGCCGGCTGCCGGAGTCGGCCGCCATGCGTCGGTGGTCATGAGGAGGACTGCGGTGAGCGAGACAAGCCCGAAGCTGCGCGCCGAGCTGGAGGGTATTCCCACCTACAAGCCGGGCAAGCCCGCCGCTGCCGGTGGCCCGGCGGCCTACAAGCTGTCCTCCAACGAGAACCCGTATCCGCCGCTCCCGGGTGTGCTGGAGACCGTGACGGCCGCGGTCTCCTCCTTCAACCGCTACCCGGACATGGCCTGCACGGGCCTGATGAACGAGCTGTCCGAGCGCTTCGGCGTCCCGCTCTCTCATCTGGCCACCGGCACCGGCTCCGTCGGTGTCGCCCAGCAGCTGATCCAGGCGACGTCGGGCCCGGGCGACGAGGTGATCTACGCGTGGCGGTCCTTCGAGGCGTACCCGATCATCACGCAGATCAGCGGTGCCACCTCGGTACGGGTGCCGCTGACGCCCGGCGATGTGCACGACCTGGACGCGATGGCCGACGCGATCACCGAGCGGACGCGGCTGATCTTCGTCTGCAACCCCAACAACCCCACGGGCACGGTCGTGAAGCGGGCCGAGCTGGAACGCTTCCTCGACCGGGTGCCCCGTGACGTGCTGGTGGTGCTGGACGAGGCCTACCGCGAGTTCATCCGCGACCCCGAGGTGCCGGACGGCGTGGAGCTGTACCGCACGCGCCCGAACGTCTGCGTGCTGCGCACCTTCTCCAAGGCGTACGGCCTGGCGGGCCTCCGGGTCGGCTTCGCGATCGCCCATGAGCCGGTGGCCGCGGCGCTGCGCAAGACGGCGGTGCCCTTCGGGGTGACCCAGCTGGCCCAGGAGGCGGCGATCGCCTCCCTGCGGGCCGAGGACGAGCTGCTGGGCCGGGTCGGTTCGCTGGTCTGTGAGCGCAACCGTGTGGTGGAGGGGCTGCGCGCCCAGGGCTGGACGGTGCCCGAGACCCAGGCCAACTTCGTCTGGCTGCGGCTGGGGGAGCGCACGGTCGACTTCGCGGCGGCGTGCGAACAGCACGGCGTGGTCGTACGGCCTTTCGTGGGCGAGGGTGTGCGGGTGACGGTCGGCGAGGCCGAGGCGAACGACATCTTCCTGAAGGTGGCGGAGGGCTTCCGCAAGGAGCTGTGACGCGCGGCAGCTGAGTCTGCGGGAGGCCGGGGTTTCACGTGAAACCCCGGCCTCCGGCGCGCCAGGGGCCGACCGGCCCCGCCAGGTGTGACCTATCGGACCCGCTCAGGGACCCCCCGCCCATCCCGTGTCGAACTGCCATGCGTCATAATTGCTTGTGAATGTGAACGCGTTCACAAGCGTTCCTTTTGCAAGGATTTGTTCCACAAGCCTGTGAGGTAAGGAGCGGCGACGTGGACCTGGCTCTGGCGCCGGAGACCCTGGCGCGCTGGCAGTTCGGCATCACCACCGTCTACCACTTCCTGTTCGTCCCCCTGACGATCTCCCTGGCCGCCCTCACGGCGGGTCTCCAGACCGCATGGGTGCGCACGGAGAAGGAGAAGTACCTCAGGGCCACCAAGTTCTGGGGCAAGCTCTTCCTGATCAACATCGCGATGGGCGTGGTCACCGGCATCGTGCAGGAGTTCCAGTTCGGCATGAACTGGTCCGACTACTCGCGGTTCGTCGGCGACGTGTTCGGTGCCCCGCTCGCCTTCGAGGCCCTGATCGCCTTCTTCTTCGAGTCCACCTTCATCGGCCTGTGGATCTTCGGCTGGGACAAGCTGCCCAAGAAGATCCACCTGGCCTGCATCTGGATGGTCTCGATCGGCACGATCCTGTCGGCGTACTTCATCCTCGCGGCCAACTCGTGGATGCAGCACCCCGTCGGCTACCGGATCAACAAGGCCAGGGGTCGCGCCGAACTCACCGACTTCTGGGCGGTGCTGACCCAGAACACCGCGCTCACCCAGGTCTTCCACACCATGTCGGCCGCCTTCCTGACCGGCGGCGCCTTCATGATCGGCATCGCGGCCTTCCATCTGTTCCGCAAGAAGCACATCGCCGTGATGAAGACCTCGCTGCGCCTCGGACTGGTCACCGTGGTCGTCGCCGGCATGCTCACCGCGATCAGCGGTGACACGCTCGGCAAGGTCATGTTCAAGCAGCAGCCGATGAAGATGGCCGCCGCCGAGGCCCTGTGGGACGGTCAGGACTCCGCCCCCTTCTCGATCTTCGCCTACGGCGACGTGGAGAAGGGCCACAACAGTGTGGCCATCGAGATCCCGGGCCTGCTGTCCTTCCTCGCCAACGACGACTTCACCTCGTACGTCCCCGGCATCAACGACGTCAACAAGGCGGAGCAGCAGAAGTACGGGCCCGGCGACTACCGGCCCAACATCCCCGTGACCTTCTGGGCCTTCCGCTGGATGATCGGCTTCGGCATGGCGTCCTTCGCCATCGGTCTCGCCGGGCTCTGGCTGACCCGCAAGAAGTTCATGCTGCCGCAGCACCTGAGGGTCGGCGAGGACGAGGTGCCGCACCTGGTCCTGTTCAAGAACAAGGCCCTCAGCCCCAAGCTCGGCAGGCTCTACTGGCTGGCGGCGATCTGGACCCTGGGCTTCCCGCTGATCGCCAACTCCTGGGGATGGATCTTCACCGAGATGGGCCGGCAGCCGTGGGTCGTCTACGGCGTCCTGCAGACCCGGCACGCGGTCTCCCCCGGCGTCTCCCAGGCAGAGGTCCTCATCTCGATGCTCGTCTTCACGGCTCTGTACGCCGTCCTCGCCGTCGTCGAGGTCAAGCTGCTCGTGAAGTACGTCAAGGCAGGGCCGCCCGAGCTCACCGAGGCCGACCTCAACCCGCCCACGAAGATCGGCGGCGACACCCGTGACGCCGACAAGCCGATGGCCTTCTCGTACTAGGCCGAGGGAGATCGAGTCATGGAACTTCACGACGTCTGGTTCGTGCTGATCGCCGTCCTGTGGACCGGCTACTTCTTCCTGGAGGGCTTCGACTTCGGCGTCGGTGTCCTCACCAAGCTGCTCGCCCGTGACCGGACCGAGAAGCGTGTCCTGATCAACACCATCGGTCCCGTCTGGGACGGCAACGAGGTGTGGCTGCTGACGGCAGGCGGCGCGACCTTCGCCGCCTTCCCCGACTGGTACGCCACCCTCTTCTCCGGCTTCTATCTGCCGCTGCTGATCATCCTGGTCTGCCTGATCGTCCGGGGTGTCGCCTTCGAGTACCGGGCCAAGCGGCCCGAGGAGAACTGGCAGCGCAACTGGGAGACCGCGATTTTCTGGTCCTCGCTCATCCCCGCGTTCCTGTGGGGCGTGGCCTTCGGCAACATCGTGCACGGCGTGAAGATCGACCAGCACTTCGAGTACGTCGGCTCCTTCTGGGACCTGCTCAACCCGTACGCCCTGCTCGGCGGACTGGTGACGCTGACCCTGTTCACCTTCCACGGCACGGTGTTCACGGCCCTGAAGACGGTCGGGGAGATCCGGGAGCGGGCACGGAAGCTGGCGACCCGGGTCGGTCTCGTCACCGCCGCCCTTGCGCTGATCTTCCTGCTCTGGACGCAGGTCGACAGCGGTGACGCCAAGAGCCTGGTCGCGATGGTGGTTGCCGTGATCGCCCTGGTCGCCGCTCTGGTGGCCAACCAGGCCGGTCGTGAGGGCTGGTCGTTCGCGCTGTCGGGCGTCACGATCGTGGCCGCCGTGGCCATGCTCTTCCTGACGCTCTTCCCGAACGTCATGCCGTCCTCGCTCAACGCGGACTGGAACCTGACGGTCACCAACGCCTCGTCGAGCCCGTACACCCTGAAGATCATGACCTGGTGTGCGGGGATCGCCACGCCGATCGTCCTGCTCTACCAGGGCTGGACCTACTGGGTGTTCCGCAAGCGCATCGGCACCCAGCACATCGCCGAAGCCGCGCACTGAGCCCGATATGGGGCATGTTTCACGTGAAACATGCCCCTTGAGAAGAGGGTGTGTTTCACGTGAAACCGATCGACCCGCGTCTGCTCCGGTACACCCGCGCCACCCGACTGTTCCTGGTGGCCGTCGTGGGCCTGGGCGGCGTGGGAGCCCTGCTGGTCATCGCTCAGGCGATGCTCGTCGCCGAGATCGTGGTCGGCGCGTTCCAGCACGGCCTCGGGGTCGCCGAACTGCGCACTCCCCTGGTGCTGTTGGCGGCCGTCTCGGCCGGCCGCGGTCTCGTCGCCTGGCTCACTGAACTCGCCGCACACCGGGCGAGCGCGGCGGTGAAGTCGGAACTGCGGGGACGGCTGCTGGAACGGGCCACCGCGCTGGGACCGGGCTGGCTGAGCGGGCAGCGGACCGGGTCACTCGTCGCCCTGGCCACACGGGGTGTCGACGCCCTCGACGACTACTTCTCGCGCTATCTCCCGCAGCTGGGCCTCGCGGTGGTCGTGCCGGTGGCGGTGCTGGCGCGGATCGTGACCGAGGACTGGGTCTCGGCGGCCATCATCGTCGGAACCCTGCCCCTCATCCCGGTCTTCATGATGCTGATCGGCTGGGCCACGCAGTCCCGGATGGACCGTCAGTGGCGGCTGCTGTCACGGCTGTCGGGGCACTTCCTGGACGTCGTCGCCGGGCTGCCGACCCTGAAGGTGTTCGGCCGGGCCAAGGCGCAGGCCGAGTCGATCCGGCGCATCACCGGGGAGTACCGGCAGGCGACCATGCGGACCCTGCGGATCGCCTTCCTCTCCTCCTTCGCCCTGGAGCTGCTGTCGACGCTCTCCGTGGCACTGGTCGCCGTCACGATCGGAATGCGTCTGGTCCACGGCGAGATGCATCTGTACGACGGCCTGGTCATCCTCATCCTGGCCCCCGAGGCATATCTGCCTCTGCGGCAGGTGGGTACGCAGTATCACGCGGCGGCCGAGGGGCTGGCGGCTGCCGAGGAGATCTTCTCGGTGCTGGAGACGGAGGTACCGGCGTCGGGCACGGCTGCCGCGCCCGCCGGTGCGCTGGCCTTCGAGCGGGTCACGGTCAGGTATCCCGGCCGCTCGGGGGACGCCGTCACGGACGTGTCCTTCGAGGTCGCGCCGGGTGAGACGGTCGCGCTGGTCGGACCCAGCGGGGCCGGCAAGTCGACGCTGCTGAACGTCCTGCTGGGATTCGTGCGGCCGGCCGAGGGGCGGGTGCGGATCGGTGGAGCCGATCTCGCGGAGGCCGACCTGGAGGAGTGGCGGTCGCGCATCGCCTGGGTGCCGCAGCGGCCGCAGCTGTTCGCCGGGACGATCACGGAGAACGTCCGGCTGGCACGACCTGACGCCGACGAGGGCGCGGTGAGGCGGGCGTTGGCGGACGCGGGGGCCCTGGACTTCGTCGACGCGCTCCCTCTGGGCGCCGACACCGTGCTCGGTGAGGACGGGGCCGGGCTCTCCGCCGGGCAGCGGCAACGGCTCGCGCTGGCCCGGGCGTTCCTCGCGGACCGTCCCGTCCTGCTCCTGGACGAGCCCACGGCGGCGCTCGACGGGGCGACCGAGGCGGAGGTCGTGGCGGCGGTGCGCCGGCTGGCGGCCGGGCGGACGGTGCTGCTGGTGGTGCACCGGCCGGCGTTGCTCGGGGTGGCGGACCGGGTGGTGCGGCTGGCGGAGCCCGCGGCACCGGCTCCGGTGTCCGCCGTGGCCAGGACGGCCACGGCACGCACGGTCGAGGACGACGGTCCCGCCCCGGCCGAGCCCGGGACGATCGAGCGGCCGACGCGGTCGCGTGGTGTTCTCGCCCGCGTCCGTGCCATGTCCGGTCCCCGGCGGGGCCGGCTCGCGCTCGCCATGCTGCTCGGCAGCCTCGCCCTCGGCAGCGCGGTGGGACTGATGGCCACGTCCGGCTGGCTGATCTCGCGTGCCTCGCAGCAGCCGCCCGTGCTGTATCTGATGGTGGCAGTGACAGCGACCCGTGCGTTCGGGATCGGCCGGGCCGTGTTCCGGTACGCGGAGCGGCTGGTGTCGCACGACGCGGTGCTGCGCATGCTCGCCGACACCCGGGTCGCCGTGTACCGGCGTCTGGAGCGGCTGGCACCCGCCGGTCTGCGCACGACCCGCCGGGGTGATCTGCTCTCGCGGCTCGTCTCCGACGTGGACGCGCTGCAGGACTACTGGCTGCGCTGGCTGCTGCCGGCCGGTGCCGCCGTGGTGGTGTCGGCGGCCTCCGTGGGCTTCACGGCCTGGCTGCTGCCGGAGGCCGGCGCCGCGCTGGCCGTGGGCCTGCTGGCCGCCGGCGCGGGTGTCCCGCTCGTCACTGGGGCCGTGGCCCGCCGCGCCGAGCGCAGGCTCGCCCCCGCCCGCGGGGAACTGTCGACCCGCGTGACCGATCTCCTCACCGGGACCGCGGAGCTGACCGTCTCCGGAGCCCTGCCCGCCCGCACCGCCGAGGCGCGGCGGGCCGACGGTGTCCTCACCCGGATCGCCTCGCGCGCCGCCACCGCCACCGCACTCGGCGACGGCCTCACCGCCCTGATCTGCGGCCTGACCGTCACCGCGACCGCCCTCGTCGGCGCCCAGGCGGTCGCCGCCGGGCGGCTCGGCGGGGTCGCGATGGCCGTCGTCGTGCTCACTCCGCTGGCGGCCTTCGAGGCCGTCCTCGGGCTGCCGCTCGCCGTCCAGTACCGGCAGCGGGTGCGCAGGAGCGCCGAGCGTGTCCACGAGGTGCTGGACGCTCCCGCGCCGGTACGGGAGCCTGAGCACGCTCGGCAGGCGCCCGCCTCGCCCTTCCCGGTCGTCCTCAAGGGAGTGAGCACCCGGCACGAGGGCCAGGACCGGGACGCGCTCGCGGGTCTCGACCTGACCCTCGCGGAGGGCAGGAGGATCGCCGTGGTCGGGGCCTCCGGTTCCGGCAAGACGACGCTCGCCCAGGTACTGCTGCGCTTTCTGGACGCGGACGCCGGCACCTACACCCTGGGTGGCGTGGACGCCTACGGGCTGCACAGCGACGACGTACGCCGGCTGGTGGGGCTGTGCGCCCAGGACGCCCACCTCTTCGACAGCTCGGTGCGCGAGAACGTGCTCCTCGCCAGGAAGGACGCGAGCGAGGAGGAGCTGCGGGACGCGCTGCGGCGGGCCCGTCTGCTCGACTGGGCGGAGAGCCTGCCCGACGGTCTGGACACCCTGGTGGGCGAGCACGGGGCACGGCTGTCCGGCGGCCAGCGGCAACGGCTCGCGCTGGCCCGAGCGCTGCTCGCCGACTTCCCCGTCCTCGTGCTGGACGAGCCCGCCGAACATCTCGACCTGCCGACCGCCGACGCGCTCACCGCCGATCTGCTGGCCGCCACCGAGGGCCGCACGACCCTCCTCATCACGCACCGCCTGGCGGGACTCGAGGCGGTGGACGAGGTGGTCGTACTCGACGAGGGGCGGGTCGTGCAGCGCGGCGCCTATGCGGAGTTGGCGGGGGTGGAGGGGCCGTTGCGGGCGATGGCCGAGCGGGAGGCGGAGTCGGAGCTGCTGGTGGCGGCACGCTGAGGCGTCGCGCTGAACCCGTCCGCAGCAATGTGTCCCCCGGTCGTACGACGTGAACAGGACCGCGTCCGGGCGCCGGGGACAGGATCGCTGACATGCGATCACCTCGCCGTCATCCATTGCTCGTTCCGGCCCTGCTGTGCGCGTGCGCGATGGTGGCGGCACGGCCCGCGGACGCCTCCGCTGAGGCCCTGGGCCGCCGGACGGACGGTGATCCCGGGGTCGGTGCACAGGTGCTGCGGCTGTACCAGGACGCGGCGCTGGCGACCCAGCGGTACGAGGCGGGACGCCAAGAGGCGCAGGCGCAGCGGGCCCGGACGCGATGGTTCGCGGAGCTCCTGGGCCGGGAGCGGCGGGAGGCCGGCGTTCTGCGTCAGGAGATCGGCCGTATCGCCCGGGCCCAGTACCGCGAGGGCGGCGGTCTCCCGCTCACCGCGCAGATCATCTTCGCCGCTGACCCCGCCGACCTGATGCGCGGCCGGCACGTGTTCTCACGGGCGAGGGTGGCCGTCGACAACGCGGTCGAGAAGAGCCGTCGGGCCGAGGCGAGGCTCGCGGCCGATGAAGCGAGGGCTGCGGCGGCCTCACGGAGGCTGGAGCGGCGCAGCGCCGAACTCGCCGCGCTGAAGCGGGAGATCGAGCGGACCCTCGAAGAGGCCCGTGGGCAGTTGCAGGGACAGGCCGACGTGTCCGTGGCGGCCGGCTCGTGCCGGGGTGCCGTGCCCCTGGAGCAGCCGCAGCAGGCCTCGGAGGGCGCCTGGGTCGCTCCGGTGGTGGGGTACGAACTGTCCGCCGGGTTCGGCAGCGGCGGGGCGCGGTGGGCGAGCCGGCACACGGGGCAGGACTTCGCGGTGCCGATCGGGACGCCGGTGCGCGCGGTGGGCGCCGGGCGCGTGGTGAAGGTGTCCTGCGGCGGTGCCTTCGGCATCGAGATCGTGATCGAGCACACGGACGGCTACTACACGCAGTACGCCCACCTCGCCGACGTCACCGTCGACCAGGGGGCGGGCGTCGCGCCCGGGCAGTGGATCGGGCAGTCGGGCACGAGCGGCAACTCGACCGGCCCGCACCTGCACTTCGAGGTGCGGGTCACGGCGGAGGCGGGCTCGGCGGTGGACCCGGTGCCGTGGCTGTCGGAACGCGGGGTGCCGGTCGGCTGAGCTATGACAAAGGTCTGCCTCGGCGGAGCCGCAACGCCCCCTACAGCCGCTCCAGCATCCGCTCGATCACGACGGCCACCCCGTCGTCGTTGTTGGCGACGGTCCGCCCCGAGGCGGCCGCGATCACGTCGGGGTGGGCGTTGCCCATCGCGTAGGACTGTCCCGCCCAGGTGAGCATCTCGACGTCGTTGGGCATGTCCCCGAAGGCGACGACCTGCTCGTGCGAGATGCCGCGCTCGGCGCAGCACAGGGCGAGCGTGCTGGCCTTGGAGACGTCGGGGCCGCTGATCTCCAGCAGGGCGCTGGGGCTGGACCGGGTGACGGTGGCGCGGTCGCCGATGGCCAGGCGGGAGAGGGTGAGGAAGGCGTCCGGGTCCATCGTGGGGTGGTAGGCGAGGATCTTCAGTACCGGCTCGGTGGCACCGGGGCCGTCATCGGCCAGCAGTTCCTCGGCGGGGGCGAGGTTGTCCGGGATCTCCATGTGCAGCTTCGGGTAGTCCGGCTCCTGGTGGAAGCCGTACGTCTGCTCCACCGCGTACACCGTGCCGGACGCCGCCTCCCGCAGCAGTCGTACGGCGTCCAGCGCGTTCTCCCGGGCCAGCTCGCGCACCTTCACGAACCGGTGGGCGCCGGGGCCGCCGTGCAGGTCGACCACCGCCGCGCCGTTGCCGCAGATGGCGAGGCCGTGGCCGTGGACGTGGTCGCTGACGACATCCATCCAGCGGGCCGGGCGGCCGGTGACGAAGAAGACCTCGATGCCGGCCTCCTCGGCGGCGGCGAGGGCCGCGACCGTGCGTGGGGACACCGACTTGTCGTCGCGCAGCAGAGTGCCGTCCAGATCGGTGGCGATCAGGCGCGGCGGTATGCCGGCGGCCGGGGTCTCGGGCTGTCGAGTCGCTGAGGTCACCAGCTCATTCTCCCGCATATGCGTGCACGACCGTGCGGGTACCCGCACAGGTGAGACATGGATGACCCCGGTACGGGACCCACCTGCCCCGGTGACGCCGTCTCAGCCCAACTGCGCCACGGCCTCCATGGCGATCTGCTCGAAGACCTTCTGCTCGGCGGCGAAGTCCGAGTCGGGGATCGGCCAGTGGATCACGAGCTCCGTGAAGCCGAGTTCCCGGTGGCGGCCCGCGAAGTCGACGAACGCGTCGAGGGATTCCAGCGGGCGGCCCCGGTCGGGGGTGAACCCGGTGAGCAGGATCCTGTCCAGGGTGTTCACGTCCCGGCCGATCGCCGCGCAGCTGTCGGTGAGCCTGTCGATCTGGCCGCGGAGGGCCTGGACGGACTGCTCGGGAGTGCCGTTCTCGTACAGCTTCGGGTCGCCGGTGGTCACCCACGCCTGTCCGTGGCGGGCGGCGAGCTTCAGGCCGCGCGGTCCGGTGGCGGCCACGGCAAAGGGCAGCCGGGGGCGCTGGACACAGCCGGGGATGTTGCGGGCCTCGTGGGCCGAGTAGAAGTCGCCCTCGTAGGACACGGAGTCCTCGCTGAGCAGGCGGTCGAGCAGCGGGACGAACTCGGCGAGCCGGTCGGCGCGCTCACGCGGGCTCCAGGGGTCCTGGCCGAGCGCGGTGGCGTCGAAGCCGGTGCCGCCCGCACCGATGCCGAGGGTGACGCGCCCGCCGGAGATGTCGTCGAGCGTGATCAGTTCCTTGGCGAGGGTCACCGGGTGCCGGAAGTTCGGCGAGGTCACCAGGGTGCCCAGGCGCAGCCGGTCGGTGACGCCCGCGGCGCCGGTCAGGGTGGGCACGGCACCGAACCAGGGCCCGTCGCGGAAGGTCCGCCAGGACAGGTGATCGTAGGTGTATCCGGTGTGGAAGCCGAGCTGCTCCGCGCGCTGCCACGTCTCGCGACCCCCCTCGTTCCAGCGGCGGTGGGGGAGGATCACGGTGCTCAGGCGCAGACTCATGTGTCCGAGCGTAAGTGCCGGGCCGCGTTTCACGTGAAACAGTGACGCACGGTCACCGGGTACGGCCGCTGAGCCAGGGGCTGAGGCCGACCGGGATGAACTCCTTGTGCACGCGGTCAGCGGGGAGCGGCACCATCAGGAAGTGGCCGGGCGGGAAGCGGCGCGCCTTCACCCAGGCGTGGCCTTCGTAGAGGGCGCGGAGGAAGGCGGGGACGTCGTCGCGGGCGATGTCCGGGCACTCGACTCCGTCGACGGTGATCAGGGCGTCGTCGTCCGGGAAGAGGCGCACATCCACCTGGGGCCGGCCGCCGAGTTCGACGTAGGCCTCGTGGGGCAGGGTGCCGTCCGGGTCGGTGGTGACGCCGACACCCGCGGCGCTGCGACGGGAGGTCTGGTCGGCGCCGATGTCGTGCGTCACCTCCATGGCGAGCCCGTACTCGGTGGCGAGTACGCGGATCGCGGTGACGGCGGCCTCAGTGCTGGGCAACTGGTCCATACCACTGATCATGCCTGGGAGGGGGTCAGTGCGACTCGGGAAACCGCAGATATCGCGGCGGTACGGTCCGGGTCAGCCAGACTCCGTTCGCGCTGACGTGGAAGACGTGGCCGTCGCGGTGCATGGCCGCCGCGTCCACGGAGAGCACGACGGGGCGGCCGCGGCGGGCTCCGACCCGGGTCGCGGTCTCGCGGTCGGCGGACAGGTGCACGTCGTGCCGGTTCATGGGGCGCAGTCCCTCGGCGCGGATGGCGTCCAGGACGCGGGCCACGGTGCCGTGGTAGAGGTACGGCGGCGGGGTCGCCGGGGGCAGTCCGAGGTCGATCTCGATGCTGTGGCCCTGGCTGGCGCGGATGCGGGTGCCGTCGACGGCGAAGCGTTGTTTGTCGTTCGCGGCGACGACCTGGTCCAGTTCTTCACGGCTGATGCGGAAGTTGTGCGCGGCGGTCGCGGCGAGCAGGGCGTCGATCTCGACCCAGCCGGCCTCGTCGAGGGTGAGCCCGATTCGTTCTGGCTGGTGCCGCAGGTGCTTCGAGAGGTACTTCGACACCTTCACGGTGCGTCTTTCGTCCATGGCATCAGGGTGCTGGGCGAGACGTGAATCACGCGAATGATTTTGGCCCGGATGTTTGGTCCACAACCAACTGTAGTTATCCACAGGCTACTTGGCGTTTCTGTGGACAACTCCCTGTCATGTCAGCCCCGTTCGTCAAGATTGACGGGGGGTGGTCCACTTGACGTGAGCGCATCCAACTTCCTTGCTTGCACCTCCCGTTCAGCCGCCAGCACGAAGAACTCCGCCACCCGCTCTTCCCCAACAAGTCCCGCCACCGCCCGCATCGTCTCCTCGGGCACGGCCACGGAACGTGACTCCGACCGCCCTTCGGGCTGCTCAGCCGAAGCGAGGTGCTGACGCAGCTGCCGTACCGCCAACAGTCGCATCGCGCGCGCGAGTTCGGCGTCCACGGTCTGTTGCGCGAGGGGCCGCAGCCGTCGTACGAGTGAGGCCGCTTCGGCGGCGTCGGCCTCGCTCGGCTGGTGCGCTCCTCGCAGGTAGCGGGCGAAGACGTGCTCGGTGGTGAACTCCAGGAAACGCGAGGCGATGTGCTCGACCTGGCCCCTCAACTCCCGCAGGTGGCCCGAGATCGCGGACAGCGGAACCCCTGCGGCGTGCAACTCGACGGCCACCGCGAGCTCTTGGGGGCTGGGGACGAGGAAGGAGTCCTCGTCCCCGGGCACCGGCTCCAGCACACCGAGCTCCACCGCCTCGGTGACCGCGGCCTCGTCGGGGATGCCGCCGAAACGCGCGTCGAGTTCGGCGCGGGAGATCCGGCCGGCCTCCTCGTCGGTCCACGGGCCGTCGACCTCGGCGACCAGCCCGAGGATCCCGCCGAGGCCGCGGCCGGAGTCGTAGGCCTCCAGCAACTCCTTGATGGAGGACAGGCCGTAGCCGCGGTCGAGCAGGTCGGAGATCTGCCGCAGCCGGGCGAGGTGGCTGTCGGTGTAGATGTTGGCGCGGCCGCGGCGCTCGGGACGGGGGAGCAGTCCGCGGTCCTGGTAGGCGCGGATGGTGCGGACGGTGGCGCCGCTGAGGTGGGCCAGGTCCTCGATCCGGTAGGCGGGGGCGTCGCTCATGAGGCCGCCTTCGCCGCCGGTGACCGCTTCAGGTACTCCACCGCCCGGTTCAACGACCCTTCTCGCGAGGGGTGGTAGGTCCGCCGGAGGTAGCGCGGGACGGCCGCGCCCAGCTCCCGCCAGGCGGGCAGCAGGCCCTTGCGTACGGCCTTCTCGTGTTCCTTGAGGGAGTAGCGCAGCCGGCCGGCGGACTGTGGGTCGTGTCGCATCAGGTAGGCCGTGCCCCATACCCACAGGTACAGCATCACCGGGGCCGTCACCGCCATGCCTGCGACCCGGCGCGCATAGCGGCGGGTGCCGGTGCCGCCGCAGTGCTGGTACATGTCGAAGGCGACCGCGCGGTGTTCGACCTCCTCTGCGCCGTGCCAGCGCAGCAGGTCGAGCATGACCTCGTCGGCGCCGGCCCGGTCGAGGCCGTCGGCGGCCAGAACCCAGTCGCCGAGCACCGCCGTGAACTGTTCGACGGCGGCGACGACCGACAGCCGGAACCGCAGCCACTCGCGCGCGGGAACGGGCGCGTTGAACGGCGGGCGCTCGCCGAGCAGCCGCTCGAAGAGGAAGTCGACGTAGCGGGTGAAGGCGGCGGTGTCGAGGCGCTGGGCCGCCAGGTGGTCCAGCACGTGGGTGTGCTGGACGCTGTGGGTGGCCTCCTGGCCCATGAACCCCTTCACGGCGGCGCGGAGTTCGGGGTCCGTGATCAGTGGCAGGCCCTCCTTGAAGACCTTCACGAACCAGCGCTCCCCCGCCGGCAGCAGCAGGTGCAGGACGTTGATGACATGGGTGGCGGTGGGCTCGTCCGGGATCCAGTGCAGGGGTGTGCGGGACCAGTCGAAGGCCACCCGGCGCGGTGCGATCTCGTGGCTCACCGCGGTGGCTCCAGCCGTGCGAGCGCCCGCAGTGCCTTCGGCGCCCACCGGGCCAGGGCGAGCGCGCCGCGGGCCTCGGGAGTGACCGGTACGACGGCCTGGTTGCGCACGACCGCTCTCAGGATCGCGTCGGCGACCTTCTCGGGCGGATAGTTGCGCAGCCGGTACAGGCGGGCCGTACGTTTCTGGCGGCGTTTCTCCTCTTCGGCGTCGACGCCCGCGAAGCGCGCGGTGGAGGTGATGTTGGTGTTGACGATGCCGGGGCAGATCGCCGAGACGCCGATCCCGCGGCCCGCCAGTTCCGCGCGCAGGCTCTCGCTGAGCATGAGGACGGCGGCCTTGGAGGTGCCGTAGGCGGACAGCGCCCTGGAGGGCTGGTAGGCGGCCGCCGAGGCGGTGTTGACGATGTGGCCGCCCTGTCCGCGCTCGGCCATCTGCCTGCCGAAGAGACGGCAGCCGTGGATGACGCCCCACAGGTTGACGTCGAGGACCTTCTTCCAGTCTTCGGTCGTGGTGTCGAGGAAGGGGCCGCCGAGGCCGATGCCGGCGTTGTTGACCAGGACGTCCACGACGCCGTACTCGGCGGCGACCTTGTCGGCGAGTTTCTCCATGGCCTGTTCGTCACTCACGTCGACGGTCTCCGCCCAGGCCTCGGGGGCGCCGAGCAGCCGGGACAGTTCTGCGGTGCGGGCGGCGGCCTCGGTGTCCCGGTCGACGGCGACCACGCGCGCGCCGGCTTCGGCGAAGGCGAACGCGGTGGCCCGTCCGATGCCGCTGCCCGCGCCGGTGACGAGGACGAGCTGTCCGCCGAACCGGTCGGCGTACTTCCCGGTCGCCCGCACAGCGGGCCGGCCGCCTTCGACGGATGTCACGAACTCCGTGATCCACGCCGACAGCTGGTCGGGCCGGGAGCGGGGGATCCAGTGCTTGGCGGGGAGGGTGCGCCGGGTGAGCTGCGGTGCCCACTGCTCCAAGCCGTCGTAGAGACTCTCCGAGAGGAACGCGTCCCCCTGGGGCGTGATGAGCTGCACGGGCGCGTGTGCGTACGCGTCGGTGCGCGGGTGACGCAGCCGGGGCCGGACGTTGTCGCGGTACAGCCAGGTGCCGTGGGCCGCGTCGCGGGGCAGCGAGGCGGTCGGGTAGCCGCCCGCGGGGACCTTCTCGGCGCGCTCCAGCACGCGCGGCCAGAGCTTGCCGAGCGGGCCGCGCCAGGCCAGTTCGGGCAGGGCGGGGGTGTGCAGCGCGTACACGTACCAGGACCTGGCGCCCTGGCCGAGGAGCTGGCCGACGCGGCGGGGGGTGGGGCGTTTGAGGCGGCCCGCGATCCAGTGGCCGAAGTGGTCGAGGGACGGCCCGGACATCGAGGTGAAGGAGGCGATGCGGCCCTCGGTGCGCCGCACGGTGACGAACTCCCACGACTGCACCGAGCCCCAGTCGTGTCCGACCAGGTGCACGGGCCGGTCCGGGCTGACGGCGTCCGCGACGGCCAGGAAGTCGTCCGTGAGCTTCTCCAGGGTGAACCCTCCGCGCAGCGGTACGGGTGCCGTGGAGCGGCCGTGGCCGCGGACGTCGTAGAGGACGACGTGGAAGCGGTCGGCGAGGCGTGGAGCGACCTGGGACCAGACCTCCTTGCTGTCCGGGTAGCCGTGCACCAGGATCACGGTCGGCTGGGCCGGGTCGCCCAGTTCGGCCACGGACAGTTCGACGCCGCCGGTGGGTACCCGGCGCTCGCGCGCACCTTCGAGCAAGGTCACTTCTCCTCCGCCCAGCGCCGCACGTGCGGCAGATCGTCGTCCAGCCAGAAGGCGCTCTCTTCGGGGTCCCGGGAATCGGTGACCACCAGGATCTCCTCGAACTTGGCTCCCGTGCCCCGGAATCCGAGATGAGGCTCGACCGCCCACAGCCCGGGGCGCGGCGGGTGGTCCGAGAAGCGGTACGGCGACCACAGGGGCGACCAGCCCTCCCGGTGGCCGTGCAGCGCGTCGGCGGCGAGGCCCTTCAGGGACTGGACGCCGAACCCGAACACCTGCGGTGACCAGCGCCGCTGCCGGACCCGGTCGACCTTGTGGGCGATCACGCCGAAGGGGTAGGCGCGGTGCCGGTTGGCGTAGCCCTGGCGGACCATGAGGCGGTCGACGTCCTCGTAGATCTCGCGCAGCGGCCGTCGCTCGCGGACCTCGCGCAGGATCAGCTCGCGGTGTGCCTCCAGGTCGGCCATCAGTCTGTCCTGGACGGGGTTGACGCCGAGCGAGCCGGAGTAGCCGATGTCCGCGGTGCAGCCCCCGAACACCGGGGCCATGTCCAGGATGAACGGCATCCCGGGCTCCAGGCGGCGGTCGGTGGGGAAGAACTGCAGCGGGACGCGGAAGCCGGTGAACGCCGTGCGGTCCCCGAACCAGGCGAAGGGCAGATGGAACCAGTCCCGGACGCCCCGCCTGCGCAGCCACTCGCGCTGCATCCGGGCGGCCTGCCGTTCGCTCACGCCGGGTTCCAGACGGGCCGCGACCGCCTCAGCGCAGTCGTACGCGAGCCGCTGGACCTGCCGGAATCCCCGCAACGCGGGGGAGGTGCCGCTGTTCGTCGCTGTCGTCATGCCGCCTCGTCCCCGTCGACCGCGGTACGTGTCCGTAACGTGACACTGGCGAATGTGACAGTCATGGGGGGCTGCGTCAAGAGGACCCCGTGAACTGTGGAAAAACCCGCCGATGTGGAAAACGCGGCCACGGTTGTGGGACCTCAGGGTGACCCCTAGGTGCCCGTACGTCTGGAGTCTGATGCCGATCCAGCTCTGCGGGGTGACGACCTGAGTGGTCCGCGTCACTACTGTCGGAGACGTGACTGTGATCGCGACCGAAAGCCTGAGCAAGCGGTTCCCCCGGGTGACCGCGCTTGACCGGCTCTCCTTGGACGTCGGACCCGGTGTTACCGGACTCGTCGGAGCCAACGGGGCCGGCAAGTCCACCATGATCAAGATCCTGCTGGGTCTGTCCCCCGCCACCGAGGGCCGTGCCGAAGTGCTCGGGCTCGACGTCGCGACCAAGGGTGCCGCCATCCGCGAGCGGGTCGGTTACATGCCGGAGCACGACTGTCTGCCGCCCGACGTCTCGGCCACCGAGTTCGTCGTGCACATGGCCCGCATGTCCGGACTGCCGCCCACCGCCGCACGCGAGCGCACCGCGGACACCCTGCGCCATGTCGGTCTGTACGAGGAGCGCTACCGCCCCATCGGCGGCTACTCCACCGGCATGAAGCAGCGCGTGAAGCTGGCGCAGGCACTGGTGCACGACCCGCAGCTGGTCTTCCTCGACGAGCCGACCAACGGCCTCGACCCGGTCGGCCGCGACGACATGCTGGGTCTGATCCGCCGCATCTACACCGACTTCGGCATCTCGGTCCTGGTCACCTCGCACCTGCTGGGCGAGCTGGAGCGCACCTGCGACCACGTCGTCGTCATCGACGGCGGCAAGCTGCTGCGCTCCAGCTCCACCACCGACTTCACCCAGACCACCACCACCCTCGCGGTCGAGGTCACCGACAGCGACGAGCACCCGGACGGCACCCGCGCGGTGCGCGAGGCGCTCCACGCGCGCGGGGTGGAGGTCCTCGACTCCCAGAGCGGTCTGCCGGGCGCCGGCCACATCCTGCTGCTGACCGCGCGGGGCGAGGAGACCTACGACGTCGTGCGGGACGTCGTCGCCGATCTCGGCCTCGGCCTGGTCCGCATGGAGCAGCGCCGGCATCACATCTCGGAAGTCTTCACGAACGACGACGAGCAGCGGAAGGAGGCCGTCGGCCATGGCAGTTGAGCACCCGGTCACCGCCCCCTCGGGCGACCAGACCCGCATCCACAACATCGGCTACCGCGCCTACGACGGCCCCCGTCTGGGCCGTTCCTACGCCACCCGCTCGCTCTACTCGCAGTCCCTGCGCGGCGCCTACGGCCTCGGCCGCTCGGTCAAGTCCAAGGTGCTGCCGATGCTGCTGTTCGCGGTGATGTGCGTGCCGGCGGCCATCATGGTGGCCGTCGCCGTCGCCACCAAGGCGAACGACCTGCCGGTCGAGTACACCCGCTACGCGATCATCATGCAGTCCGTGATCTGCCTGTACGTCGCCTCGCAGGCCCCCCAGTCCGTCTCGCGCGACCTGCGCTTCAAGACCGTGCCGCTGTACTTCTCGCGGCCCATCGAGACCGCCGACTACGTCCGCGCGAAGTACGCGGCCCTGGCCACCGCGATGTTCATCCTGACCGCCGCCCCGCTGATCGTGCTCTACGTGGGCGCGCTGCTGGCCAAGCTGGACTTCGCCGACCAGACCGAGGGATTCGGGCAGGGACTCGTCTCCGTGGCGCTGCTCTCGCTGCTCTTCGCCGGCATCGGCCTGGTCATCGCGTCGGTGACCCCGCGCCGCGGCTTCGGCATCGCGGCCGTGATCGCCGTCCTCACCATCTCCTACGGCGCCGTCACCACCCTCCAGGCCATCGCCGACGCCCAGGGCAGCACGTCCGCCATCCCGTGGATCGGCCTGTTCTCGCCGGTCACGCTGATCGACGGCGTGCAGTCCGCCTTCCTGGGCGCGACCGCGGCCCTGCCCGGCGGACACGGCCCCTCGACCGGCCAGGGCGTGGTGTACGTCCTGCTCACCCTCGGCCTGATCGCCGCCAGTTACGGCCTCCTGATCCGCCGCTACAAGAAGGTGGGACTGTGACCACGCTCCAGATCGACCACGTCTCCCGCTGGTTCGGCAACGTGGTCGCCGTCAACGACATCACCATGACGATCGGCCCCGGTGTCACCGGCCTCCTCGGCCCCAACGGCGCCGGAAAGTCCACCCTCATCAACATGATGGGCGGCTTCCTCGCCCCCTCCACCGGCACCGTCACCCTCGACGGACAGCAGGTGTGGCGCAACGAGGGGATCTACCGGCACATCGGCATCGTGCCCGAGCGCGAGGCGATGTACGACTTCCTCACCGGACGTGAATTCGTCGTCGCCAACGCCGAGTTGCACGGTCTCGGTGCCAAGGCCGCCCAGAAGGCGCTGGCCACCGTCGAGATGGAGTACGCGCAGGACCGCAAGATCTCCACGTACTCCAAGGGCATGCGCCAGCGCGTGAAGATGGCGTCCGCGCTGGTCCACGACCCCTCGCTGCTCCTGCTCGACGAGCCGTTCAACGGCATGGACCCGCGCCAGCGCATGCAGCTCATGGACCTGCTGCGCCGCATGGGCGACGAGGGCCGTACCGTGCTGTTCTCCTCGCACATCCTCGAAGAGGTCGAGCAGCTCGCCTGGCACATCGAGGTGGTCGTGGCCGGCCGGCACGCGGCCAGCGGTGACTTCCGCAGGATCCGCCGTCTGATGACGGACCGCCCGCACCGCTACCTGGTGCGCTCCAGCGACGACCGCGCGCTCGCGGCCGCGCTGATCGCCGACCCGTCGACGTCCGGCATCGAAGTCGACCTGACGGAGGGCGCGCTGCGCATCCAGGCCGTCGACTTCGGCCGCTTCACCGCGTTGCTGCCCAAGGTCGCGCGCGACCACGGCATCCGGCTGCTCACGGTCTCGCCGTCCGACGAGTCGCTCGAGTCCGTCTTCTCGTATCTCGTCGCGGCGTAGGAGGCCGAAGATGTACGACCCCACAGTCGCCCGACTCACCTACCGGGCCCTGCTCGGCCGCCGCCGGGCCCTCATCCTGGGCGCCCTGCCGGCGCTGCTGATCCTGATCTCCGTGATCGTGCGCGGTCTGGTCGGCGCCGACGATCAGACCGCCTCCGACCTGCTGGGCGGGCTCGCGCTCGCCACGATGGTGCCCATCATCGGTGTCATCGCGGGAACCGGCGCGATCGGCCCGGAGATCGACGACGGCTCGGTGGTGTACCTGCTGTCGAAGCCGGTCAAGCGGCCGACGATCATCTTCACCAAGCTGATCGTGGCGATCGCCGTCACGATGGTGTTCTCCGCCCTGCCGACTCTGATCGCGGGATTCATCCTCAACGGCAACGGCCAGCAGATCGCCGTCGCCTACACGGTGGCCGCACTGGTCTCGTCGATCGCCTACGCGGCGCTGTTCCTGCTGCTGGGCACGGTGTCCCGGCACGCGGTGGTCTTCGGGCTCGTCTACGCGCTGGTCTGGGAGGCCCTGTTCGGCTCCCTGGTCTCCGGGGCGAAGACCCTGAGCGTCCAGCAGTGGTCGCTGGCCGTGGCCCACAAGGTCGCGGGCGGGGACCTGGTCACCTCGGACGTGAGCCTGCCGACGGCCACGGTGCTGCTGGTCGTGGTGACCGTCCTCGCGACCTGGTACGCGGGGCAGAAGCTGCGGTCGCTGACGCTGGCGGGCGAGGAGTAAGCGCCCCTCACGTCCCGCTTACTGACAGGGACTTCACCGTTGTCCGGCCACACTGGACAAAGGGGAATGTCCGGCTGCGAGCCGAAAGGACGGGGACATGGCAGACGACTGGGACGACCTCGTGCTGGACGAGGACTTCATACGGTCCGCCGGGACGACCGAGCCGTCTGCCCGCGCCCGGATGCTGGCCGCGCGCTGGCGCGAGGAGCAGCCCGAACCGCAGCCCTGGCGCTCGGACGAACCACCGGCCGGGTGGTTCTTCAGCAAGCGCCGGCGGCGGTGGCGGCGCGGATAGGTTTCGAACACCCGGCCGTATTTAATCGGTGGCGCCCAACTCGTCCTCCCGGCACAGTGGTTGTGTCCACAGCGCCGGACGACGGTCCGGCGCCGCGATCCGGGAGAGGAGCCGGACGATGTCCCTGCACGACAGTCCGTCCAGCTCCCTTCGGGGCGGCCCGCGGAGGACTCCGGTGTAGTTACGCCACCGTCGAGTTCACCGCGGGAAGCCCGGGGCGGCCGCTTCGAGCACGCGATGTCGCTCTCGCGTGAGGCCGCCCACCCGGAGGATTGGCCGAGTGGTAAGGCACCGGCTCGCAGTGTTTTTCTCCATTGCGGCCGTGGTCGGGTCCGAAAAGCCCGCGCACGTTCGATCCGTGCATCCTCCGCGAGACGTTGTCACTGGGACTCGGCCGGCCTTCTCGGCCGGAGTACGTCAAAAGGGCTCGATCAGCTCGGGTCGGAAGGCCACGCCCCGGTGGGACCGGTGCACGCGCTGCTGCCGTACGACGAGCCTCCGGCCGCCCGGCCGGACGCACCGTGGCCGTCAGCCCAGCAACCGTTCCAGCACCACCGCGATGCCGTCCTCCTCGTTGGAGGTCGTCACCTCGTCGGCCACCGCCTTCAGCTCCGCGTGGGCGTCCGCCATCGCCACCCCGTAGGACGCCCAGGCGAACATCGGGATGTCGTTGGGCATGTCGCCGAAGGCGATCGTGTCCGCGGCCTTCAGGCCCAGGCGGCGGGCCGCCAGGGACAGACCGGTCGCCTTCGACAGCCCCAGCGGGAGCAGTTCCACGATGCCCTCGCCCGACAGCGCGACCGTGACGAAGCCGCCCGCGGCCTGCTGGGCCGCCTCGGCCAGCTGATCGTCCGACAGGTCCGGATGCTGTATGTAGATCTTGTTCAGCGGAGCGGCCCACAGGTCCGACGCGTCGGTGAATGGCAGGGACGGCAGCGCACCCGTCACCGCGTACCCCGGACCGGTCAGCACGTCGCCGTCGAGGCCGTCGCGGCTCGCCGCCAGGTACAGCGGACCGACCTCCGCCTCGATCTTCGCGAGGGCCACACCGGCCAGCTGCCGGTCCAGCGTCACCGAGGTCAGCAGCCGGTGCTCGCCCGCGTGGTACACCTGTGCGCCCTGCGCGCAGACCGCGAGACCGTCGTAGCCGAGGTCGTCGAGGATGTGCCGGGTCCACCGCACTCCGCGTCCGGTCACCACGATGTGGGCGGCGCCCGCCGCGGTGGCCGCGGCGAGCGCGTCGCGGGTGCGCTGCGAGATCGACTGGTCGGAACGCAGGAGCGTCCCGTCGAGGTCGGTCGCGATCAGCCGGTACGGAAGGGCCTGGCTCACTTGGCGACCGGCTCCAGCAGCTCCCGGCCGCCCAGATACGGGCGCAGCACCTCGGGCACCCGCACCGAGCCGTCGGCCAGCTGGTGGTTCTCCAGGATGGCCACGATGGTCCGCGGTACGGCGCACAGCGTGCCGTTGAGCGTCGCCAGCGGCTGGACCTTCTTGCCGTCCCGCATGCGGACCGACAGGCGGCGGGCCTGGAAGCTGTCGCAGTTGGAGGCCGAGGTCAGCTCGCGGTACTTGCCCTGGGTCGGGATCCACGCCTCGCAGTCGTACTTGCGGGAGGCGGAGGCACCGAGGTCGCCCGAGGCCACGTCGATGACCTGGAAGGGCAGTTCGAGGCCGGTCAGCCACTGCTTCTCCCAGTCCAGGAGCCGCTTGTGCTCGTTCTCCGCGTCCTCCGGGGCGACGTAGGAGAACATCTCGACCTTGTCGAACTGGTGCACGCGGAAGATGCCCCGGGTGTCCTTGCCGTAGGTGCCGGCCTCGCGGCGGAAGCACGGCGAGAAGCCGGCGTAGCGCAGCGGCAGCTGGTCGGCGTCGACGATCTCGTCCATGTGGTACGCGGCGAGCGGGACCTCGGAGGTGCCGACCAGGTAGTAGTCGTCCTTCTCCAGGTGGTAGACGTTCTCCGCGGCCTGGCCGAGGAAGCCGGTGCCCTCCATGGCGCGCGGGCGGACCAGCGCGGGCGTGAGCATCGGCGTGAAGCCCGCCTCGGTGGCCTGTGCGATCGCCGCGTTGACGAGCGCGAGCTCCAGGAGCGCGCCGACGCCGGTCAGGTAGTAGAAGCGCGAGCCGGACACCTTGGCGCCGCGCTCGACGTCGATGGCGCCCAGGGCCTCGCCGAGCTCCAGGTGGTCCTTGGGCTCGAAGCCCTCGGCGCCGAAGTCGCGGATCGTGCCGTGCGTCTCCAGGACGACGAAGTCCTCCTCGCCGCCGACGGGGACGTCGGGGTGGACGAGGTTGCCGAGCTGGAGCGACAGGCGCTTGGTCTCCTCGTCCGCGTCGTTCTGAGCGGCCTCGGCGGCCTTGACGTCGGACTTGAGCTGCTCCGCCTTCTGGAGCAGCTCGGCGCGCTCCTCCGGAGTGGCCTTGGGGATGAGCTTGCCGAGCGCCTTCTGCTCGGAACGCAGCTCGTCGAAGCGGACGCCGGACGACCTGCGCCGCTCGTCGGCAGACAGGAGGGCGTCGACGAGGGCGACGTCCTCTCCACGGGCGCGCTGGGACGCGCGCACTCGGTCGGGGTCCTCACGGAGCAGGCGAAGGTCAATCACGCGGTCAAGGCTACCGGTGCGGGGATACGCCACACGACTCACTATTCCTCGACGCACCGAATCATGCCTTACGTACCGTTATGGGTGAATTGCGGAGGGTGTCAAGGAAAGGCGCGCCGGGTCCCCGGGACGAAGCAGGGCCGAGGAGCCGGGTTGACTCGACTCCCTTGTGGAGGGCGGCACTTGGCGTGCGGTTGTCCACAGGAATCCACACCCCTCGGGAAGTTATCCACAGGGTGTGCGGATGATCTGTGGATTTCGGAATTGATCACTCCGAAACCCGTGGATCACACGGAGGATTCCCGTCGCAAACCTGCTTTTACCCCTACTTTCGAGTGGAAAGTGGTCGCCCCAAAGGATTGCCTAAAGGAAAACAGTGGACGAAGGGTGATGTGCGCGCGTGTGGACACCGATGGACTCTGAGGGACGATTTGTCGACAGGGTCACCCTTTGTTGTCGACTTGTCCCCAGGTCGAGAAGCGGACCTGTGGATAACTCCTGTGGATAACTAAAATCTGCAGGTAGGACCGGTGCTAGAAGCGACCGTCCTGGCAGCGGGCCACCCAGTCCGAGGCCGCCATGAACTCCTCGTCCGAGGTGCCGGCCAGCGGCGAGCGAAGATCCGCGGGGTCCTTGTCCGCGCGCGGGTACGAACCCAGGAAACGCACCTCCCGGCAGATCCGCTTCAGCCCCATCAGCGCCTCCGCCACCCGGCGGTCGGTGATGTGGCCCTCGGCGTCGATGCAGAAGCAGTAGTTGCCGATGCCCGCCCCCGTGGGCCGGGACTGCAGCAGCATCAGGTTGATACCGCGGGTGGCGAACTCGCCGAGCAGGTCGCGCAGTCCGCCCGGGTGGTCGTCACGCTGCCACAGCACCACGGAGGTCTTGTCGGCGCCGCTCGGTGCGGCGGGCCGGGCCGGGCGGCCGACCAGCACGAACCGCGTCTGCGCGTTCTCGGCGTCGTGGATCCCGGTCTCCAGTGCCTGGAGGCCGTACCGGGCGGCCGCGAACTCGCCGGCGAAGGCCGCGTCGTACTGGCCCTCCTGGACCAGCCGGGCCGCGTCCGCGTTCGAGGCGGCCGACTCCCAGTGGACGTCCGGGAGGTTGTTCTTCAGCCAGTTGCGCACCTGCGGCTGGGCGGCCGGGTGCGCGGAGACCGTCTTGATGTCCGTGAGCCGGGTGCCCGGCCTGACCAGCAGCGCGAAGGTGATCGACAGCAGCACCTCGCGGTAGATCATCAGCGGGGCGCCCGCGACCAGCTCGTCGAGGGTGGTGGTGATGCCGCCCTCGACGGAGTTCTCGATCGGCACGAAAGCCGCCTCGGCCTCGCCCGCGCGCACCGCGTCCAGGGCGGACTGCACCGACACGTACGGGATCAGCTCCCGGGTCGCCGCCTCGGGAAGCGTTCGCAGCGCGACTTCGGTGAAGGTGCCCTCGGGGCCGAGATACGCATAGCTCGCTGGCATGACCTCACCCTAATGGCCCTTGCGGAACGGGACGCACTTGTCTCGCCAGGGCCCCTCCGCTGAGTGAAACGGCGTGACCGGGGGCTGTTTCCGGCGTTCGCGTGACCCCCTGCCCCCGCGGGCCGGACGCTCACCCCTCCAGCAGCGCCTGCCCCACGTACTCCCCCCGCGCCGCGCCGCCCGGTACCGCGAACAGTCCGCTCGACTCGTGCCGGATGTACTGCGAGAGCGCGTCCCCGCGGTCGAGCTTGCGCTGGAGCGGTACGAAGCCGCGCACCGGGTCCGCCTGCCAGCAGACGAACAGCAGCCCCGCATCCGGGGTCCCGTCCGCGTCGATGCCGTCGTGGTACGAGAACGGGCGCCGCAGGATGGCCGCGCCCCCGTTCTGGTCGGGCCGGGTGATCCGGGCGTGCGCGTTGACCGGGACGAGCAGATCGCCCTTGGCGTCCGTCTTCTCCAGGTCCATCGGGGTCGTCTCGGTGCCCCCCGAGAGGGCCGCGCCGTTCGCCTTGCGGCGCCCGATGACGGCCTCCTGGGTCGTCAGGGACAGCTTCTCCCAGTCGTCCAGCAGCATCCGGATCCGTCGTACGACCGCGTAGGAGCCGTTCGCCATCCACGCGGGCGTGGCGGAGGACGGGACGAAGATCCGCTCGTCGAAGTCGGGCTCGCCCGGCTTGGGATTGCGGGTACCGTCCAGCTGGCCCATGAGGTTGCGGGCCGTCATGGGGTGGGCCGTGGCCCCCGGCGTGCGGTTGAAGCCGTTCATCTGCCAGCGCACCTTCGCCGCGCCGCCCGCGTCCTTCTGGAGCGCGCGCAGGGCGTGGAAGGCGACCAGAGCGTCGTCGGCGCCGATCTGCACCCACAGGTCGCCGTTGCTGCGGGCCCTGTCGAGCTGGTCGGAGGAGAAGTCGGGGAGCGGGTCGAGGGCGACCGGACGCTGCTTCTCCAGCCCGGTGCGGGAGAAGAAGCTGTGTCCGAAGCCGAAGGTCAGCGTGAGCGAGGAAGGACCGGCGTCCCGGGCGACATCCGTGTCGTGGGACCCGGTGGGCTCCCCCGCCATCAGCCGCTCGGCCGTCTGCGACCAGCGGCGCAGCAGCGCGGCGGCCTCCTTGCGGCCGGCGCCCGCCGCCAGGTCGAAGGCGACGAGGTGGCCGCGCGCCTGGAGGCCCTCGGTGATGCCGGGCTGATGTTTCCCGTGAAACATCGCCCGGTCGCTGCCGACCGAGGTCAGCGGAGTCGCCGCGGCGGGTGCCGCGGCGTAGCCCACGGCTCCGCCGGCCGCTCCGAGGACGAGCCCGGTGGCGCCGGCGGTGCCGAGCAGGGCACGGCGTGAGACGCCCCGCCCCGCGGCGGGACCCGCTGCCGCGGATGCGCCTTCGTCGACGACGGGAAGGGACTGTTCAGGCATGGTGCGGTTCAGCCGATCTGCGCGTTCTTGGAGACGGTCGTCTGGTCGATGTCGGAGGTCCGCACGGTCACGGCGACCTTCCAGTCGCCCGCCATGGGGATCTGCACGTTGCTCGCCGACCAGTGGCCCGTGGCGATGCGGTCGGGGGTGACGGCGAGCGGCCCGATCTTCTTGGCCTCCAGGGTGAGGGCGACCTTCACCTCGGGGATGTCGAAGGCCCGGCCGTTGGGCCGCTGGACGTAGACGTGCATCTCGTTGCCGCCCACGCGCGCGGGGTCGAAGTCGACCGTCACGACGCCCTTGCCGTCCGTGCCGCCGGTGTCGAAGGACATGTCCAGGGTCAGCGCCCCGGAGGAGCCGGACGCGTCGGGGGCCGAGGAGGAGGCCGCGCCGGCCGCCTTGGCGTCCAGTTCCGTACGGCCGGGCTCGGTCTGTGTCAGCACGGTCGTGACCGCCAGCAGGACGATGGCGATCCCGGCCTCGGCCAGCACCGAGCGGCGCAGCCCGAAGCGGTTCGGATCGGCGTCCCGTGTCCGCTTCTGCCGCGCGGTCTCCATCGCGGCCTGCTGCCGGGCGAGCTGAGCGGCCCGCTGGGAACCGGGACCCTTCGCACCGCCGGGGCCCTGGGCGTCGCCGGCGTCCTTGGGAGCACCGGAAATCTTCGCACCACCGGAGTCCTTGGCGTCACCGGCGTCGGCGCCCCCCTTCTTCGCCTTCCCGGTGCCGGACGCGCTCGCGGCCACCCGCTCCTTCCGCGGTGCCCGCTTGCCCTGCCGTACGACGGTGTCGGCCAGCTGGGCCGTCCACCGCCGCGAGACGTACGCGACGCCGACCAGCAGCGCCACCAGCCCGATCTTGACCAGCAGCAGCTGCCCGTACCGGGTCTCGGTGAACGCCGACCAGGAGCCGAGCTGCCGCCAGGACTGGTAGACGCCGGTCGCGACCAGCGCGACCACGCTGCCGAAGGCGACCTGGGAGAACCGTCGTACGGCGGCCGACTCGATCGGCGCGTCCGAGCGGTACAGCGCGACGAGCAGCGCGGTCAGCCCGCCGAGCCAGGTGGCGACGGCCAGCAGGTGGACAACGTCGACGGGCATCGCGAGGCCCGCCTGGAGGCCGACCGAGGCGTGCTCGGCCATGGCCCAGCTCGCCGCGAGCCCGGCCGCGACGACGGTCCCGCCGATCGCGAGCCCGAAGGTGAGGTCGCGCTTCTCCTCGTCCTCCCGCTTGTCGTAGGCACCGAAGAGCACGGAGATGAACAGGGCCGCCGCCGCGAGCAGCAGCAGCCGGGAGACGAGGGCGGCGCCCGACTTGGTCTGGAGCACGTTCCCCAGCAGGTCCAGGTCGAAGATGTCGCCGACCTTCCCGGAGCCCGTGTAGGAGCCGCGCAGCAGGAGCAGCAGCAGGGTCGCCGAGGTGAGTGTGAGCCAGCCGCCGACGACGAGCCGCTGCACGGGCCGCACTCCGGCGCCGCGCTGCCAGCAGCCGAGCACGAAGGCGGCGCCGCCGACCAGGACGATGAAACCGGCGTACGACATGTACCGCCCGAAGCCGTACAGCCAGCCGACGACCCCGCCGCCCGCGGTCTCCCCGGAGACGGAGACGGAGGTGACCGAGGGGGCGCCGACGGAGAAGGTGAAGGCACCGGCGACGGGATGGCTGTCGGCGGAGACGACCTGGTAGGTGACGGTGTAGGTGCCGTCGGGCAGGCCGCTGTGGAGTTTCACGCCGTAGGTCGTGCCGCCGGCCTCGAACGGCTTGCCCTGCTGGACGGCCTTGCCCTTGGGGTCGAGGACCCGCAGGGAGCCGTCCGACAGGGCGACCTTCTCGGAGAAGGTCAGCGAGACCTGGTCGGGCGCCTTGTCGACCACCACCCCCTGCTGGGGGTCGCTGCCGGTGAGCGCGGCGTGCGCGGAGGCCGGCCCGGCCGTGGTCAGCAGCAGGCCGCAGGCGGCCAGGAGCAGCAGTACCAGGGTCCGGACGCGGGGGGCGATGGTCTGCGTCAAGGTGATCCCTCCCTCAGTGTCCGGTCGTCGGGACGTACGTCGCCGACTTCACCGGCATCTTCACGACGACGGGGTCGGACTTGGCGAAGTGGAGTTCGACGGTGACCGTCTGACCCTGCTTCGGTGCGCGCTTCAGCTTGTCGAACATCAGATGGTTGGCGCCGCTTTTGAACACGAGTTGACCGTGGGCCGGGACGGGCAGGCGGGAGACCTGCTCCATCGCGCCGCCGGTGGTCTCGTGCAGGGTGACCTCGCCCTCGTCACTGGTGACCGAGGTCAGCTGGTCCGCGGCGGAGCCGGAGTTGGAGATGGTCAGGAACCCGGCGGCCATGTCGGCGGAGACGGGCTGCGGGATGTAGGCGCCGGAGACGGTGAGACCGCCCGGGGAGCCGCCGGAATCCGAACAGCCGGCCAGCAGCAGGGCCGTTCCCGTCAGGACGGCGAGCCCGGTGCGGGTCCGTTTCACGGGTTCTGCCCCTTGATGAGCTTGGGCAGGTCCTTGGTGTAGTCGTCCACGGTGGCGTCCTCGCCGTAGAGGACGTACCCCTTGTCGGTCTTCGGGGAGAACGCGACGACCTGGGTGCCGTGCACCGAGACGGTCTTGCCGGTCTTCTTGTCCTTGTGGGTCGGCTCGATGGAGATGCCCAAGGTGCGCGCGCTCGCCTGGATGGTGGCGAAGTCGCCGGTCAGGCCCACGAAGCTGGTGTCGATGCCCTTGAGCCACTTGCCGAGTTCGGGGGCGGTGTCGCGGGCCGGGTCGGTGGTGACGAACACGACGGTCAGCTTGTCCTGCTCGGACTTCGGGAGCTGCTTCTTCGCGACGGCGATGTTGTTCATCGTCAGCGGGCAGATGTCGGGGCAGTGGGTGTAGCCGAAGTAGACCAGCGTCGGCCTGTCCTTCGTCTCCTTGCGGAGGTCGTACTTCTGGCCCTTGGTGTCGGTGAGGACCATGTCCGGCTTCTCGAACGGCTGGTCGAGGACGGTGGCCGCCTTGTCCGATCCGGCCTCCTCCGAGACCACCGACACGGGCGAGCTGCCGCTGTCGTCACCGCTGCCGCAGGCGGAGAGGGTCAGGGTGGCGGCGGCGACCAGCGCGGCCGCGGCGAACATCTTCTTGCGCATATCAAAATGTCCCAGATGTAAGTTTTTCGGTGCGCGCCGGGGTCGTACGGACCCCGGCGCGCGTCCCGCGGGTACAGGGTCAGGCGTCGCTGCGCCGGCGGCCGGCGAGCACGCCGTAGGCCACGCCCAGGGCGCCGACGACGATGCCGACCACCCCGAGCACACGGGCGGTGGTGTCACTGCTGTCGCCGTCGGAGGCCTCGGTGGTCGCGGCGGCGTTCTCGGTCTTGTCGTCCGCGTCCTCTGCGGCCGTGGAGCCGTGGTGGCCGTCCTCGGAGGCCGCGGACAGGGCCAGCACGGGAGCCGGCGTCTCGGGCTCCTCCGCGCCGTCCTCCTGGACCTCGATCCAGCGCACGACCTCGTTGTTGGAGTACGTCTGGATCGCCTTGAAGACCAGTTCGTCGGCGTTCTCGGGCAGGGCACCGACGGAGACCGGGAACTTCTCGAAGTAGCCCGGCTGGATGCCGCCGTCCTTGCCGGTGGCGGTCCAGGTGACCTTGGAGACGGCCTCGGCGATCTTCTCGCCGTGCAGTTCGAGCGGCTTGGCGAGCTTGGACTTGGTGACCTCGATCTTCCAGCCCGGCATCGGCTCCGGCATGACCGAGGCCAGCGGGTGGTCGGCCGGGAAGTTGACCTCGAGCTTGGTGGTGGAGGCGTTGTCGCGCTCGTTGGGGACCTTGAAGTCCACGACCGCGTAGCCGCCCTTGGCCGCGGTGCCCTCGGCCTGCACGCTGACGTGCGCGAACGCGGGCGAGGAGAGGACGACGACCGCGGTGGCGGCGACGGCACCGGTGGCGGCGAGACGAGAAGCCTTCATGAAAGAGCACTCCGCTTCGAAAAGGGATTCCTGTGACGAGGGATGCGCGTGCGCACACGCGCGTGCCGCACGACGGCGGCCCCTCTCACATCCCGGGGAAGTCCAAGGGCTCGGGAGCGCAGGAACTCGGGAGGCGGAGCGGTGGTCGCGTCGTGTCAGGCGGCGAGGACGAGCCCGGCGGCGGCCGGCGGCCCGCGCCTGATCACGGTGTGCTGGAGTGCCCGGGTACGCGGTCGGGGCGGCGCGAGCGACGCCGCCACGGGGATGCGCGGTCCGGCCTCGGGCGCCCCCGGCAACCCCGCGCGCAGGGCACGCACCAGCGCGAGCGCCCCGCGCAGGGACCGTACGAGCGCCCCTTCCGCGAACGAGTGCGCCGAGGACGTGGAGAGTTCGGCGAGCCGTAGCAGCGCCAGGTCCCCGTGCCGCAGCAGCCACCCGGCGGCGACGGCCGCGAGGACGTGCCCGAGGATCATCGGCAGGGACGGCCAGATTGAGGCACCGGTCATGGCGTCCGCCGTGTGCTGCGGAGCCGCCCCCGCCGTGCCGGGGTAGAGCCGGGCGTCGGTGAGGATCTTCTGCGCCTGCGCCGGACTGATCGCCGCGGCGGTGGTCCCGCACAGCAGCCGCGCGGCCTGCCGGACCAGAGCGGTGTCGGACGCCGGCGGCATCGACGACATCGTCATCGTGGCCGTACCGTGCTGCCCGAGCCCGAACAGCACGTGCAGCACGGTCTGTCCGACCGCGAGCAGGGTCGCGATGCCCGCGAGTGAGCGGGCGCGTCCGGCGAGGGGTGCCACGACGAGAACGGTCCCGGCGAATCCCGCGCCCAGCGTCCACCACGGAACCGTGGCGCAGGAGGCGAGGGAGTGACCGGCCGCGGCCAGCACGACGCAGACCGCGGCGAACACCGCGGCCCGCAGAACCCGGAGATCCCCTCCGGAGCGCGTGTGGGGGGCAGTCATGGCGGGCTCATCATCGCACTGGGCTCATGAGCGCCACACGGCAGGTCCACAAGATGACGTACGGGGCGTACGCCCGGAAGGTCACTTCTGGGGCGAGCTGCCCCACATACACCGCGCGTTACGCCCGGCGCATCGCCCATATGGGCGGCATCACGTCAACAATGCGCTTACGCACGCGCGTAGGCGGCAATACGTAACGGTATGTCGAGCCGCGGCCAGGAGGCTGGAGCATGAGCATCTGGTGGTCTCTCCATCTGCGGCGCGAGGCTGCGAGCGTGCCGCTCGCCCGGCGCCTGCTGCTCGGCACCATGGAGACCGCGGGCGTCGACCCGGACGTCTCCTACGACCTCTCCCTGGCCCTGAGCGAGGCCTGCGCCAACGCGGTGGAGCACGGCGGGGAGCGGCAGGACTCCACGGCGGCCTACCGGGTCACCGCCTACCTCGACGGCGAGAAGTGCCGGATCGAGGTCACCGACTCCGGCCCCGGCTTCGCGTCCGTGCGGCCCCGCCCCGCCCCCGTCGAGGCGGAGAGCGGCCGCGGCCTCGGTCTCATCCAGGAACTCGCCGACCACGTCCAGATCGGCAACAAGCCGGGCCGCGGCGCCGTGGTGAGCTTCGACAAGATCCTGAAGTGGCGGGAGGGCGCACCGCTGATGGCGGTGTGATCCGATGTCATGACTCCTGGGGTTCCGGTCTGCATACTGACCGGTGCCGGTCGCACCGACCGGTACCGGTTGCCCGGTCACCGGAGTCAGGGGAACGCCGGGCCGTGGGGGGACTGCCGATGGCGTGGACGGTTTGCGCGAGGGACGGCCGGCGGCTGTCGGTCGAGGAGCGGGGGGACCCCAAGGGGCGTCCGGTGTTCCTGCTGCACGGCACCCCCGGGAGCCGGCTCGGCCCCGCCCCGCGGCCGTCGGTCCTCTACCGCATGGGGGTCCGGCTGATCACGTTCGACCGTCCCGGATACGGCGGGTCGGACCGCAGCGTGGGCCGTACGGTCAGCGCGGCCGCCGAGGACGTCCGTCTGATCGCCGACGCGCTCGGGATCGGGCGGTTCGGTGTGGTGGGCCGGTCCGGGGGCGCCCCGCACGCGCTGGCCTGCGCGGCACTGATCCCAGAGCGCACCGCGCGGACCGGGGCGCTGGTCGGACTCGCCCCTCCGGACGCCGCCGATCTCGACTGGTTCGACGGCATGACCGAGGCCAACGTCCACGCGTACGTCAACGCGGCCGCGGGCCGGCACCGGCTCACCGCCGCGCTGGGCCTGCGCTCGCTGACGATCCGCGCCGATCCCGCGGCCATCGTCGCCGAGATGCGCAGCGGGCTGCCGGAGTCCGACCGCCGGATCGTCGCGGACGCCGGTATCCAGGACATGCTGGAGCGCAACTTCGCGGAGGGACTGCGCCGTTCCGCCGACGGGTGGGTGGACGACGTCATGGCGTTCAGCACGGGCTGGGGCTTCGACCTCACGGACATCACCGCCCCCGTCGTGCTGTGGCACGGCGCGGAGGACATCTTCGCCCCGGTCGAACACACCCGCTGGCTCGGCCGCAACATCCCCGGCGCCCTGGTCGAGGTCGAACCCGACGCGGCACACTTCGGAGCCCTCCGCGTCATGACCCGCATCATCGGCTGGGCGTCCCGCGACGACGACTGACTCCACCGACCCCCCTCACACCTGCTGCGGCTCCAGATCCCGGTCGATGCGGCGCCACTCCGCCGTCGCCGTGCTCAGCGGGTGCATCTCGCCCAGGCGCTGGACGAGTTCCGTCTCCGCCTCCTGGTGGAGCTTGGTGGCCTCCTTGTCGTGGCCCAGGGCGCGCAGAGTGATCGCGAGGTTGGCCATGGCGGCGAGTGTGTCGGGGTGGGTGGGCCCCAGTCGCTTGCGCAGCCCGGTCACGGCGAGCCGCTCCCAGTGCTCGGCCTCCTCCAGGCGGCCGAGGTCGGCGAGGGCGTTGGCCAGGCTGGCCCCCGCGCTGAGGGTGGCCGGGTGCTCGTTGCCCAGGGCCCGCGCGAGCGCGGTGTGGGCCTGTTCCGCCAGTTCGGCGGCGGTGCCGGGCTCACCGAGGGCCCGGTGATAGGTCGCCAGGTTGTTGATGCAGAACATCGTGAACGGATGCCCCGGCCCGAAGGAGTTCCGGTACCCCTCGAGCACCTCGGTGACCTGCCGTACCGCCCGCTGCGCCCCCTGCTCCGGATCGGTCGCGAGGTAGTCGGCGGCGAGATTGAGCCCGCAGGCCAGTTCCTCGGGAATGGAACGGCCGTACCGGTCCCGGTAGCGCGTGTGGGTCTCCCACGTCTGCTCGCTCAGCTCCAGCGCCTCCGCGTGCCGCCCCGCCTTGCGCAGCGACACCGCGAGGCTCTTGTCGACCCGCAGCACCTCCGGCACATAAGGGTTCAGCACCTGCCCGAACAGCTCCCGGACCTGCCGCAGGATCTCCACCGACTCGTCGTACTCGCCGAGTTCCCGCAGGTCGCGGGCGTAGTGGCTGCGGGTGGTGAGGGTGTACGGGTGCAGCGGCCCGTCCATCGCGGTACGGCGACGCACGGTGTCCTCGTCGAGCCGCCGGGCGGCCTCGCTGTCCCCGGTGAGACGGTGGTCGATGGCGAGGTTGTTGGCGGAGCGCAGGGTCCGCGAGTGGTCCTCACCGAAGATCTCGCGGAACCCGTTGTAGTTCCGCTGGTCCAGCTCCAGCGCCTCCTTGAAACGGCCGAGCGCCCGCAGGTCGGCGGCCACGTTGCCGGAGGTGATGAGCAGGGAGGGGTGGCCGTCGTCGAGGAGCTGGCGCTGCCGGGCCAGGGTGTCCTCGTCCATCTCCCGGGCGGCCTGGTACTCGCCCTGCGAGCGCAGGATGTTGGCCAGCTCGAACCGCAAATTGAGGATCTGCTCGTCGTTGGAGTCCGCGAACTCGGTGCTCCAGAACTCGTTGAGCTGGGCGCCCAGGGTGCGGGCGAGATGGAGTTCGCCGCGCTTCCACAGGTAGCGCATGCGGTCCACCATCAGCTGCCGGGGCTCCTCCTCGGCGCACTCACGGATGTTGGAGGGGACCAGGTGCGGCCAGATCACCTCGAACTCGGGCCACTTGGCGGGGTCGTCCACCGCGTCCTCGGAAGGCCTTATGGCGGCGAGGATGCGGTGCACCTCGTGCACGGTGTCCTCGGCCACCCGCGGGTCCATGCTGTCGCGCACCGCGGCCTGCACCAGCCGGTGCACCTGGATGGAGTTGTCGGTGGCGTCGACCTTGGCCAGCGCGAACCGGTTCAGCGCCTGGGTGACCTTGCCGAGCATGTACCGGGCGCGCAGGTCCTTGTCGTACGGCAGCAGGGCCTTGATCATCGCGTCGCTGCCGACCAGGGCCATCGAGATCGGCTCCGCGGACAAGAAGCTGCACAGTTCGAGGAGCCGGGCCGCCGCCGGTGACTCGTGGCGCAGCCGGGCCACGGAGATGTTCCAGGTGGCGCCCACCGACGACGGGTACTCCACGGCGTTGACGGCGGCCTGGACCGACAGGACCTGGGTGCTCTGGTCGCGCAACTGCTCGATGTACTCGCCGACGGGGGTGGCCGTGGTGGCCAGCCAGGCCGCCGCGACCTCGATCGCCAGGGGCAGGTCGCCGACCGCCTCGGCCACCAGGGCCGCGTCCTCCTCGCGCAGTCCGGGTACCCGCGCGGTCAGGTGCTCGACGCTCTCCTCCCGGGTGAAGACCTCGACCTCCACGGTCCGCACCCGGGTCGAGGCCGGTTTGGTGCGGGTGGTGACCAGGAGGTGTCCGTAGACGTCGTCGGGGATCGGTCCGGTCTGGTCGCTGAAGCGGTTCAGCACCTCGTCCAGGTCCTCGACGTTGTCGAAGACCAGCAGCCAGCGCTTGTACGGGTGGCCGGCCCGCAGCGCCTGGAGCGCGGCCACGGCGGCCTCGGACACGTCGTCGCCGATGCCCGGGGCGAGCCGCCGTCCGAGGTCGGCGAGCTTGGGCGCGACCAGGTCGGCCTGTTCGGCGTCGACCCACCAGACGAGGTCGTAGTCGGGCTTGAAGCGGTTGGCGTACTCGCGGGCGAGCTGGGTCTTGCCCACGCCGCCGAGGCCGTGCAGCACCTGGGGCAACCCGCCGCCGGGAGCGCTGGTGACGAACTGCCGGCGCACCTGTTCCAGGATCGAGGAGCGGCCGGTGAAGAACGGGTAGCGGGGCTGGACGTTGGACACGCTGGTGCTGCTGTTGGGGAAGCGCGCCCCGTGCGGCCGGGCGGAGGTCTGCGGTGAGCTGGGCCGGCCCAGACCGGTCAGCAGGGCGGCTGTCGCCGTCTCCTCGTCCAGCCTGGCCAGATCGATGGTGCCGCCCCGGCTGGCGTACGGGATCTGCTGCACGTCCCCGACGCGCAGCGCGATCGGCTGGTGCTTCTGCGGGCCGCCGGAGTGCACGGTGGCCTCCCAGGCGGCCCGGGCGGTGCGGGAGCCGAGGAAGGTGGGGGAGACCACGGCGAGCGCCCGCTGCGAGCCGCCGGACACCGCTTCCGAGCCGAGCTCCAGGGTCGTCATCGACCGCAGGTCCTGGGAGGTCACCTCGAAGCGTGCCTCGCGCAGCACCGCCTCCAGCCAGTCCGCCCACATGCGGTCCTCGGAGACGTACTGGAGCAGCAGCTTCGACGGCGGCAGGGGGCGGCGTCGGGTGTAGGCCGCGACGTACTGGTTGCGCTTGATCTCGTTCAGGGGCGGCAGGGAGGTGACCCGGCCCCCGGTGACCACGGAGGTCAGCCGCTCGCACGCGGTCAGCATGGAGCTGGCGACCTTGGGCGGGTCACCGAACGGGGCGAGGATCTCCTCGTAGGCGTAGTAGGGCCGGTAGGGGATCTCCACCGAGCCCCAGTAGGCGGTGAGTTCGTCGGCGTCCATGTTGCTGGGCAGGCCGTCGAAGCGCTCGCGGGCGAGGGCCCGGCCGGCGTCGACCTTGTCCTTCTCGCCGTCGTCGATGCGCATGGCGACCGGCAGGATGCGGATGCCCTTGTCGCCGTACCGCTCCTCGATGTGCTGGGCGACGGCGGCGGCGCCCTCGATGCTCTGGTCGCTGAGGGTGTAGCAGACCACCAGGGTGCTGGGCATCTGCACGGTGCAGATGTCGGCGAGGTCGCTGTGTCCGGTGCGGCTGTCGATCAGGGTGAAGTCGTAGTAGCGCTCCATGTCCGCGCGCATCGCGTCGAAGAACTGTCCGCCGCCGTAGCTGTTGTAGAAGCTGTCCCAGTCCATGTTGCCGACGATCGGGTAGTCCCGGTGCCGCATGCCCGCCGACAGGAAGTCCAGGCTGCCGGGCTCGGGGAAGGTCCAGTCCAGCGAGAGGGCGTGCGGGCGGACCCGGGCGTAGCGGCGGTGCCAGTCCGGCTCGCGGTCGGGGAGGTCGCGCAGCGCCTCACGCCGGTAGTCGTCTATCAGGTTGATCAGGCCAGGGGTGGCCTGCATTAACGAGGGCTTCAGGAACGGGTGGAAGAACCGGTGCAGACCCGGCGCCTCGAGGTCCCAGTCGACGGCGAGCACGCGATACCCGTTGGCGGCCAGGATCCAGGCCACGTTGGCGAGCGCCATGGTCCGGCCGGTCCCGCCCTTGTACGAGTAGAAGGTGATCACTGAACCCTTGCGGTTCTCGGTCATGGAGCCCTCCCCTGTGTAGGCCTTGCACTTCCCTCGTGCCGTACGCGCCGGGTGCCGCGGGCGGGGCCCGGCGTCGCGCTCAGATCTGGGATCCCAGCCTGGGCAGCCGCGGGGGATCGATGGGTGGCCCCTTCGGCGGATAGGTCATCGCATGGGCCTCGTAGTAGTTGACCGCCTGTCGTACGGCCTTCTGGAGTTCGAGCTGGAAGGCCTCCAGGGTGCGTATGGCGCCGCCGGGCGAGCGGTGGCCCGAGCCGACCACCTGCCGTGCGGCCAGCACCCGGTCGGTGAGCTCCTGCAACTGCCGGTCCCGTTCCGGGGGCACGGTGTCGTCCCGGTGCTGGGGGATCATCACGCTGATCCAGGGACGCTGCCGCTCGGCGAGCTGGGCCATGAGCTCCGTCACGCGCGGGGAGTCCAGGGCCCATCGGTCGAGCAGCAGCAGGGCGGGGGTGGTGGGCCGGCTGACGGTGAGGATACGGTCCGACTCGTTCTCGAAGTCGCTGACGGTGACCCGGTAGTTCATGGCCCGGACGAGGTCGGCGGCGTGCTCCGCGAGGGAGCGGGTGGACACCGGATGGTAGGGGTTCCACTCGAGCGGGGTGTCCCCGTAGTAGTCGGCCGCCCGGCCCGGTGGCAGGTCGGACCGGGACCGGGCGATCACGGTGACGTCGAACTCGGGTGGGTGGGCACTGTCCCCGAAGGCGCTGGGCAGGGACTCGTACTGCCGGTAGATCTGCCCTTCCTCCAGGTCGATGGCCCGGCTGGCGCGCACGATCCGCTGGGCGAGCCGGTAGACGGCGCGTTCGTACTGGTCCTTGAGGTAGCTGAGCTTGGTCAGTCCGTAGAACCCCTCCGCCGCGTAGTCCTCCCCGAAGTCCGCGTGCTGGAACTGGAGGTCCTTGGCCACCTGCGGAAGCTGGGCGACCTCGACGGGAACCCATAACGCGGGGACGATGGCGCTCTCGCGGGACTCCCCGCGGAGGGTGCGGCGATAGATCTCCCGCTGCGAGAACGCCCACCACTCGCGGCCGCACTGTTCACTGATGAAGTACCGGGGCGAGTACAGCGGCACGAACACCTGGCAGCGGGCCAGGTTCTCCGACAACTCGTCCGTCCACCGGGTGCCCAGCGCGATTCCCTGGTCGAGGAATCCGGCCCGGGCACCCACCGGTAACGACGTCATCTCCAGGATGTGCGCGCACAGGCCGTCGTACAGCTTTTTCACCCACGCGTTGGGGCCGGCGATCTCGGAGTCGTTCCGCGGCGTGTGCGCGTAACTCAGAAAGAAATACGGCCGCCCATTCCTGGGGTCGTCTGGGTCCCCTCGCACGAATACCCCCCGATACGCCGTCCGACCGAGCTTCAGTGTAGGAACCACGGCCTCATCGGCGAAACGGTACGTCGAACACCACTGTGCGGAAAGGGATGTGAAACGACGTCAATCCAGCCCCGTGATACGGACCTTGTGGTCCCTTGCGGTGCGCTGGGCACTGAGCAGCGCGTCGGCGGCCACCGGTTCGCCCAGCCGGCTCGCGACGGTCTCCCCCATGGACGCGACGAAGCGCATACCCAGGTCGGTCAGGGCGCCGGAGCCGATCAGCGTGTCCACCGCCTCGGCGGTCTGCTGCCGCCACCGCGCGAACCGGACCTCGGCGTCCCGCGCCTCGGCGCCCGGCGCGGTCCGCCGGCGGGCACGCCAGTAGTCGACGACGGCGATGTGCGCGTACGTCCCTTGGAGCAGCCCTTCCAGCGGGCGCGGATCGGGGCGCCAGGGGGCGTAGAACAGCCGCTCGCAGGTGGGGTCGTAGAGGTCCGCGACATCGAGTACGGCACCCAGTTTGACGTGCTGGAACTCGTGGACCAGCAGACACGCCAGGGACTGAGGTGTGCCCGGCCGGGCGATGCCGACCGCGCCGAAGGCGTCCCGGGCCGCCGAGCTGATGTCCGCGCCCGTGGTGGACTCCCGCAGCGGGGTGACCACGCTCAGGCCCGCCGCGAGTCCGGGGGCGTAGGCGGGAAGTTCACGACGGATCCACTCCCACGCGGCGGCGAGGTCCCGGTGCCAGCTCCCGGCCGCCGCCGGGGACAGCCGATCCCGTACGGGGTAACCGTGGGCGTCCCGCCAGGGGTCGGTGTCCTCCAGGGCGACGGCCCAGCCCGGCAGTTCGAAGCGGTGCCGGGCCCACCAGGCGGTATCCGCGGCGGACTTGGGGCCCACGGTGTGCTCGCGCCCTTCGACCCGGACGTGGAAGCTCTCGTCGGAGACGCTGGTCACCCGGGCCTCCGTCGCCTCGCCCACGACCAGTGCGCCCAGGGTGGGCAGCCGCAGCACACCGAGGTGGGTCGGTACGGTCACGCCGCCCGCCTGCCCGGACCGCAGCAGCGCGGCCGCGGCGAGCTCTGCCACCCCGCGCATCGCGATCGGCCCGGCCTCCCCGTCACCGCGGAGCACGCGCTGGGCCCAGGGGCGCAGATAGGGGTGGGCGAGGACCGCGTCCACCGACTCGGGGGCCTCGGCGTCGAGGACCGCGAGGGTCTCCCAGGCGGCCGTCCCGGTCTCGTCGTGCGGGCTCTCGTGCCAGACGGCGCCGAGGAGTTCCCGGTTGACGGTGAGCTCGTGCCGGGCCAGCCGGTCCACCGCGTCGGCGCCGCCGAACCCTGCGGCGATCTCGGCCAGGTGCACGTCGTCCAGGGGGAGGTGGGACATCGGTGTCCTCCGGTCTTCCCGGTCGCGGATCCCGGTGATGAGCTGCTTCAGATCGGCGCAGTACACGGACGGGTTCATGAACCCTCCGGTGCCGCCCTCGGAGCGGTAGCGGTGCGCGTACAGCCCTCCCCCGCACGAGCGGACCACGGGACAGTCCCGGCAGGTCTCGCAGAGCCCGTCCAGCCCCTGCTGCCGGGCCGTGATGCCGGGGTGCGCGGCCATCTCGTCCAGGGAGTTGACGGAGACGTGCAGACCGGTGCCGGGCGCTCCGTCGTACGCGGTCTTCAGCGAGTCGGCCTGCTCCAGCGCGCCGTCGGTCTCGATGACCGCGAGTTCCACCGGTGCCAGTCCGAGGGACTCGGTGAGACTGCTCGCCCCGCGCAGGGTGCGCAGCACGGAGTCCAGGACCCGCACGCCCATGGGCCGGCCCGCGGCCGTCCAGCGGTCGTGGGCCCGCAGCAGCCAGTCGCCGTACGGAGTGACCGAGGCGCCGGCGTCGGGGCGGGGCGGGGGCT
>NZ_RSAJ01000500.1 GCF_003933965.1 Streptomyces sp. RP5T
CTACCCAAGCCCCCACCGGATGGGCACGAGCCGCCGCAGGCATTCAGGGGCGCGGGGAACTGCGCAAAAACGCCCGCCCCCACCAAGCCGCGCAAGGACCCGGAGCATGCCGAAGGGCTCGTACCCATGACTCCCCATGGGGTACGAGCCCTTCGATGAAGAACGAAGAACGACGCTGTTGTTACCCGGCGCGTGCTTCAGCCAGTCGCGAGACGGACCATGTCCGCCTGCGGCCCCTTCTGACCCTGCGAGATCTCGAACTCGACCCGCTGGCCCTCTTCAAGGGTGCGGTAGCCGTCCATCTGAATCGCGCTGTAGTGGACGAATACATCCGCACCACCGTCGACCGCGATGAAGCCGTACCCCTTCTCCGCGTTGAACCACTTGACGGTGCCCTGAGCCATGCCTAACTCCCCTATTACTGGCCCTTGCACGGATCCACACTTCGTGGATCCGGGTCAGACCTCACCCCCCACATGGTTGGGGGCGTGCGCCGGAACGCGTCGACCGCGGCTGAATGTATCTGTCCAACTGCCGTCTGCAACAGGTCAATCGGACGAGAATTCTGGACGGAAGGGGTCCGGAATGTAGTGAGAATTCGCCCGAATTCGGGGCAAGTCGGGCCCCATAAAAGGAGCATAAGCCGCAAAGAACCCACACACTTTGGCCACTTCTCGACGCATCCGAAGTCGGAACTCATATGCGCCCGGCATGAAGGAAGGAGCAGGTTCCCCAACTGTACCGCGCTCAACCATAGAGAATTGCCCCCTCCGCTTCTCTCACGGAGGGGGCAATCGGATGAACACTCGGTAATTTCTGTTACCGAAGGTAATGACCAGTCATACGGTCACCCGCCGGCGACCGCCGGGATGATGGAGACACCGGCACCGTCGGGCGTCGCCGTCTCCAGCCCCTGCTCGAACCGCACGTCGTCGTCGTTCACGTACACATTCACGAACCGCCGCAGCTTGCCCTGGTCGTCGAGAACCCTCGCGGCGATACCGGTGTGGTTCTTCTCCAGATCGGCGATGACCTCGGCGAGGGTCCCACCCTCGGCCTGCACCTCGGCCTGGCCACCGGTGTAGGTGCGCAGGATGGTGGGGATGCGGACGTTGACGCTCATGCGAGGCCAGCCTCTCGGAAAGAGTCCAGGTTCGGACGAATCGTGGCGGTGAGCCCGGTACCGGCCACCGCGTCCAGGGTCTTGAGACCGTCGCCGGTGTTCAGCACCACCGTGGTCTTCGTCGGGTCGAGGACGCCGTTCTCGATCAGCTTGCGGGTCACACCCACCGTCACGCCACCGGCGGTCTCCGCGAAGATGCCCTCGGTGCGCGCCAGCAGCTTGATCGCGTCCACGACCTGCTCGTCGTTCACGTCCTCCACCGCACCGCCGGTGCGCCGCGCGATGTCCAGCACGTACGGCCCGTCCGCCGGGTTGCCGATGGCCAGCGACTTGGCGATGGTGTTCGGCTTCTGGGGGCGGACCACGTCGTGCCCGGCCTTGTAGGCCACCGATACCGGCGAGCACCCCTCCGCCTGCGCGCCGAAGATCTTGTACGGCCTGTCCTCGACGAGCCCGAGCTTGATCAGCTCCTGAAGACCCTTGTCGATCTTCGTGAGCTGCGAGCCGGAGGCGATCGGCACGACGAGCTGGTCGGGCAGCCGCCAGCCGAGCTGCTCGCAGATCTCGTACGCCAGGGTCTTGGAGCCCTCCGCGTAGTACGGCCGCAGGTTGACGTTGACGAAGCCCCAGCCCTCGCCGGCCGGGTCGCCGATCAGCTCGGAGCAGAAGCGGTTCACGTCGTCGTAGTTGCCCTCGATGCCGACGAGCTCGCCGCCGTAGATCGCGGCCATGACGACCTTGCCCTGCTCCAGGTCGTGCGGGATGAACACGCAGGAGCGGAAGCCGGCCCGGGCGGCGGCGGCGCCGACGGCACCCGCCAGGTTGCCGGTCGAGGAGCAGGAGAGGGTGGTGAAGCCGAAGGCGCGCGCGGCCTCCAGGGCCTGCGCCACGACGCGGTCCTTGAAGGAGTGCGTCGGGTTGCCGGAGTCGTCCTTCACATACAGTCCGCCGGTGACCCCCAGCTCGCGCGCCAGGTTGTCGGCCTTGACGAGCTTGGTCCAACCGGGGTTGATGTTGGGCTTGTCCGCCACGTCCGCCGGGACGGGCAGCAGCGGGGCGTAGCGCCAGATGTTCGCGGGTCCCGCCTCGATCTGCTTGCGGAGCTCCTCGGTGTCGTAGGCCGAGAAGTCGTACGCGATCTCGAGCGGGCCGAAACACTCCTCGCAGGCGAAGACCGGGCCGAGGGGGACGCGGTGGCCGCATTCGCGGCAGCTCAGCGCCGCGGCGGGACCCAGGTCGACGGAGTTCGTGGTGCTTGCAACAGTCTGCGCAGCCATGGAGGCGAGGCCCTTTCTCCTCATCTTCCTCACGACGCACTTCGCCGTGAGACGGATTTGGCACCTTCCCGAGCCGGGAGCCTCGCGGAGACGATCGTCACTGATCGCTACGAGAACCGACTGGAGGGTTGCCGGGGCTTCATCGGGCCGTATCCCTCTGCCCCTCTGGATGAGCGGTGTGAAGTTGTGAACGGCGGGCCGGCCAGGACATGCGATGGTCACCCGCGTTGTTCAAGACTGTAACCGACGACCAGGACAGTTGAGATAGTCGTCCGAACGGCGAGATGGATCACACGCAGATCACACGCAGAGGAGCCGCGCACTGTGCTGAACGAAGTCGAGCGCTGGCTGGCCACCCGGTCCTGGTCCGCGGCCGATCGCCCACTCCACCGGATCATGGCCGCGAAGCGCAGCACCGGCCGGACCGTGAGTGTCGTCCTGCCCGCGCTCAACGAGGAGGAGACGGTCGGTGACATCGTCGCCGTGATCCGTCATGACCTCATGCAGCAGGTCCCGCTCGTCGACGAGATAGTCGTCGTCGACTCGGGATCGACCGACCGCACCTCCGAGGTCGCCGCCGAGGCCGGCGCGCGGGTCGTCCACCGCGACGACATCCTCCCGCGCATCCCGGCCGTGCCCGGCAAGGGCGAGGTCCTGTGGCGGTCCCTGCTGGTCACCAGCGGGGACATCGTCTGCTTCATCGACGCCGACCTGAAGGAGTTCTCCTCGGACTTCGTCTCCGGCATCGTCGGCCCGCTGCTCACCGATCCCGAGGTCGACCTGGTCAAGGGGATGTACGACCGTCCCCTGGGCGGCGCGGCCGGACAGGGCGGCCGGGTCACCGAGCTGATGGCCCGCCCGCTGCTGAACATGCACTGGCCGCAGCTGGCCGGGTTCGTGCAGCCGCTGGGCGGCGAGTACGCGGCCCGGCGCTCGCTGCTGGAGCAGCTTCCGTTCCCCGTGGGCTACGGCGTCGAGCTGGGCATGCTGGTCGACGCCCTGCACCTGGTGGGCCTGGACGCCCTCGCGCAGGTCGACATCGGGGTGCGCAAGCACCGCCACCAGGACGGGCAGGCCCTGGGCCGGATGTCCGCCGCGATCTACCGCACCGCCCAGCTCCGGCTGGCCCGCGGCCACATGATCCGGCCCGCCCTCACCCAGTTCGAGCGGGGCCGGGACGGCTTCGAGCCGCGCACGTACTCCGTGGACACGGAGGAGCGGCCGCCGATGACGGAGATCCCGGAGTACATGAAGAGAAGGGCGGCCTAGAGACGCTACGGGAACGTTTGAGCGGTTGGACACCGGGCTAGGTTTCGAGGCATGGCTTCATCGCACAACGCCCAGGTGCTGGTCGCGTCCAACCGCGGCCCCGTCTCGTACGAGGTCCAGGACGACGGTTCGCTGACACCCAAACGGGGTGGCGGCGGACTGGTCTCGGGACTGTCGGCGATCGGTCCGGACGCGGGCGCCCTGTGGGTGTGCTCGGCGCTGTCCGACGGCGACCGCGAGGCGGTACGGCAGGGGGTCGGCGAGGACGGCGTCCGGATGCTCGCGATCCCGGCCGACGTGCACGCGGACGCGTACAACGGCATCGCGAACTCCGTCCTCTGGTTCGTCCACCACCTGCTGTACCAGACCCCGCTGGAGCCGTCCTTCGACGCGGAGTTCCGGCGCCAGTGGGCGTCGTACGAGACGTACAACCGCGCCTTCGCCGAGGCGCTCGCCGAGGAGGCGGCCGAGGGGGCGGCGGTCCTGGTGCAGGACTACCACCTGTGCCTGGTGCCGGGGATGCTCCGCGAGCTCCGCCCCGACCTGCGCATCGCCCACTTCTCGCACACGCCGTGGGCGCCGGTGGAGTACTTCCGGATGCTGCCGGACGACATCGCGGCCCAGGTCCTGCGGGGCATGCTGGGCGCCGACCGCCTCGGCTTCCTCACCCGCCGCTGGGCGGACGCCTTCACGGCCTGCGCCACGGAGTGCGCGGACGGGCTCGGCGAGACCCGGATCGGGGTGCACGGGCTGGGCGCGGACGCGGACTTCCTGCGTGCCCGCTCCCACGAGGCGGACGTCGAGGAGCGGATCGTCGCCCTGCGCGAGGAGATCGGCGCGGGCCGCAGGACGATCGTGCGGGTGGACCGCACCGAGCTGTCCAAGAACATCGTGCGCGGGCTGCTCGCCTACCGGCGGCTGCTGGAGTCGCGGCCGCAGTGGCGGGAGCGGGTCGTGCATGTGGCGTTCGCGTATCCCTCGCGGCAGGACCTCGCGGTGTACCGGGATTACACGGCCGAGGTGCGGCGGCTGGCGGAGGAGATCAACGACACCTTCGGCACGCCTGGCTGGACGCCGGTCCTGCTGAACCTGGAGGACGACTTCGCGCGCTCCCTCGCCGCGTACCGGCTGGCCGACGTGGCGCTGGTCAACCCCATCCGGGACGGTATGAACCTGGTCGCGAAGGAGGTGCCGGTGGTCTCCGACGAGGGGTGCGCGCTGGTGCTGTCGCGGGAGGCGGGGGCGTACGAGGAGCTCGGGGACGACGCGATCGTGGTGAACCCGTTCGACGTGGAGCAGACGGCGGCGGCCCTGGACGAGGCCCTGACGATGCCGGCCCACGAGCGGGCCGAACGGGCCAAGCGTCTCGCCGCGGCGGCGACGGCACTCCCGCCGGCCCAGTGGTTCCTGGACCAGCTGAACGCGCTGACCGCGCTGGAGCGGTGAGCATGAGCCTTCCCACGCCCCTCACCCCCGCCGGCCAGGAGGGCCTGCGGGCGATTCTCGCGGAGCCGCGGCGGGCGGTGATCGGCCTCGACTTCGACGGGACGCTGGCGCCGATCGTGGCGGACCCGGAGAAGGCGTTCGCGCACCCCGACGCGGTGCCGGCGCTCGCGGCCCTCGCGCCGAAGGTGGCGTCCGTGGCGGTGATCACCGGCCGCCCGGCGGCGGTGGCGGTGCGCAACGGCGGTTTCGCGCAGGTCCCGGGCCTGGAGCATCTGACCGTGCTCGGCCACTACGGGGCGGAGCGCTGGGACGTGGCGACCGGCGAGGTCACGGCTCCCGCCCCGCATCCCGGGGTGGCGGCGGTCCGTGCCGAACTGCCGGGGCTGCTGACCGGGACCGGTGCGTGGCTGGAGGAGAAGGGGGGCCGGGCGGTGGCCGTCCACACCCGCCGGGCCGCCGATCCCCAGGCCGTCTTCGAGGCCCTGCGCGATCCCCTCACCGACCTGGCCGCCCGCAACGGCCTGATCGTGGAGCCCGGCCGTCTGGTCCTGGAGCTGCGCCCGCCCGGCATGGACAAGGGGGTCGCCCTCCTCAGGCACGCCCGCGAGGTCTCCGCCCGGTCCGTGCTGTTCGCCGGCGACGACCTGGGCGACCTGCCCGCCTTCTCCGCCGTCGACGACCTCCGCACCACGGGCACCCCCGGTCTCCTGGTGTGCAGCGGCAGCGACGAGGTGACGGAGCTCCGCAAGCGAGCCGACCTGGTGGTACCCGGCCCGGCCGGCGTGGTCGCCCTGCTGCGAGACCTGGCAGAACAGCTCACCTGACCCTCAGCAGTCCCGGCCGGTGTGGTCGGCCTGCTGCGGGGCCTGGCCCCAACAGCCCGCCCGTCGTCCAACAGGGCCGGTCGGCGCAGTCGGCCTGCAGCCGGCCCTGGCCCAACAACTCGCCTGACCCTCAACAGGCCCGGCCGGAGTGGTCGGCCTGCTGCGGGGCCTGGCCCCAAAAGCCCGCCCGTCCAAC
>NZ_RSAJ01000501.1 GCF_003933965.1 Streptomyces sp. RP5T
CCGCTGCTCCCGTCCCACCTGCCCTCGTCGCCCTCGCCCGCAAGGTCGCAGACGACCACCGGACCCGGACCGGAACGGACATCGACACCCCCACCCTTCGCAGCCGCCTCGGCGTTCCGCTCACGCTCGCCGAAGCCATCGCCGCACAACTCACCTGATCTCGGAGGCTTTTCCACCTTGCGCCCGTCCACGCTCCGCACGCTCAACCGCGCCGCCGAGCTGACCCGTCAGAACCGCCTCACCGAAGCAATGCTCATCGCCGAACCCGTGATCCTCACCGCCGACGAGTACGAGGGCGGAGATCCGGCGCTGGCTGCTCGACAACGTCGCCGACTTCACCGGCGAGAACCAGAACCACGACGAACCGAAGGAGCTGCCCTGATGCCCGCCAACCGCCGCTTCCGCCGAGTCGTCCGCATCGGACCCGTCCAGGTTGGCACCGCCTATGACGGCCGCGGTCACGAGAAGCACACCGCCGTCTGCACCGCACCGCGCTGCGGCTTCTCCAACGACTTCGACACCCGCGCCGCCGCCGAACTCGCCGCCCGCACCCATCGCTGCCGCGTCCGCTGAGGAGACCTCTGTGACCGTCTCGCTCCCGCTCGTCTTCGTCCTGGGCGTCATCGCCTGGGCCGCGATCAAGTTCCTCGGCGTGCGCATGTGGGTCGCCGTCGTGATCGCCCTCTTCGGCTTCTGGCTCTCCCACACCTTCCTCGCCCCCGCCATCGAGTCCGGCACCCGCTCCGGGGTCGGCGTCGTCAACGGCGACAACCGCTGAAAGGAGCTCCGCCATGTTCCGTCCCAAGCTGCCCGACGTCCCCACTCCGCCGCCGACCCTCATCCCGCAGCAGCACCACCAGCACAACCCGGCTCCCACCGCCGCCGACCGCTCGCTCAGCCCTTCCGCGGGCCCGGTCGCCGCCGTCCTCGTCGGCGGAGTCGTCCTCACCGCGCTCCTGGCGGCCGTCGCTGTCACGGCCATCTCCGTGGCCATCGCCGCCGTGGTCCTGCGCTCGCTCCTCAACAACGCCAACAGGCGCTGACCGGCCGCCGGGGCGGCAAACGCCGCCAAGCATCCCGCCGCCCCGGGGCCGTCCCTCCCAACCGCAGAAACAGCCGAAAGGAACCCCCATCATCACCCGGCAGACTCCGCCCCCGCTGGCGGAACTCTCCATGCTGGCCTCCCTCGGCACCATGCCCGAGCTGGCCCGCCAACTCTCCGGCCTGGGCGGCTGCACCCATCCCGTCCGTCTCGACGGCCAGCGCACCGAGTACGCCGTCGACACATCAACCGGCGAGATCGGCCGCACCCTGCACCACCTCGACTCGACCGCCCTCCCGGCCGGCCAACTCCTCGTCCGCTGCAACAACCGTCGCGCGACCCGCTGCCCGGCCTGCGCCGAGACCTACCGCCGCGACACGTACCACCTGATCACCGCAGGACTGCGCGGCGGCAAAGGCACCTCGGACCAGGTCGCCACTCACCCGCGCGTCTTCGCCACCTTCACCGCCCCCGGCTTCGGCCCGGTCCACAACCGCCGCACCGATGGACGTCCCTGCCGCTGCGGCGCCCGCCACGACGACAACGACACCACGGTAGGCACGCCCCTCGATCCAGACCGGTACGACTACGAAGCGGCCGTCCTCTGGAACGCCCACGCCGGGCACCTCTGGCGGCGCTTCTCCATCTACCTCCGCCGGGAGATCGCCAAGCGCGCTGGCCTCACCCAACGCACCTTCCGCCACCATGCCCGCGTCTCCTTCGCCAAGGTCGCTGAGTATCAGAAGCGCGGAGCCGTGCACTTCCACGCGGTCATCCGCATCGACGGCCCGGAAGGCGGCGACACCCCACCGCCTGCCTGGGCGACGGCAGAGCTCCTGACGGACGCCATCCGAGCCGCGACCACCGCCGCCCGCGTCGACGGCCCGACTGTCGATGGACGCCCACACACCTTCGCCTTCGGTCGCCAACTCGACGTCCGCACGATCCGATCCGCCGACTTCGACGACGGCCAAGAGTTGACTGAACGAGCCGTCGCCTCGTACATCGCGAAGTACGCAACCAAAGGTGCCGAGACGGCGACCGGCACCCTCGACCGCCCCCTCAAGCTCCTGGCCGAACTCGCCCAAGCACGCATCTCCGACCATGCCCGACGCATGATCCGCGTCGCCTGGACCCTCGGCGCCCGCCCCGAGCTCGCCGAGCTCCGCCTACGCGCCTGGGCACACATGCTCGGCTTCCGCGGCCACTTCTCCACCAAGTCCCGCCGCTACTCCACCACTCTCGGCGCGCTCCGCACTGCCCGCGCCGACTGGCGACGCGCACAGGTCGCCGCGGTGGTCGAGACAGAGCCGACGGAAACGACCCTCGTTCTCTCGCACTGGATCTTCGCCGGAACCGGCCTCTCCCGCGCCGAAGCCTGGCTGTCCGCATCCCTCGAACCGGCCCCCGGAACGGAAGGAGAACCGACATGGACGCCCGTCGGGACGAGCTGATGACCGTTCGCCAGGTTTTGGACGAGCTGGGCGGCGTCTCTCGCCGCACCTTCTACCGCTGGCGGGAGCTGGGGTGCGGGCCGGCCGCGTTCAAGCTGCCCAACGGAGAGCTCCGTGTGTGGCGAAGCGACTTCACCACATGGCTTCGACAGCTGGAGACAGCGGCGTGAAGTCCCTTGACGTGAAGGTCTGGGCGGTTCGCAAGCGGGACACAAAAACGCCCTCGTACGGTGTCCGCTGGTCCGTTGCCGGCAACGTGCTCTCGGAGTCATTTCGCACAAAGGCGCTCGCCGACCACTACCGCACGAAGCTCATGCGAGCGATGCGTGACGGTGAAGAGTTCGACACCGAGTCGGGCCTCCCGGCCTCGATGGAAGAGAAGAAGTCGGCCGTGTCCTGGTACGCCTTCGCCCTCAGATACCTCGCCATGAAATGGCCCCATGCCGCCCCCAATACGAGGGACGGCATCAATGAGTCCCTCACCAGCGTGACACTGGAGCTCCTCGACGATCGTGCCGGACGGCCATCCGATGAGATCATCCGCAAAGCTCTACGCAACTGGGCCTTCGTCTTGCCGGGGCCCGACGATCGGGAAATCCCGGACGACGTACGGAACATCCTCCACTGGGTGTCCAAGGCTTCCCGACCGCTCGCCGACCTTGCTGATCCAGCCACGGCCCGCGCGGTCCTCGACTCGCTGAAGCTCAAGCTCGACGGCACGGCGGCAGCGGCAGAAACTGTGCGGCGCAAGCGTCGGACCCTCGTCAACGCCGCGAATTATGCCGTCGACCTGGGGGAGCTGCGCGAGAACCCCATTACGGCTGTCCGCTGGCAGAAACCGAAGGTGTCCAACCAGATTGACCCGCGGGTCGTCGCCAACCCGGAGCAGGCTCGCAACCTCCTGGCGGCTGTCTCCTATGTGGGCGGATACCGGCGTGCCCGCGGCCGTCGTCTCGTGGGTCTGTTCGCCGCGATGTACTTCGGTGGTCTCCGGCCGGCTGAAGCGGTCGGCCTCGCCGAGACGGACCTGGTCCTCCCGGAGCAGGGCTGGGGCTCGGCGCTGCTCCATCGGACCCGCCCATCGGTCGGCAAGCAGTGGACCGACTCGGGGGAGACCCACGACGACCGCGGGCTGAAGAACCGGCCGTCCGAGGACGTCCGGCGGGTGCCCATTCCGCCCCATCTCGTCGCCATGTTCCGCGAGCACCTGGCCACCTTCGGCACGGCGGATGACGGGCGGCTCTTCTTCAGCGAGAAGGGCTCGGTCGTCCCGTCCTCGACGTACTACCGCGTGTGGCAGGAAGCTCGTCTGCTCGCGCTGCCGCCGGCCGCCGCGGCCTCACCGCTCGCAAATCGGCCGTACGACCTTCGGCACTCGGCACTGTCGACATGGCTCAACGCAGGCGTCGATCCGACCGAGGTCGCCGAGCGTGCTGGCAACAGCGTTGAGGTCCTATTGACCCGCTACGCGAAGTGTCTCGACGGGCGCCAAGATGTCGCCAACCGGCGTATCGAGGATCTGCTTCGCGAGTACGAATGACGGCATACGACATTTCGGAGGCCCCTGGCGTGATGCCAGGGGCTTCTCGTTTGCCTGGCGGGTCAGACGGGCCGCATGGTCTGCGCTTGCTCAGACGCGAGCAGGCGCTCAAGGGTCCTCCGCTCACTGTTGAGCGCAGCAAGCATTTGCGAGCGAGCCTGCTCGAAGTCGGGCTGAACCTCGACGCCGAGGTCATGGCGCAGGGCGACCTGCAGGAGGTACACACCATCGGACAGTGGACCGCTGAACCAAGCTCCAGCGCGAACGTAGGCCCCGACTGGGTCGGGGCTGGTCGGCAGCTGCTTCACGACGGTGTACCCGGCTCCGAGCGCCCGGTTGAGGGACGAGGCGATCTCATGGACGTCTTTAGGTAGAGCCATCTGTGCCACGGAGTAGTTCTCCGCCCAAGCGTCCTTGGCGGCTTCGAGGACTGCTGGCTCGACGGTCTCACCGCGCTCCGCCGCTCGGACCGCGTCCCGGGCCGCGACGCGATAGGCACGGGCCGTGGTGTTGAGGCGGGCGTAGAGATCTCGCCTGGCTTCCTGTGCCCGGTCTTGGCGGTCCTCGGCCCGTTCACGGTCGGCCCGCTGGTTCTGCTCGCGGGTGACGCGCTGGCTGAGCAGCGCCCCGCCCAGAGTCCCGGTCAACGTCCCTCCGACACCGATGAGCGCGACGGCTAGCGTGGTCACGTCCACGAGATCCCCCAACTCGTCCGTACGAGGCCTGCGGACAGCGCATGGCGGCGTGACTCGCTCATCGAGGCATGGCTCTCCACCCGAGCAGCCGTCCAACATCGGCACGACGATAACGGGGGACTGCGGCTGTTGGGCGGCGATGGGTCTGGTCACCTGCGGGAATGCCCCAAGATCCCGTCCACGCCTCGTCCACACACCTCGACATAGAGCCGCTTCGGGCCGCATACGCCTGCACATACGCGAAGACCCCGGCCTCAGCGTTTCCGCTGGTGACGGGGTCTTTGGGCACCGTATGAAGGGTGCCCCCGGCAGGATTCGAACCTGCGCACACGGCTCCGGAGGCCGTTGCTCTATCCCCTGAGCTACGGGGGCGTGTCGGCGTTGAGCTGGTGGCTCGTGGCGACGGGTAGAACACTACCAGCTCCCTCGGGGTGATCAGGAACGGGTTTCGTCCGTGCTTCCAGCCCGTCACCCCCACAGGGTGGAAGTGGGGAAAACCCGGACGCGGTGGCCGGTCCGCACCTACTCTCGAGTTGTGCCAGGCGCGTCGGGCCGGGTGCTTGTTGTGGACGACAACAAGGTCATCCGGCAGCTGATCAGGGTCAATCTCGAGCTGGAGGGTCTCGAGGTCGTGACCGCGGCCGATGGTGTCGAGTGTCTGGATGTCGTTCATCAGGTGCGTCCCGACATCGTGACCCTCGATGTGGTCATGCCCCGGCTGGACGGACTGCGGACCGCCGCACAGCTGCGTTCCGATCCCAGGACCGCTCATCTTCCCCTCGCCATCGTCAGTGCCTGTACGCAGCACGAGGTCGACAGCGGTCTCGACGTCGGCGTCGACGCCTTCCTCGCCAAGCCCTTCGAGCCCGCCGAACTCGTGCGTCTTGTACGGCAGTTGATCGAGGAGAGCCGAGAGAGTCGAGAGGGCGGAAAGGGCATACAGGGGCTGGGTTCGCCGGCGGGAGACAGTCCACTCGTCGGGGGCGTTCTCGGGAGCGGAGACGGAGAGGGCCGGGGCGGAGGCTGCAGCGGCAGCGCAGGAACCGAGCGGGCCGGTCGCGCCCCCGCCTGAACACCCGCCGTCGCTCTCGCAACACCACCGCGTGCATGACGCCGTCGCTTCCGCAACACCACCGCGTGCATGACGCCGTCGCTCCCGCAACACGACCGCATGCATGACGCCGTCGCTCCCGCAACACGACCGCATGCATGACGCCATCGCTTCCGCAACACGACCGCATGCATGACGCCATCGCTTCCGCAACACCACCGCGTGCACGACGCCATCGCTTCCGCAACACCACCGCGTGCACGACGCCATCGCTTCCGCAACACCACCGCGTGCACGACGCCGTCGCTTCCGCCACCACATCGCCCGTCCGTGACGCCCACCCCAC
>NZ_RSAJ01000502.1 GCF_003933965.1 Streptomyces sp. RP5T
ATCCAGTACCGCTCGAATGGAGGAAACGTACACTTCGCACCCGCTTCCCGGCCACCTAGGGTCGACGCAGACCGGCAGGACCCGGACAGGAAGGACCCGGACCGGAGGACCCCGGACCGGCAGAAGGAAGGCATACGACCATGAGCACCCCCGAGACGCCCCGCGGCCCCGTCGACTCCTCCCGCATCCCGCGCTACGCCGGACCGGCGACCTTCGCCCGGCTGCCGCGCCTCGACGAGGTCGGACGGGCCGACGTCGCCGTGGTCGGGGTGCCGTTCGACTCGGGTGTCTCGTACCGGCCGGGCGCCCGCTTCGGCGGCAACGCGATCCGTGAGGCGTCCCGGCTGCTCAGGCCCTACAACCCGGCCCAGGACGCGTCCCCCTTCGCGCTGGCGCAGGTCGCGGACGCCGGGGACATCGCGGTGAACCCGTTCCACATCAACGAGGCCGTCGAGACCGTCGAGGCCGCCGCGGACGACCTCCTCGCCACCGGCGCCCGTCTGATGACCCTGGGCGGCGACCACACCATCGCGCTGCCGCTGCTCAGGTCCGTCGCCAAGAAGCACGGCCCGGTCGCCCTGCTGCACTTCGACGCCCACCTCGACACCTGGGACACCTACTTCGGCGCCGAGTACACGCACGGCACGCCGTTCCGGCGGGCGGTGGAGGAGGGCATCCTGGACACCTCCGCCCTCTCCCACGTGGGCACGCGGGGTCCGCTGTACGGCAAGCAGGACCTCACCGACGACGAGAAGCTGGGCTTCGGCATCGTGACGTCCGCGGACGTGTACCGCAGGGGCGCCGACGAGGTCGCCGACCAGCTCCGCGAGCGCATCGGCGACCGTCCGCTCTACATCTCCATCGACATCGACTGCCTGGACCCGGCCCACGCGCCCGGCACCGGCACGCCCGAGGCGGGCGGCATGACCTCCCGCGAGCTGCTGGAGATCCTGCGCGGTCTGGCATCGTGCAACCTGGTGTCGGCGGACGTCGTCGAGGTGGCCCCCGCGTACGACCACGCGGAGATCACGTCGGTGGCGGCCTCCCACACCGCCTACGAACTGACCACGATCATGTCCCGCCAGATTGCAGAGGCCCGCGCGCAGTGACTCACGACCACGACCTGGTGCTCCGCCCGACGGAGGCGCAGATTTCCGCTGCTCTCAACCCTCCTCCCGGCCGCAACGGCGGAGACCTGGTCGTGGAGACGCTGGCCGCGCTCGGCGCGACGACCGTGTTCGGCCTGCCCGGCCAGCACGCGCTCGGGATGTTCGACGCGCTGCGGCGCTCCGACCTGCGGTACGTCGGCCTGCGGATGGAGAACAACGCGGGCTTCGCGGCCGACGCGTACGGCAGGATCACGGGCGAGGCGGCCCCGCTGCTGCTGTCGACGGGTCCGGGGGCGCTGACGTCCCTGGCCGCCCTTCAGGAAGCCGCGGCCGCCTCCGCCCCCGTCCTGGCGATCAGCAGTCAGATCCCGACCGCGGGGCTCGGCGGCGGCCGCCACGGCTATCTGCACGAACTCCCGGACCAGGCGGCCTCCTTCAGGGGCGTGGTCAAGTCGGTCCACACCGTGCGCGCCCAGTCCCAGATCCCCTCCGCGATCGAGGCGGCCTGGACCTCCGCGCTGACCGCCCCGCACGGGCCGGTGTGGGTGGAGATCCCGCAGGACGTGCTGCTCGCCGAGACGTCGATCCCGGTGGTGACGGGCGGCGACGCCTTCCCCGAGGAGCTGCCGCCGCGCCCCGAACTCACGGCGGTGGCAGCCGACCTGCTGTCGAACGCCGCCCGCCCGGCGATCATCGCGGGCGGGGGCGTCGTACGGGCGGACGCGTCCCGCAAGCTGCGGCAGCTGGCGGAGGTCCTGAGGGCCCCGGTGGTCACCACTCCCGGCGGCAAGGGCGCGTTCCCGTGGCAGCACCCGCTGTCGTTGCGGTCCTGGATCGAGGACCGGCACACCACGGACTTCCTGGAGGACGCGGACGTGCTCCTGGTGGTCGGCTCGGGGCTCGGTGAACTCTCCTCGAACTACCACACGTTCAAGCCGCGGGGCCGGATGATCCAGATCGAGGCCGACCTCGGCAAGCTGGAGTCCAACCACCCCGCCCTCGGCATCCACGCGGACGCGCGACTGGCGTTGCAGGCGCTGCTGGAGACGGTGGCCCCGAGGGAGGACGCCGAGGCCCCCGAGCGGGTCCGTACCGTCCTCGCGCAGGTCGCCGACCGGATCGCCGCCCAGGAACTGACCCTGGAACAGGACGTGTTGGCCTCGGTCCGCAGGGCGCTGCCGGCCGACTCGCCGTCCTTCTGGGACATGACGATCCTCGCGTACTGGGCCTGGTCGGCGTTCGACGCCAAGGGGCCCAACCTCATGCACTCGGCCCAGGGCGCCGGCGGCCTCGGCTACGCCTTCCCGGCGGCGCTCGGCGCGGCGGTGGCCGACCCGACCCGCCCGGTGCTGGCGGTGTCGGGGGACGGCGGGGCGCTGTACTCGATCGCCGAGCTGGCGACGGCCCGCCAGCACGACCTGGACGTCACCTGGCTGATCGTCGACGACGGCGGCTACGGCATCCTGCGCGAGTACATGACGGACGCCTTCGGCCAGGCCACGGGGACGGAACTGTCCCGCCCCGACTATGTGGCACTGGCCGAGTCCTTCGGCGTCCCCGGGGTCCGTACGACCCCGGAGACCCTCGCGGAGGACCTGTCGAAGGCGCTCGGCTCACCGGGGCCTTCGGTGGTCGTCCTCCCGGCGGTGCTGCGGATGTTCGCTCCGACGCACCTGTAGCCGGGTCCTACCAGATCGCCTCGACCCACTCCGGGTGGTCGATGAACGGGTTGCGGTTGTGCTGGTAGGTGTCGTAGATGACCTGGTTGCGGCGCTCCTCGAAGGCGCTGGGCGGGTCCGCCTCGTTCCAGGCCTTGAGGACGGCGAGCTTGCCCATGTAGGGGTTGGAGCCGTTGCCCACCTTCTCGTTGGGCTCCAGGTCGGCGAAGCCGTCGTCGCCCTCGTAGCGCACGGCCATGTACAGGATCATGCGGGCCACGTCGCCCCGGTCGGCCGCGCGCGGCGCGAAGGAGTCGGAGTCGACGGTGGAGCCGCCGCCGTTCGTGACGGAGCTGCCGCCGTTGTCGAAGTCGAGGTTGCCGCGGATGCTGTTGACCTGGACGTCGCAGGCGCGCAGGTGGTGCAGGTCGGTGCCGGGTCCGGTGACCTCGCCGAAGTCGCCGTGCGACTTGGCCCAGGTGTGCTCGCGGTTCCAGTCGCCGACGTCACCGCCGTTGAGGGACTTGCTGCGGGAGACACCGCTGTACAGCAGGAGCACGTTGCTCGTGTTGTTCGGGTCCTGGTCGGTGACCTTGAGCGCGTCCCAGACAGCCGAGTACGAGATCTTCGACTGGCTGCTGATGATCGTGTGCAGGGACGACTTGAGGCTCGTCCCCGTCTTGCCGATCGCGTTCTTGTAGTACGTCGAGTCGTACGCGGTCGTCGTGGCGGCTGCCGGGGTCGTGGTCACGACCGGGGCGGCGAGCCCGACCAGCACGGCGGCGGTGGTGAACGCCACCGACTTCCAGCTGCGGATGCGTGTCGCCGGCATAAGGGGGGTCCCATCTACGCGGGTTGAATGGAGGCGGCAGAGGGAGAGTGACATGGACATGAGGCCATGTAAATGGACTCCGCGTGTCCATTCGGTGACCGGAAACGGCAAATCGCCCCTTGTCTACGCGAGTTGACACGCGAAAACGGCCCCCGACCGTCCGGTCGGGGGCCGTTCGCGGGCCCGGTGTGGGGTGCCTGGGGAAGAGGGCGGCCTAGTCGGCGAAGAGGGCGCCGAACTGAGGGGTGCCCGAGGTGGAGACGCCCACCGCGGTGACGGACAGGGCGCGGGAGCCGGTCGTGCCTATCTTCGTGCCGGTGGAGGGCAGGTAGGTCACCGCTCCGTCGCCGCCGTCCTCGTACGACCCGATGACCAGGTCGGCCTTGCCGTCGCCGTTGACGTCGTCGAGCTTGACGTCGGCGCCGAACAGGTCGCTCTTCTCGGAGGTGCCGGGGACGCCCGTCGTGTTCTGCTCGAAGGACTGCAGGCCCGTGGAGGTGTTGATGCCGCTCGCGGAGCCGTACATGACGGTGACCATGCCGGCGTTGGAGACGCTGCCGAGGTCCTCGTTCGGGGTGGAGACGACCAGGTCCTGGTAGCCGTCGCCGTTGACGTCGCCCAGGTCCAGGTCCCAGCCGAAGGAGTCGCCCTTCTCCGAACTGCCGGGCACGTTCCCGGTGTTCTGGGTGATGCCGGTGGTCGAGGCGGGTCCGGACGCGGAGCCGTAGGTGATGCTGACCCTGCCGCCGTCCGAGGAGTCCGGGACGGTCTGGCCGTCGCCGGTCGTGGCGTCCCAGCCGGCGCCGGTGACGATGTCGCCGTACCCGTCGCCGTTGATGTCGCCGATGCCGGTGACGATGCCCGGCTTGAGGGTCTTGACGCCCGCGACGCTCAGGCCGCTCGCGGTGCCGGGCACCCAGTAGTTGGTGTTCCAGCCGTTCCCGGTCTGTGTCTCGTAGCCGTCGACCACCAGGTCGGTGCGGCCGTCGCCGTTCACGTCGCCTGCGGTGAGCTGCTGCGGGCCGTACGGGAAGCCGGAAGAGCCGGGCATGATCGGCGGCTTGATGGTGTACCGCCCGCCCGGCTGGCCGGTGCTGCTGAAGCCGCCCTTGTAGACGTAGAGCGTCGCGGACGAGCTGCCGACGGCCAGGTCGGCCTTGCCGTCGCCGTCGAAGTCGCCGGCGGCCAGGGCCAGGCCCCAGTTGTCGTGCGAGGAGACGGCCGGGTCCGGCACGTCGCTCGCCTTGCCGGTGAGGCCGCTCGCCGAGCCCCACAGGATCGCGAGGGCGCCGCCGTCGGTGTCGGTGCCGACCTTCTCGTACGGCGAGGCCACGGCGAGGTCGTCGTAGCCGTCGCCGTTGAAGTCGGCGTAGGCCGTCGCGCCGCCGAACCAGTCGCCGGCCTCCGCGCTGCCGGGCACGGTCCCGGAGTTCTGGCTGAGGACCGAGCGCTTGGCGGAGGTGATGCCGCTGCCGGCGCTGCCGTAGAGGGCGACGACCTGGCCGGCGTCGGCGTGGCCGCTGACGGAGGCGCCGGCGGCCGTGGCGAGGACGTCGCCGATGCCGTCGCCGTTGAAGTCGGCCTTGGCGACCTTGAACGAGTCGGCGGCGGTGGCCGTCGTCGCGGACACCGTGAGCAGACCGCCCGTCAGCGCGGCAGCGGCGGCCGTCGCGAGGGCGAGTCGCAGGTGCGAGTGGTACTTCTGGTGCATGCGGGATTCTCCTGCGGCATGCGGGGGACGCCTGGAGGGCATCCACGTCGATGGGGTGCGAACCGCCCGTGTTTGCCGGGAGTTGTCCTCAGGGACACGCACGGTTGGCGATCAAGAGACCACCGGTGGCGCCCCAGGGTTGTACGCGAGCCGGTGATTTTCTCGGTGCTCAGCCGACATCGGAGGCATCCAGCCGGTAGATCGTCGAGGTGCCGCTCGACTGGGCGCTCTGCGCGGAGGAACCGCTCGTGCCGTAGTCGCTCGCCTTCACCGCCGTGCCGTTCTTCTGCACCCAGCTGGTGATCTCCTGGTTCAGGCTGCTGTTGCCGCCCATGCCACCGCCGCCAAGCTGGATGTAGTGCAACTCGCCCTTCTTCACGAGTTCCTTGAGCCTGGCGAGGGTCATCGCCCGGTCCGTGCCGGTGAAGCCCCACATGGAGATGACGGGCTGGTGCGTGCTGAGGATCAGCTGGCCCGCGCTCTGCGAGTTCGACACCGCGAGCAGCCACGTGGCGCCGTCCTGGTGCTTCTCCAGGTACGAGACCAGGGCGCCGTCGACGCTGCCGCCCATGCCGCCACCGCCGCCGGGGCCGCCTCCGGAGGGGCCACCACTCGTACCGGCGCCCGGGAGCTCCCCGGTCGTGCCGCCGGGTGCGCCACCGCCCTGGGGAAGCTCGCTGTTGCCGCCATTTCCGCCGTTGCCGTCGGGGAACTCCCCGCCCGCCTGGCCACCGCCCTGCTGGGTGCCGCCCGGCAGCTCGCCGCCGGGGCCGCCGTTCCTGCCGCCGAAGCCGCCCCGGCCGCCCCCGGGAC
>NZ_RSAJ01000503.1 GCF_003933965.1 Streptomyces sp. RP5T
GCCCCGGGGCCTTTGCCCGGGGTGGCCGCGCCGGGCGGCGCGATGGCAGTGATGGATGGCGGCGTGGACATCGTGGAGGTTCCTGCTCAACTCTCAGCTGTGCTCGGACGGGTTGATCCGCGACGTGTCGATCGCGGAGGCGGAGGTGCCCCACTTCTTGAGGATCCGGGCGTAGGTGCCGTCCTTGATCAGCTCGTTGACGGCGGCCTGGAAGGCCTTGGTCAGTGGGGAGCCCTTCTTGAAGGCGAAGCCGACGTCGAGGCGGTGGAACTCGCCGAGGAAGGTGGTCTGCGAGGCGGGCTGGGCCGCCTGGTAGCGCAGGCCGTTGATGGTGGACATGATCACGTCGATGCGGCCCTGCTGGAGTGCGGTGAGGGTCGCCGCGTTCTCCGAGTAGACCTTCACGTCGTACGGCTTCCTGCCCGCCTTCGCGCACACCCCCTTCTGTGCGGCGAGGGTCGCTTCGAAGGTGGTGCCGGCGCCGGTGCCGATGGTCAGCCCGCACAGCCGGGTGAGGTCGGTGACCTTCGTGCCGAGTGCGGTGTTGCCCGTCTTCACCGCGAAGCCCTGGCCGTCGTTGACGTAGGTGACGAAGTCGATGGTCTTCAGGCGTTCGGTGGTGACGCCGAAGTTGCCGGTCCCGACGTCGTACTTGCCGCTGCCCAGGGCGGGCAGGATCGTCTCGAAGGAGGCGTCCTGCCGCTCCAGCTTCACGCCGAGGACCTTGGCCACCGCGTCGGCGATGTCGATGTCCTGGCCGGCCGGCGCCTTGTCCTGCCCGTTCGGGTAGTACGCCCCGGGCGGGAATCCGACCGAGCTGCCGACCCGCAGTGTGCCCGCTTCGCGGACGTCGGCGGGCAGCAGGGCGGCGGCGGAGTCCACCTTGTGTACGGCGGCGACCGGGTCGTCGGTCGGCGCGGGAGATGCCTGAGCACCCGCCGGTGCGGTGCCGGAGGTGTCGCCCGAGCCACAGGCGGTCAGCGCCAGTACGGGCAGCAGCGCGATGGTCGCGGCGATGCGCAGGCGGGTTCTGATCGGGCGAGGGTTCACAGGTGGGCTGCCTTTCCTGTGCGTGCGGTGACTGCTGTGCGTGCTGTCTGCGCTTCGGCCGGCAGATGTTTCTCGAAGGGCAGCGGGCCGATGGTTTCCGGGTCCGCCTCGGTGTCGAACAGCGGTGTGTAGCCGGTGGCCAGGTACAGGCCGCGGGCCTCGGGCTGGCGCGGCCCGGTGGTCAGATGGATCCGCCGGTAGCCCCGGATGCCCGCCTCGCGTTCCAGCTCGGCGATGACCCGCCGGGCGAGACCACGCCGCCGGTGGGCGGAGTGGGTCCAGATCCGCTTCAGTTCCGCGGTGGTCGCGTCGTACCGCCGGAAGGCGCCGCCTGCGACGGGCTCACCCCGCTCCAGCAGCAGGAGCAGCAGGCCGCCGTACGGTTCGGTGAACTCCTCGTCGGGATAGCGGGAGATCTCGGCGTGGGCGTCCTTGCCGTAGCGCGTGGAGTACTCGTGGCCGAGTTCGCGCAGCAGGGGTCTCACGCGCGGGTCGGAGACGGGGACCTGAATGACCGTCAACTCCGTTACGCACGTCATTCGTTCACCGCCGTCAGAGTCTGCGTCGCGCGTGCCGCGCGCTCGGCGTCGCGCTTGGCGACCTCCTCGCGGACGATCGGGATCACGTACCGGCCGAAGTCGACGGCGTCACCCAGCAGGTCGTAGCCGCGGGCGGAGAGGATGTCGACACCGAGGTCGTAGTAGTCGAGGAGCGCCTGGGCGACCGTCTCCGGGGTGCCGACCAGGGCGTTGGAGTTGCCCGCGCCGCCGGTCGCCGCGGCGGTCGGGGTCCACAGGGCGCGGTCGTAGCGCTCCCCCGCCTCGGCGATGGCGATGAGCCGCTGGGAGCCGACGTTTTGAGGTGTCGCCGCCTGCGGCCGGGTGTGCCCGCTGTGGCGCTTGCCGAGGGCCTCGCCCCGCTCCTTGCGGGCCTTGATCGCGCCGACCGTACGGTGGGCCTTCTCCCAGGCCAGCTCCTCGGTCGGGGCGATGATCGGGCGGAACGCCACCTGGATGCGGGGCACGTCCGTGCGGCCCGCGGCCTTCGCGGCGGCCTTCACGTTCTCGATCTGCTCGGCGGTCTTCGCCAGGGGCTCGCCCCACAGGCAGTAGATGTCGGCCTCGGCGCCTCCGGCGGCGTACGCGGCAGGGGACGAGCCGCCGAACGAGACGTTCGGGCGGGGCTGTTGGACAGGGAAGACGTCGCTGACGAAGTCGTGGAAGCGGTAGTGCTCGCCCTCGTGGTCGAAGGGCTCGTGAGTGGTCCAGATCCTCTTGACGATCCGGATGTACTCGCGGGTGCGGGCGTAGCGCTCGTCCTTGGTGAGGGTGTCGCCCTCGCGGCCCTGCTCGCGGTCGTTGCCACCGGTGATGAAGTGCACGGTCAGCCGGCCCTCGCTGATCTGATCGAGGGTGGCGAAGGTCTTCGCGGCGAAGGTGGGATAGGAGACGTTGGGCCGATGGGCGAGCAGGATCTGCAGGTGCTCCAACCTGCTCGCGATGTACGCGGCGGCCGGTGCGGGGTCCGGGGACCCGGAGCCGTAGGCGAACAGCACCCGGTCCCAGCCGTGGTCCTCGTGTGCCCGGGCGAGCCGGAGCGTGTACTCCTTGTCGAACGCGGCGCCGGAGCGGGGTGTGGTTTCGGAGCCGTCGTTGGTGGCGGCGATGCCGAGGAACTCCACGGGCATGGGAGATGGCCTTTCAGGGTGCGGCGACACGCAGGCATGGCGGAATCGCCGTGCGTGCGGGCGTGGGTGAACAACCGTCAGGCAGACGGGACGGTGCAGTCGTGACGACGTCGAGCGTCGGGAGAATCAGAGCTGGAAGCAGAGCTGCGGCAGCGCGCGTGGGAAGACAACTCGGCCCGCGACGGGGTCACCGAGGGAGGGAAGGGCCAGTCAGACGGCCCGCTGCCGAGTCAGGCGCAACACGCGGCCGACCACACCCGACCGAAGTCGATGTGATCGCGCGAGACCAAGCGCTGCTGGGCATTCATGCGACTAATTGAGCAGTACATCGTCGCGCTCGTCAAGCAGCGCCCGGATGCCGGACCGCCCGGGGGCCGACGCCGCCCAGGACGCTGTTGACACATCGATGCCCTGGGCACATACGATCGACAGCGGATCGGCCCCGCCCTGCGCGGCGGCCTCTCCGGCCGCGTTGAGGGACGTGGCGAACGTGACGACGCCGAGCCCCGGCCGCACCGTACGCACGCAGCGCCTGTGCCGTTGCGCTCCCTGCGAGTGCCACCGGGTGGTCACCCCCGCCTGCGATCCCCTCCCCCGGAGAACCTCTCGATGGTCACGCCTTCCGAAGTCACGCCGGCCCCTGCGGCGAAACCCCTGACACGGGCCAGCGCGCCTGCCCCCGACCTGCCCCGGATCGTGCCGCGCCGGCACGCCGGCCGGTGGCTGACCGCTGCGGTCGCCCTGCTGCTGTTCGCGATGGTGGTCAACTCCGTCGTCCGCAACGACGCCTTTCAATGGAGCGTGGTGGGCCGGTACTTCACCACCTCCGCCGTGCTCGACGGACTGCTGCTGTCCCTGTGGCTGACGGCTGTGGTGATGGTGCTCGGCTTCCTGCTCGGCACCGTGCTCGCGGTGATGCGGCTGTCGGCCAACCCTGTCCTGCGCACGCTGAGCTGGGGCTATGTGTGGATCTTCCGGTCCACACCGCTGCTGGTACAGCTGCTGTTCTGGTTCAACATCGGCGCCCTGTATCCGACGCTGGGCCTGGGCATCCCGTTCGGCCCGCAGTTCCTCACCGTCAAGACGGTCAATCTGCTAGGCCCCACCCTGACCGCCGTCATCGGCCTGACCCTGCACGAGACCGCCTACGCCGCCGAGGTGGTGCGCGGCGGCATCCTCTCCGTGGACCCCGGGCAGACCGAGGCGGCCCATGCCCTCGGGCTGAGCAGACACCGCACCCTGCGCCGGATCACCGTCCCCCAGGCGATGCGCTCCATCGTGCCCACGGCAGGGAACATGCTGATCGGCACTCTCAAGGGCACCAGCATCGTCAGCGTGCTGGCCGTGCACGACCTGCTGTACTCGGTGCAGCTCATCTACAACCAGACCTACCAGATCATCCCGCTGCTGATGGTCGCCACCCTCTGGTACATCGCGGTCACCACAGTGCTCAGCGCGGGCCAGTTCTACGTCGAGCGGTACTACGCGCGCGGGGACTCCCGCGCCCTGCCGCCCACCCCGCTGCAACGGCTGCGCGGCCGCCTGACCGCGCTGCGCCACCGGCTGAGCGCGGCCACGGCCGCCGACGCCCGCCCGGCGATGGGCGGTGACCGGTGAGCAGCACCCCTTCGCCGGTCCTGGTCGTCGTCGGCGCGGGGCCGCGCGCCACGGGCCTGCTGGAGCGAATCGCCGCCAACGTGCCCGAACTATGGGACGACGCAAGAGAGTTGCGCATCCACCTGGTGGACCCGCACCCGCCCGGCCCGGGACGCGTCTGGCGTCATGAGCAGTCGGCATTGCTGCGGATGAACTCCATGGCCGAGGACGTCACCATGTTCACCGACGAGTCCTCCACGATCGAGGGCCCGGTACAGCCTGGCCCCTCCCTTGCCGAGTGGGCCGCCCAGTTCTCCGGCAGGAGCCCCCGCCACACCCCGTACGCCGAGCCCACCGACCCGGAGGTGCTCGCGGAACTGCGCACACTCGACGGGTCCGACTTCCCCACCCACCGCGCACAGAGCGCCTACCTGAAATGGGTGTTCCGCAGGGCGCTGGCCCAACTGCCGCCCAGCGTCACGGTGGAGTGGCACCGCACCACCGCGACCGCCGTCACCGGTCCGCCGGACGGTCAACAGCAGGTGCACCTCGCCGATCGTGCCACGCCGCTCACCGCCGATCTGGTGGTCCTGGCCCAGGGACACCTCGGCTCCGCTCCCGCCGCCGAGTACCGTGACCACGCCGCATTCGCCCGCCGGCACGGCCGCTTTCACCTGCCGCCCGAGTTCACCGCCGACGCCGACCTGTCCGCACTGCGACCCGGCGAACACGTCATCGTGCGCGGCTTCGGGCTGGCCTTCATCGACCTGATGGCGCTGCTCACCGAGGGCCGCGGCGGCACCTTCCGCACCGAGGCCGACGGCACCCTCACCTACCTCGCGTCCGGCCGCGAACCGGTCCTGCACGTCGGATCGCGGCGCGGGGTGCCGTACCACTCCAAGACGCGCTACCGCCTCCAGGGTCCCCGGCCTCCCCTGCCGCGTCACCTCGGCCCCGAGGCGGTCGACGCGCTGCTCGCCGAGGGCCGTCCGCTGGACCTGCGGCGCGACGTGTGGCCGCTGATGGCCAAGGAGATCGGCTTCGGCCACTACCACGAGCTCTTCCACGCCCACCCCGAGCGCACGGCCCTCCCGTGGCCGGATTTCGTCGCCGCCTACGACCGCCTGGGCTGGTACGACGCCGAGATGGCGGCCCTCGTCGCCACGGCCGTACCCGACCCGGTGGACCGCCTGGACTTCGAGGTCCTGGACCGCCCGCTGGACGGCCTCGCCTTCCCCACGCCGGAGGCCTTCCAGGAACACCTGCGCGACCACATCGCCCGGGACGTCGCCCGCCGCGAGGACCCGGCGTTCAGCGCGGATCTCGGGGCATTCCTCGCCCTGCTCTCGGTCTACGGGCAACTGCCCCGCCTGGTCGCGGCGGGACGGCTGACCGCGCGTTCCGTCGCCGAGCAACTCGACGGCTGGTGGCACAGCTTCTTCAGCTTCCTGGCCTCCGGCCCGCCCGGATTCCGCCTGCGCCAGCTGCTGGCTCTGTCCCGGGCCGGCATCGTCCGCTTCCTGGGCGCCGGCATCCGGGTCGACACCGACGAGAGCACCGGCACCTTCACCGCGACCAGCCCCACCGTCCCGGAGCACACCCTGCACGCCACCGCCCTTGTCGAGGCGTACCTGCCGGGCCCCCCCCTGGCCCACACCGAGGACCCACTCCTGCGGGGCCTGCATCGGCAAGGCGCACTCGCCGAGGAGGTCATCGCCGACCCCACCCACACGCACCGCTCCGGCCTGCTCGCCGTCTCCCCCACGGACGGCCACGTCATCGACC
>NZ_RSAJ01000504.1 GCF_003933965.1 Streptomyces sp. RP5T
CCCACCCACCCACTTCTCTCCTTCCGGCTTGGGCGTGGACTTGGGGGCGTAGAGGGGATGTCGGCCTCCCGACCCCGGCCGAACCAGCGTGGTGACCTGCGAGTTCGCGGGTAGCGCGGGAGAGGGTGCGGAGGGTTGTCGGCCGGGTTGTCGGCGGAGTTGTGGGGTCTGGTCGTCGGCAGTGTTGTGACTTCGTGATCGTGGTCGGGCCCATGTGGTCGCCCTTCTGGTCGGGGCCGACCGCTGACCTTGCCGGTACACGCGGCGCTGAGGCTGCGCCGTGCCGGACGGGAAGCGAGCGGATCGCGATGATCGGTGTGGACGCGGGTGGCGGGGACCGGCTGGCGCTTGCGGTGCTAGTGCAGTACCGGATGGCCACCACGGAGCAGATGCACTGGGCGGTCGCCCCCGGGGTGCGGATCGAGCAGACCCGGCGGCGCCTGGCCCGGTTGCGGGAAGAAGGACTGGTTGACCCGATCACGCTGCCGCAGGCCGGACGGCGAAGGGTGTGGTTCCCCACCCGCTATGGGGTGCGGGTCGCCGGGGAGTGGCCCGAGCTGCGGGGCGCCGACCCTCCAGGACTGTGTCTGATCCGACCGCCGTGCGCCTCAAGGTCGGGCACGCGCTGACGGTGACCGAGACGGGGCTGGCCTTCCTCCAGGACGCGCGACGCCGCGGCGATGTGTGCCGGCCGATGGACTGGATGACCGAGGTCCACCACCCGATCGGCAAGGGCGAGGCCGTCATCCCCGACGCCCTCCTGTACTACCGGCGCGGCCCGGTCGACGGCGAGGGCGGGCCGATGCTGCGGGCCTTCGTCGAGGTCGACCGCGCCACCATGGGCCCCGAACGCCTCGCCGCCAAACTGACCGCCTACGCCCGCCTCCACTCCTACGTGCCCACCATCCCGGGACGCCGGCCAACCATCCAACAACCAGGCGTTGAAGAGTGGCGACGGCGCTACCCGCTCTTCCCACGGCTGCTGATCGTCCTGGACGGCACCGGCCCTACCGGCATCGAGAACCGGATCACCGCCCTGCACGCGGCTACCCGAGAGCTGGCCCTGTACAGCTTTCTGCACGAGGTGCCCGTCCTCGTGGCCCCACTGACCGACCTTCTCCCCCACGGCCCGGCAGCACCCGTATGGCGCCCCGTCCAGGACCCCGACCGGCGGGTGCCGTGGAACATCTAGACCCGTGATGGTCACACTCGGTCAATTGCCCGGCGTCTCCGGCTCGGTAGGAGTCCTGCGGCGGAGCGCTTCGTCGATGATGTCGCGCAGCGATTCTCGGACGGCGTCGTGCAGTGACGACGAGGAATTGCGGATTTCCCGGACACCCCGCACGAACCGAAAGGGGCGTTCGAATTGCCCTATGGTGAGCAGTTGCGTACGTTCAACGGATCCGGACCCTGAACCCGATTCACCGCGAAGGCGCTGATATGAAACGTCGAGACCTTTAACGGCGGCCGGGAATTCGTCGGAATCGGCGTCTTCCAAGATGACATCGCCGTGGCTCGCCTCTTGGATCGCCGTACGGAGCCATTCCAACCAGCTAGGCCGGGCGCCCGCCGCGGTGAAAGCGCGGGCCATTGCAGTGTCGATGTCATCGTCCGTGAAATCGGACAGATCAGGTTCCGTGAAGTCGGCGAGGTCGCGGGCCGCCTTCGCGTAGATGTCGTCGTGGACGGTCGGGGGCATGGTGCCTTCCTTGGGGTCTCAGCCCCAGGGGCGACTGCCAAGGCAGTCGCCCCTGAAGACGGTAGTCGGTCAGATGATCCAGGGGAGGACGACCTGGGCGACATCGACCGCCGTGGGGATGGCGTCCTCGACGAAGTCCCCGACACCTTCGACGATGTCGTCCCAGAAGCTCTTGGGGTCCTTCACCGACTTGTCGCTGCTCCCGTCGCCGGTGACCATGTCGATGACCACCGGTGCCAGCGTGACCAGGACGTGGACGACGGAATCCCAGAAAGCCGGGTCCTCAAAGACCTTGCGGGGGACCTTCCGCTTGATCCGTGTGAGGGCGTCCTCCGCGAAGTCCTTGCTCGGCGTCTCCGCGAACAGGTCCAGATAGGTCTGGGGGAAGCAGTTCGTCATCTGCCACGACGTGTCGAGAACGTCGGTCAGCCACCCCCCGTCGATCTGGTCCATGTAGAAGTCGTCGAGGTACAGCGACTTCGGCTTCACCCCGGCAGCCTTGCTCACGGCGGCGAAGGCGGGCACCAGCTTCGCCGCGTACGCCACAACGTCGGGCTTGCCGTCCGCACCTGATCCGGCGCCCTTATACCCCTTGCCGCTCGGCTTCTTGGAGGCGGCACCCGTCGCCGCATCGATGAGCGGCTGGAGGGCCTTCCTGATGTCGCGTTCGGTTGGCGTGGTGGTCGCGGTCATGGTCATGGTGGTGGGTTCCTTTCCTGTGGGCTGCTCGGCGAGAAGGGGCTCGGAGAGCAGAGGTTGCAGGTCTTGAGGGGCGAAGCAGCCGGGGGTCTGCTCCATGCCCAGGTCGTCGAGGGTTTCGCCGGCACGCTCGATCAGGTCGCTGACCGGGGTGGACGAGTCCACCCCCTTCAGGAGCGCGTGGGTGAACGCCGAGAGATCGTTGGTGCGTTCACTGCCCGCAGCGGCCGTCTGGCGGGCGGTGCAGGCCGTCAGCAGCACGGCGTTGATCTCTACCTCGGGCTGCGCCTTGGGGCCCTTCGTACCGGCCCTCGCTCCGGCGAACAGCTTCGTCGCGGAACGAGTAGCCGAGCGGCCGAAGAGCTTCAGGGTCGGGGCCTCGACTCCGGCGAGCGACTTGGCTTGTGCCGCGAGCATGTCGGCTGGGGGTATGAAGACCTTCGCCCGCGCGGTCTGGAAGCGCTGCTGAGGGTCGATCCAGTCCTTGTTCATGCCGCCCGAGTGGCAGGCGTCGAGGATCACAGTGAGCGCCCCGGGATCCACCTGCCGGCTCCGCTCGACGAGTTCGCTGTCGTGCAAGAACTGGTAGCGGTCGTGGCAGACCAGGACTTCGACGAAGGTGCCCGGCTCGTCCTCGGGTTGGTAGCGGTACCCGTGTGAGGACTGGTAGAAGACGCAGCGGTCGCCGGACTCGGCGTCAGTCAGCAGCCAGTCGAGGCCGTCGCGGACCCGTGCCAGCGTGGCGTCCTCGTTGTGGAGCATCCGGATCTCCGCGTTGTCCGAGAAGTCCGACTGCTTCAGCCAGTCCCGAAAGGCGTATGTGTCGTTGACACAACTGTTCAGTTCGTTGCCGGGAACCTCGTATTCGTCGATTCCGACCAGCAATGCACGGTTGGCCATTTGATTCTCCTTTCAAGGAGTTACGAGGTGATTCTGGAGGCACGGACGCCGCCGGATCACGTAAAGAATCGATTCATCACACTTTCTCGCGAGGGGAATCGATTCCTCTCGTGCGATGCAACCGAGTTGGTTGTGTATCGCGTCAACCAGTGGAAGAAAGCCGGATCGGTTCTGCCTCTTCCATGGTTTCTCTACTTGACCGGATAGGGCAAACAGAAGGAAATCGGAACCGCTGACTTAAGGGAGATATCCCGATGCCACGGCCGGGGCAACTGAGGGCCAGCGTGGAGGACAATCTGTCCGACCGGATCGCCGTCCGGCTGCTCGTGCGCACCTTCCCGCCGGACCTCGTCGATCACGTGGTGGCCGAGTGCGGCCGGTCCGAATTGCGCAGTCGGCGTCTTCCCGCCCGTACGGTCGTGTACTTCGTGCTGGCCATATGCCTTTTCTGGCATCGCAGTTACGGACAGGTGGTGCAACTGCTGGCGGAGTCCCTGAACTGGGCAGACCGGGGAAGGAACCCGGTCCCGCCCTTGCCTCCGACCACTGCCGCCCTGTCCCGGGCGCGGGCCCGCCTTGGCCCCGAACCCATGGCCGCGCTGTTCTCGGAGGCCGTCATGCGGAGTAGTGCTGCGCGCGCCACCTGCGATAGCTATCGCAGGTGGCGGGTCCTTGCGGCGGACGCTGCCACGGTGAGCGTCCCCGACACCCCCGACAACAGGGCGCGGTACGGCGCGACGACCCCAGTTGTCGAGCGGGTGACCGTACGCACGTCACTTCCACGGGCCAGGGTCGCCGTGCTCGCGGAGTGCGGCAGCGACACCATCACCAAGGCGGCAGTGGGACTTCCGGTCACCAGCACCGACCCCACCCTGGCGCGGGAACTATTCACCGGCCTGTCCCCCGAGGACCTGGTTCTCGCAGATTGTGGTGCCGAAGACCTGAACCTGTTGCCGGCGGTGCGCGCCTCCGGAGCCGACCTGTTGTGGCGCGTCAGAGCCGAACCTCCAATGCCGTGGCGAACAGCCTTCCCGGACAGCTCTTATCTCAGCGGTATGTGCGACTCGTCCGGCCGCTGCCACACAGAGGTTCGCGTGATCGAGGAGGGTTCGTATTTTCTGGTGACAACGCTGCTGGACCACGAGGCCCACCCCGCCAGGCATCTGAGGGCGCTGGCTCACCGGTACCGGGACTTCGGGATTTCGTTCCAGGCGGTCGGGAAGCTGTGGCGCGACGGCCCGCTGGTACTGCGCTCCCGTTGGCCGGCCGGGGTCGAGCAGGAGGTCTGGGGGCACCTGCTAGTGCACCACACGCTGCGCTCGCTGATGTGACCCGCGTCAGTCAGCCAGTGCACGGCTTGCTGGTAGGGCATCGGCTCGGCGTTGGCGGGGAGGGTGGCGGAGGGGCTGCCGAAGATTCGAAGTCGATCAGGAGGCGCCCTAGGTCATTCACGATGATCCGGGACCAGCTCGCCGACGCCGTCGATCCGGGCATCGACGGCGACGTGGTCGCGGATCTACCCACCACAGCCGCCCCGGACCCGGCACGCTCCCGAAGTGCATCGGGACGCTCGCCCGGGCCACTGCCCGTGCGCCATGCTGCTCCGCACCCGCCCACTCATTGGCCTGCGGCTCCGTATCCGTGCACGGCTGCGGGGAAGGGGTCGTTGCCCATGTGGATGGCGCGCGCCGTGTGGGCGGTGGTGACGTAGAGGGTGCCGCCGACCGGAGCCATGCTGACGTGTGGGTTGTTCTTCGGGAGTGCTGGCAGGTCGGGCCCCCAGCCGGATTCACCGGTGGGGGCGTACAGGACGTCGATTTCGCCGTCGGCAGCGGCGTACACGGTATCGCCGGCCACCGCGATGGCGGTGTCGGAGGCGTGCTGCGAGGTGGCGTGGTGCCACCGTTCCTCCCCCGTATCCGCGTCCAATGCGACCACGACGGCCTTTCCCCGTGCCGTGCAGGCGTAGACGTATGCCTTGCCCGCCGTCAGATGCGCGATACCGGTGCGCGCGCTCCAGCGGATGAGGCCCGTGGCGAGATCGAGGGCGTGAACGCGTCCGTCCTTGCTGCTGAGGAAGACTGTGCCGCCTGCTGTGGTGAGTTCGTTGCGCACCGGGGCGGGGATGTTGGCCGACCAGGCCGCGTGGCCGGTGGCCGCGTTGAAGGCGTAGACGATGCCGTTCTGACCGGCGGCGATGACCGTCCCGTGGGAGACGACGGGGCCGGCGGCCACCTCTTTGTCGACCCAGGCGCTCCAGCGGGGGCGGCCGGTGGCGGCGTCCAGGGCCTGGATGCGGCCGTTGTGGTCGGCTGCGAAGACCAGTCCGTTGGCCGTCACCGGCCCCGTCATGGGATCGAGGGGGGTGCTCCAGCGGGGTTGGCCGGTGGCGGCGTCGAGGGCGGAGACGGTGTGGTCCTGGCTGCTGACGAAGACGCTGTCGTCATCGGCGGCCAGGGTCGTGTGCGGGATCAGGTACGCGGGGTGCGTCCACCGGGTGCGGCCGGTGGCGGCGTCGAGGGCGTAGACGGTGCCGTTGGTGTCGCCGACGTAGACCGCATGGCGGGTCGTGGTAGGCCCGGCGGCCAGGGTGGTTTCGACCGGGACCGTCCATTCAGGCTCGGATGGCAGGAGAGTGGTCACGGCCCATGTTCCTGCTCCCACGGCCGATACCAGGGCGGTCCACAGGGCCGCGGCCGCCAGCGGCCGCCGCCCCCTGGTGGTCCGCGCCGGCACTTGTGTCGGGGCGGGCTGCGGCCGTGCCTGGGCTTGTGGTGGCCATGCGCTGTGGTCCTGCGTCGCCTGCGCACTGG
>NZ_RSAJ01000505.1 GCF_003933965.1 Streptomyces sp. RP5T
GGCACACCGCCACCGCCGCCCCGTCCTCACCGGCCGCCAGCACGTTCCGCGCCTTCGTGCTGGTCCGGCTCGTGATCACCCGGGCGAGGCCGGCCTCGGGGTCGTACGTCACCCCGACGGGCACCACGTGCGGGGTCCCGTCCGGGCGTGGTGTCGTCAGGGTGCACAGATGCCGTTCGCGCCAGAAGCTGAGGAACGACGGGTCCGGGGCACCCGGATCCTGGGCGTAGGAGGTCATACCGGGAAAGCTAGTCCCCTCATCCCTCCCGAGCATCGCCTTGAGTGGAATAGACTCAACTTTATGTACGCTGACTGAGTCAGTGCAGGAGTCGGTACAGGAGCGACACCAGGAGGAGTACGGACACGTGGATGCCGAGCTGACCAACCGGAGCCGGGACGCGATCAACGCGGCCAGCAACCGGGCCGTGACCGAGGGACACCCGGACCTCACCCCCGCCCACCTGCTCCTCGCTCTGCTCCAGGGGCAGGACAACGAGAACATCACCGACCTGCTCGCGGCCGTCGACGCCGACCAGGCCGCCGTGCGGGCCGGTGCCGAGAAGGTGCTCGGCTCGCTGCCCAGCGTGGCCGGGTCCACCGTCGCGCCCCCACAGCCCAACCGCGACCTGCTCACCGTCATCGCCGACGCGCAGGCCCGCGCCAAGGACCTCGGGGACGAGTACCTCTCCACCGAGCACCTGCTCATCGGCATCGCCGCCAAGGGCGGGCCGGCCGCCGAGGTGCTGACCGGGCAGGGCGCAACCCCCAACAAGCTTGTCGAAGCCTTCCAGAAGGCCAGAGGAGGGCGCAGGGTGACCACCGCCGACCCCGAGGGGCAGTACAAGGCCCTGGAGAAGTTCGGTACCGACTTCACCGCCGCCGCACGGGACGGCAAGCTCGACCCCGTCATCGGCCGCGACCAGGAGATCCGCCGGGTCGTCCAGGTGCTGTCCCGTCGTACGAAGAACAACCCCGTCCTCATCGGCGAGCCCGGCGTCGGCAAGACCGCCGTCGTCGAGGGGCTCGCCCAGCGGATCGTCAAGGGGGACGTGCCCGAGTCGCTCAAGGACAAGCGGCTGGTAGCGCTCGACCTCGGCGCCATGGTCGCCGGTGCCAAGTACCGGGGTGAGTTCGAGGAGCGCCTGAAGACGGTCCTCGCGGAGATCAAGGACTCCGACGGGCAGATCATCACCTTCATCGACGAGCTGCACACCGTCGTGGGCGCGGGCGCCGGAGGCGACTCCTCCATGGACGCCGGCAACATGCTCAAGCCCATGCTCGCCCGCGGTGAGCTGCGCATGGTCGGGGCGACGACCCTCGACGAGTACCGGGAGCGGATCGAGAAGGACCCCGCCCTGGAGCGCCGCTTCCAGCAGGTGCTGGTCGCCGAGCCCACCGTCGAGGACACCATCGCCATCCTGCGCGGCCTCAAGGGGCGCTACGAGGCGCACCACAAGGTCCAGATCGCCGACAGCGCGCTGGTCGCGGCGGCCACCCTCTCCGACCGGTACATCACCTCCCGCTTCCTGCCCGACAAGGCCATCGACCTCGTCGACGAGGCGGCCTCCCGGCTGCGCATGGAGATCGACTCCTCGCCCGTCGAGATCGACGAACTCCAGCGCGGGGTCGACCGGTTGAAGATGGAGGAGCTCGCGCTGGTCAAGGAGACCGACCCGGCCTCCCGCGAGCGCCTGGAGCGGCTGCGCCGCGACCTCGCCGACAAGGAGGAGGAGCTGCGGGGCCTGACCGCCCGCTGGGAGAAGGAGAAGCAGTCCCTCAACCGGGTGGGTGAACTCAAGGAGAAGCTGGACGAGTTGCGCGGTCAGGCCGAACGCGCCCAGCGCGACGGCGACTTCGACACCGCCAGCAAGCTGCTGTACGGCGAGATCCCCACCCTGGAAAGGGACTTGGAGGCCGCCTCCGAGGCCGAGGAGGAGGCCGCCAGGGACACCATGGTCAAGGAGGAGGTCGGCGCCGACGACATCGCCGACACCGTCGCCGCCTGGACCGGCATCCCGGCCGGCCGCCTCATGGAGGGCGAGACGCAGAAACTCCTGCGCATGGAGGAGGAGTTGGGCAAGCGGCTCATCGGCCAGAGCGAGGCCGTGCGGGCCGTCTCCGACGCCGTGCGCCGCACCCGGGCCGGCATCGCCGACCCCGACCGGCCCACCGGCTCCTTCCTCTTCCTCGGCCCCACCGGCGTCGGCAAAACCGAACTCGCCAAGGCCCTCGCCGACTTCCTCTTCGACGACGAGCGGGCGATGGTCCGCATCGACATGAGCGAGTACGGCGAGAAGCACACCGTCGCCCGGCTCGTCGGCGCGCCCCCCGGCTACATCGGCTACGAGGAGGGCGGCCAGCTGACCGAGGCGGTGCGCAGGCGGCCGTACAGCGTGGTGCTGCTCGACGAGGTGGAGAAGGCCCACCCGGAGGTCTTCGACATCCTGCTCCAGGTGCTGGACGACGGCCGCCTGACGGACGGTCAGGGCCGCACCGTCGACTTCCGCAACACGATCCTGGTGCTGACGTCCAACCTGGGCAGCCAGTTCCTGGTCGACCCGATCACCAGCGAGACGGAGAAGAAGGAACAGGTCCTGGAGGTCGTGCGGGCCTCCTTCAAGCCGGAGTTCCTCAACCGGCTCGACGACCTGGTCGTCTTCTCCGCCCTCAGCAAGGACGAGCTCGGCCGGATCGCGCGGCTCCAGATCGACCGGCTCGCGCAGCGGCTCGCCGAGCGCCGGCTCACCCTGGAGGTCACCGACGCGGCCCTGGACTGGCTCGCAGTCGAGGGCATGGACCCGGCCTACGGCGCCCGCCCGCTGCGCCGGCTCGTCCAGACGGCCATCGGCGACCGGCTCGCCAAGGAGATCCTGTCCGGCGAGGTCAAGGACGGCGACACGGTCCGGGTGGACGCGTTCGGCGAGGGCCTGATCGTGGGACCGGCCACCGGCAAGACGCTCTGAGCGCGCTGGTGACGAGGGGGCGGCGGTGCCCCCTCGTCACTGCGTGAACGCCACGAACCGCACCACGGACCACTTCGGCCCGTCCTCGGCGACCTCCAGCTGTACGGAGGCGCTCTGCCCGCCCACCTGGTCCCGGTTCATGCACGCGTAGACGCCCGTGCCGTCGCACTGCACGTTGCGCAGGCCGGGGCCGTCCGGGTAGCTCGCCGCCACCCAGGCGTTCACCTCGGCGCGCCGCAGCAGGAAGCGGGCCTCGTACCGGGGGTCCTGCGCGGCCTGCAGCACGCACGAGAGGTCGCGCGCCCCGGCCGGGGGCTTTGCCCCGCCGTAGCCGAACGCCTCGGCGCACGGGACCTTCCGGACGCCCGTGTCGACGGAGTCGTCCGTGAACAGCCAGGCGACCAGCAGCGCGATCAGGGCCGCCACCACCAGGGTCGGCACGGCCAGGATCGCCGTGAACACGCCCCATCTGGTCCTGCCCGGCCGGACCTGTTCCGGCATGGTTTCGGTCTGCGTCTGTGTCATGTGATCCCCGTTTCCTCGGCCCCTTTCTATCGTGGCTGTCCGGATCATGTCAGCCCTGGGAGGACAGGGCCTGTCGGGGCTTGCCACCCCCCTCCCCGCATGGGGGAGGATGGCAGAATCCGTACGAAGGGAAATTCACGGTGACCATCGACCCGTCCTCGATTCCGAACTTCGGGGGCCAGCCCGAGCCGCAGCCGCAAGGACCGGCGGGCCCCGTCGTCCCGGATCAGGATCTCGTGAAGCAGCTCCTCGACCAGATGGAGCTGAAGTATGTCGTCGACGACGAGGGTGACCTCGCGGCGCCGTGGGAGCAGTTCCGTACGTATTTCATGTTCCGCGGCGAGGGTGACCAGCAGGTCTTCTCGGTGCGGACGTTCTACGACCGGCCCCACCAGATCGACGAGAAGCCGCAGCTGCTCGAGTCGATCGACGACTGGAACCGCCGCACGCTGTGGCCCAAGGTCTACAGCCACACCCACGACGACGGCACCGTCCGCCTGATCGGCGAGGCGCAGATGCTGATCGGCACCGGCGTCGCCCTGGAGCACTTCGTGTCCTCCACGGTCAGCTGGGTGCGCGCCGCCATCGAGTTCGACAAGTGGCTCGTCGAGCAGCTCGGTCTCGAGGAGGACGTCAACGACGCGGAGAAGCCCGAGGACGACGAGTAGGAGTCCTCGCGCAGGCGGGGCGTAACGGCGACCACCACCGGACACGCCCCCCGGAACGACGAGAGCCCGGCCAGGGCACCGGCCACCACGGCCGCGTGCCGGGCCGGGCTCTGTTCTTTCCGGATTCGCAGCGTCCGTCCACAGCCTGTGGATAATTTTTCGTACGTCCGCATGGCGATGACGACCACGCGGCGTAGCCGTCAATCACCGACGGTTGGGGGCGCAATGGACACCTCCGCCCATACTGTCTTGCCCAGCGGGTGGCGCGGCGCCGCACCCCAGCGCACGGCCAGGGTGTCCACCAGGAGCAGTCCTCGGCCCGACTCGCCCTCGGGGGCCGATGGCGGCGGGGTCGCCGGGGGCCGTTTCGCGGAGGCAGCGTCCGCGACCTCGACGCGGACCAGGCCCGCCGCCGCGTCGAGAGCGAGCCGGAGGCCGAAGTCGTGTCCCGGTGCCCGGCCGTGGAGAACGGCGTTCGCGGCGAGTTCGGCGACCACGAGGGCGACCGCGCACGACGCGTCCGACGCCGGCGGCCACCCCCACTCCTCCAGGTGCCGCACGGCGAGGTGCCGGGCCAGTCGTGCCCCTCGCGGGGAGGAGGGGAACTGGGCCACCAGAGGCGGCAGTTCGCTCTGTACGTCTGTCGATTCCGTCAGCACGGGGTGTTCCGTCCTTGGCTGTCGAGCGGGCTGATGTGGCGTGGCGTGCGCGGGTCGTCACGTTCCGCACTCAAGAGTCGTCCGGCCGCCCTACGCTCAACAGGTGACGCGGCCTTACTTTTCGACCCATAAGGAACGGAAGTGACGCTTTGGCCAACGGAATTGACCCCCGTACGTCGATGGCCGCGCTGTTCGGTGCGCGGGTCCGCAGACTTCGCCTCGCGGCCGGACTGACCCAGGCCGAGCTGGGCGACAGGGTCCATGTGGTGGGCACGCGGATCACGCAGATCGAGCGGGCGTCCGGAGCGAAGCCCACGCTGGAGCTGGCGCGGGCGCTGGATGTGGTCCTCGGTGCCGATGAATTGCTCGTGGAGCTGTGGCCGTACGTGTACCGGGAGGCGTTTCCGGACTGGTCGCGGAAGTTCATGGAGTACTCGGAGCGGGCGGGGGTGATCCGGCAGTACGCGGCGCATGTGGTGCCGGGGCTGTTGCAGACGGAGGGCTATGCGCGGGCGGTTCTCAGTCTGGATGCGTTGCTTGACGGCGAAGAGCAGTTGGAGGAGCGCGTCGCAGCCCGGATGGGGCGGCAGGAACGCCTGAGTTCACCCGACCGGCCGGAGCTGGTGGTGATCCTGGACGAGGCAGTGCTGAGGCGCCCCATCGGCGGCCGTGGCGTGATGCGGCAGCAGATGGTGCGACTGCTCGGTGCGGCGGCGGAACGCCACATCAGTGTGCAGGTGTTGCCCTTCGACCAAGGCGGACACGAGGCGATGGGTGGGTCGCTGACGATCCTGACTCTCCTGGACGGCACGGACGTGGCCTACACGGAGGGCGCGGACTACGGCCAACTCATCGAGGAACCGGCCAACGTCAGCCGCTACAAGGTGATTTACGATCGGCTGCGGGCGGCGGCGCTGCCCCCGCTCATGTCCCTCGACATGATTCGGTCCACCCTGGAGGGCAGCTACCGTGGCGCGAATCTCCCGTCCAAACCTGAACGGCGCCGCTTGGCGCAAGAGCAGCTACAGCAATCAGGCGGGCGGCGACTGCGTGGAGGTGGCCGGCGGATTCCCGGGGACCGTCGTCCCCGTCCGTGACAGCAAGGTCCCGCACGGTCCGGCACTGTGCTTCGAGGCCGGCTCTTGGGCCGCCTTCATAGGCGAGTTGAAGGTCCACCGCTCCGGAAACTGAGCTCACCGACCCCCTGTCCGCGAGGTCCCGGCAAGCCACTGACCTCCCCAAAGAACCGGGGGAAAGAACTACCC
>NZ_RSAJ01000506.1 GCF_003933965.1 Streptomyces sp. RP5T
GTCCCGAGCCCCGCCCCGACCCGGGACGCCACCTGGGCCCACGAGCCGGACCTGGCCCGCGAAGCCCGCTCCGCGGGGGCCGGGCCCGCCCCCTCGGCCGGCGCGGATCTCGCCGAACGGTACGCGGGCCCGCCCCACAGCAGGAGCCGGTCGACCAGCAGGGGCCGTAACTCCCGCGGGCCGCCCGAGGTGAGCGTGCGCAGCAGCGCGATGTCATGGGCGCAGAACTCGCAGGTCTCCAGGTGCTGTTCGAGATCGGCCGGCATCTCGCGGTGTGTGCCGCGGGCGATCGCGCCGAGCATGCCGCCGTAGTGCACACAGCGGGCGTCGGCCGTGTGCTCGGCCCGCAGCCGCAGGAAGGTGTCGGCGAGACGCGCGCGGGCCGACTCGGCCATGGCCGCGGCGAACTCCTCCGAGGTGTGCAACACGCGGGCGGCGAGCGCCGGTTCGTCCTCGGCGAGGCACAGCCACAGCGCGGCCCGCGACTGGTCGGCCAGGTCACCGAACGCCCGCAGCAGCAGCGCGTCGTGCTCCACCCGCCGCAGGGTGTCCGTCGCGCCGAAGGTCTCGCCCGCCCACCGGGCCCAGTCGCGAAAGCCGGGGAGCAGCAGTCCGGCGCGCTCGTCCGGCAGCCACCCGAAGGCCGTCCGCCGTACGTCGGCGAGCAGGGCCGTGCGCGCGACGGGCCCCTCCCGGCCGGCCAGCACCGCCCCGGCGAGGTCCGCCGCCGTGGCCGGGCTGCCGCAGAACGCGCCCGCGTAGGCGTGGACGGCCGCGACGTCCTCCGCCGGGACCCCGGTCGACGGGGCGGGCGGGGCCTGCTGTGGCGTGTGCTCGGACATCATCGTCTCGTCTCCCCCAAGGAGCGCGGTCACGGCAAGATGTGGACCGTAGTGGCACTCACTATGGCGATGCTGTGCACGCCGTGCGCTCAAGTGGCACGAGAAGAGCCGGAAAACGACGAAGCCCGGGAGGACCGTACTCCCGGGCTTCGTCCGCCTGTTGGGCCGTTCTAGAGGCCCGCGATGGGGTTGCGCAGCGTGCCGACCAGCTGGAGCGCGCCGGACGGGTCGGCGAGGTCGACCATCTGCTTGTTGTTGCGCAGCTGGAGCCGGTTGAGGCAGGACAGGGCGAACTCGGGCGCGAACATGTCGTACCGGTCGAACTTGTCGGCCAGTTCGGGCACCGAGTGCTGGTAGTCGCGGGTGACCTCGGCGACCGTGCGCCAGAAGTCCTCCTCCTCCAGGATCCCCTCGGCGGCGAGGTTCGCGGCGAGGAAGCGGAAGAAGCAGTCGAAGACGTCCGTGAAGACCGACAGCAGTTTCTTGTCGTCGGGGACCTCCACGCGCACCCGCTCGACCGCCGGCGGCAGCACCGCCTCCGCGTCCATGACGGCGATCTCCTCGGCGATGTCCTTGTAGACCGCCCGTTCGACCGCGCCGTCCTTCAGGACCAGGACGACGTTCTCGCCGTGCGGCATGAACACCAGGTCGTAGGCGTAGAAGCTGTGCAGGAGCGGGGTGTAGTAGGCGCGGAGGTAGCGGCGCAGCCAGTCGGTGGGGGTGAGTCCGGAGCGCGCTATGAGGGCGCCCGCGAAGGACCGGCCCTCGTGGTCGACGTGGAGCAGCGAGGCCATCGTGGCGAGCGACTCGCCGTCCTGGAGGGAGGGGACCGGGCTCTCCCGCCACAGCGCGGCCAGCATCTTGCGGTACGGCGAGTAGCGGTCCGTGGCGGCCTCGTACTCCAGGTGCCGGTAGCCGACGGCGGCCCGCTCGCGGATGATCGTCAGGCCCGTCGACTTCAGGACCGGGTCGCCCTCGATGAGCTGGGCGAGCCAGTCGTTGATGGCCGGGGTCGCCTCCATGTACGCGGCCGAGAGTCCGCGCATGAAGCCCATGTTGAGGACGGACAGGGCCGTCTTCACGTAGTGCTTCTCGGGGTGGGACCTGTTGAAGAAGGTCCGGATGGACTGCTGGGCCAGGTACTCGTCGTCGCCCTCGCCGAGGCAGACCAGCAGGTCGCGGGCGAGCTCGGCGGCGAAGGTGACGGTGAGCTTGTTCCACCACTGCCAGGGGTGGACGGGGATGAGGAGGTAGTCGGCCGGGTCCAGGCCCTTGTCGCGCAGGACGCCGTGGAAGCGCTCGACGGTCGCCTCGCCGAGCTCCTGGCGTACGAAGGACTCGTACTCGATGCCGGCCCCGGCCGTGAAGGCGGCGCGGGAGCGGTGGGCGGCGAGCCAGACCAGGCGGACCGGGCTCGCGGTCTCGGGGGCGTACGCGAGGTACTCGTGGATGCCGAAGCCGAGCCTGCCGTTGTTGGCGACGAAGCAGGGGTGGCCCTCGGTCATGCCGGTCTCGATGGCCTGGAAGCCGGCCCGCGCCAACTCGGCCACCGGCACCTGCGGCTTGGTGAGCTTGTAGCAGGTGCCGGAGAGGGTGGAGGAGATCTCCTCCAGGTAGACCGGCAGGATCTCGTCGCTCAGGCCCAGGGTGTTCCTCAGCTCGATGAAGAAGTCCAGGGCGGCGAGGGGGAGTTCGGTGCCGTCGCGGTGCCGGGTGAGGGAGTCGGCGTCGACCTGCCAGTGGTCGAGCGAGCGGCGTACGGCCGTGAAGTCGTAGCGGGTCTTGCCGTCGTCGCTGCGGACGACGTACTGGTCCTTGTCCGTCTCCTCGGGCTCGATGAGCCGCTCGTGGGCGAACTCGGCGAGACCCTTGCGGATCAGCAGGCGGTTGGCCGTCTCCCAGCGCTCGGGGGACAGGTGCGCCACGGTGTCGGCGAGGCTCATACGGCCACCCCCGTGGCCAGCTGGAACCGTTCCCGGGTGCAGAAGCTCAACAGGGCCCTCTTCTCCGGCTTCTGGATCTCGCGCTCGGGCACGAACCCGACCGCCTCGTTCAGCGCGTGCACGGCCTTGTTGGAGACGTCGGGCTCCACGACGACCCGCTGGACGGCCGGGTCCTCGAAGAGGTGGGCCATCACGGCGGTGATGACGGCCCGGGTGAAGCCGTGGACGGGCCGGTCGGTGGCCGGGGTGAGGAAGTGCATGCCGACATCGCCCGGCCGCGGCTCGTACAGGCCGACGAGCTCGCGATGGGCGGGGTCGTACCTCTCCATCAAGAAGGCGGGCTCGCCGTCCTCGTCGAGGCCCAGCAGCGCGTGGTGGTGCTCGTCGGCCGCGATGTCCATGTAGGCCCGCTCGACGTCCTCGAGGTGCGCGTCCTGCATCATCCAGAACGCGGCCTTGGGATGGGTGACCCACCCGTGCAGCAGCTCGGCGTCCTTCAGGGGGTCGAGGGGGCGGAAGGTGAAGGTCATACGGCGAACTCCTGGAACGCGATCGTCTTCTCGACCGGGTAGTACTCGGTGCCGAGCAGCTCTCGGATGATGCAGCTGTTGCGGTAGGCGCCCATGCCCAGGTCGGGGCTGGTGACGCTGTGGGTGTGGACGCCGGCGTTCTGCAGGAAGACGCCTCTGCCCGTCACGTCGATCGCGTAGGTGCGGGACACGTCGAAGTTGCCGCGGGAGTCGTACACCAGGCGGTCCCTGACCGGTGCCAGGAACTCCGGCTCGGCGTACTTGTAGCCGGTCGCGAGGATCAGGCCCTGCGTCTCGATCTCGAAGTCCTTCTCCTGCTCCTCCTGGCGGAAGGAGAGCGTGTACGTGCCGTTGTCGTGACGCGCGCCGGTGAGCGAGGAGTTGGTGAGCAGCCGGGTGGGGACCGGGCCGCCGAGGTTCTTCCGGTAGAGCAGGTCGAAGATCTCGTTGACGAGGTCGCCGTCGATGCCCTTGTACAGGCCCTTCTGCTCGGCGGTGAGCCGGTAGCGGGTGGCCTCGGGGAGCTCGCGGTAGTAGTCGACGTACTCCGGTGAGGTCATCTCCAGCGTGAGCTTGGTGTATTCGAGGGGGAAGAAGCGCGGGGAGCGGGTCACCCAGTTCAGCCGGTAGCCGTGGACGTCGATCTCGCCGAGGAGGTCGTGGTAGATCTCGGCGGCGGACTGACCCGAGCCGACGACGGTGATGGACTCCTTCTTCACCAGCTCCGAACGCCGCTCCATGTAGCGGGAGTTGTGGATGAAGTCACCACCCAGCCCCTGGCAGGCCTCCGGGAGGTACGGCGGGGTGCCGGTGCCGAGGACCAGGTGACGGGCGCGCAGGACGTCTCCGCCGGCCGTGGTGACGACGTACAGCTCGTCCTCGTGGCGGACCTCGGTCACCGTCGTGCCGAAGCGGACGCAGCTCAGCTTGCCCGCGGCCCAGCGGCAGTAGTCGTCGTACTCCACCCGCAGCGGGTAGAAGTTCTCGCGGATGTAGAACGAGTACAGCCGGCCCTTCTCCTTCAGGTAGTTGAGGAAGGAGTACGGCGAGGTCGGGTCGGCGAGGGTGACCAGGTCCGACATGAACGGCGTCTGCAGATGGGCGCCGTCCAGGAACATGCCGGCGTGCCACTCGAAGTCGGGCTTCGACTCCAGGAAGACGCCGTCGAGTTCGGCGATCGGCTCGGTGAGGCAGGCCAGGCCCAGGTTGAACGGGCCCAGCCCGATCCCCACGAAGTCATGGACGGTGGACGGGTTTTCAGGACGCGCGGTCAAGGGACTCTCCCAGGTACTGCTCGGCGTGGCCGGCGATCAGGTCGAGGACGACGGACATGTCCTCGACCGTCGTCTCGGGGTTGAGCAGGGTGAACTTCAGGTAGTGGCGGCCCTGGACCTTGGTGCCCGCGACCACCGCGTCACCGGAGGCGAACAGGGCCTTGCGGGCGTACAGGTTGGCGCGGTCGATCTCGGCCGGGTCGGCGACCGAGGACGGGATGTAGCGGAAGACGAGCGTGGACAGGCTGGGGGCGACGACCACGTCGAAGCGCGGGTCGGCGGCGAGCAGCTTCCAGCCCTCGGCGGCCAGGTCGCAGACCTCGTCGAAGAGCTGCCCGACGCCGTCGGCACCCATGACGCGCAGGGTCATCCACAGCTTGAGGGCGTCGAAGCGACGGGTGGTCTGGAGGGACTTGTCCACCTGGTTGGGGATACGTTCCTGCACCATGCGGCGCGGGTTGAGGTACTCCGCGTGGTAGGTGGCGTGGCGCAGCGTGGAGGCGTCGCGGACCAGCACGGCGGACGAACTCACCGGCTGGAAGAAGGACTTGTGGTAGTCCACGGTGACCGAGTCGGCGCGCTCGATGCCGTCGATGCGGTCCCGGTACTTGACCGAGGCGAGCAGTCCGCAGCCGTAGGCGGCGTCGACGTGCATCCAGGTGCCGTACTGCTCGCACAGCTCGGCGATCTCGGGCAGCGGGTCGATGGAGCCGAAGTCGGTGGTGCCGGCGGTGGCGACGACGGCCATCGGGACCAGGCCCTCGCGACGGCAGCGCTCCAGTTCACGGGCGAGGGCGACGGTCTGCATCCGCTTGTCGTGGTCGACGGGGACCGAGACCACGGCGTCCTGGCTCAGACCGAGCAGTTTCGCCGACTTCCTGACGCTGAAGTGGCTGACCTCGGAGGCGAAGATGCGCAGGTCGGCGTGGGAGGCCGGGCCTTCCCAGCCGTCCCGCCCGGGCTTGGCCTCCTCGCGGGCCAGAAGCAGGGCCTGGAGGTTGGACTGCGTCCCGCCCGAGGTGAACACGCCGTCGGAGACCGGCCCCAGACCGATGCGGGCGGTGGTCCAGTCGATCAGTTTGCGCTCGATGAGGGTGCCGCCGGCCGACTGGTCCCAGGTGTCCAGGGAGGAGTTGACGGCGGAGAGGATGGCCTCGCCGAGCACCGCCGGGATGACGACCGGGCAGTTGAGGTGGGCGAGGTAGCGGGGGTGGTGGAAGTAGACCGCGTCCCGGAGGTAGACGTCCTCCAGCTCGTCGAGCACCGCCGCCGTGTCCAGCAGGGGCTTGTCGAGGTCGATCTCGTCGATGCGGGGGGAGAGGGCGTCGACGGTGACGCCGGTGAACGGCCTTGTGGTGGTGGCGAGTTTGGCCGCCACCCGCTCGATTCCTTCGGTCACGGAGCGGCGGTAGCTCTCCGCGGTCGTGTCGTTGAGCAGGTGCGAGCGCATGTGGGGGTCCTCCGGTGGGGACGATCCGTGCGGGAC
>NZ_RSAJ01000507.1 GCF_003933965.1 Streptomyces sp. RP5T
GCGGGGACGACACGGGTGGCAGCGGCTCGGGGGACGGCGGTACGGCCGGGGGCGGCGACCCGAGCACCCCGGCACCGGCCCCGGCCTGCACCGCCGTCGGCGGCGGCAAGTACAACTGCACCGTCTGGAAGACCGCCAAGTCCTACACCGCCTCCGGCGCCGAGGCAGGCGTGCTCTACGCGGGCACCAACTATTTCTTCTGCCAGTCGAACCTGGGGCGCCGCGAGACGTCCGGCGAGTGGACCAACGTCTGGTGGGCGAGGACGGACGACGACAGCGGCAACACCGGCGTCTACGTCAGCGACGTCTACATCAAGGGCGGCGGCAACGACGAGCCGGTGCCCGGACTCCCGGTCTGCTGAACCGTCACGTACCGCTCCAGGCCGGAGTCCGTGACCCGCTTCTCGTCGGCGAACAGCCGGGTGCCCGTCGCGCACAGGTGCCGGTCGGCGCGGGCCCGTGCCACGAACTCCTCGGGTGTGACGCCGAACAGCTCCCGCAACCGGGCCGAACCCACGAGGAGTTCGGTCAGCAGCTCGCGCTGGCCGGGGTGGGTGCGCGGGGCGCCGGTGCCGTCGTGCAGGACGCCGTGGCGGTTGACGTACGAGTGGACGCCGGGCAGTGTGACGCCGTCCGGCAGCTCGACCCGCACCTCGGGCGCGGGCAGCCAGGCCCGCCCGTAGTTGCCGTGCGGCAGCGGCACGCCCTCGCTCGCGTCGATCACCGCGAGCTGCTCGGCGTCCAGCCAGATGACGAACAACTCCCGTACGGCATCGGCCGCCTGGAAGGGCGACGCGGAGACGTATCCCATGCGGCTCACGTGTGCGGAGACGCCCACGTCGACGCCGGTCACCCTCGCCCTCACCATCGGGATCGGCGAGGTGATCGCGAACTCGGCCATCTTGTGCCGCAGTTGCCCGGGGCTGGCGTTGGAGCCGACCGCGAGGACGGGCTCGCGGCCCTCGTACCACCGCCTGCCGGGCGGCGAGGATTCGTCGAGGGGGACCAGCCGGTCGCCGTCGAGGACCGCGGAGTCCGCCGGCCAGGCGCCGGGATACCGCAGTGGGTGATCGCGAGGAGCCTCGGCCAGGCCGAGTGCCTCCAGGGTGAAGCCGTCCACCGGTCGCTCAGTCCGCCGGCGGCAGCTCGCCCGAGCCCCGGGTGATCAGCCGCGTCGGCAGTTCGATCCGCTCCGGCGTCAGCAGCGTGCCGTCCAGCTGGCGGAACAGCCGCTCGGCGGCCGTACGGCCGAGGGTCGCCGCGTCCTGGGCGACGACCGTGACGCCCGGCTGGAGCAGATCGGCGAGTTCGATGTCGTCGAAGCCGACGAGGGCGACTCTGCGGGTGTGTTCGGCGAGCACCCGGATCACGGTGACCGTCACCCGGTTGTTGCCCGTGAAGATCGCGGTGACGGGAGAGGGGCCGGACAGCATGTCCTCGGCCGCCCGGCGCACCCGCTGCGGGTCGGTGACGCCCAGCGACGTCCAGGCGTCCGCCACCTCGATGCCGGCGTCCTCCATGGCGGCCCGGTACCCGCGCAGCCGCTCGGCGGCCGTGTGGATGCGGGGCATGTCGCCGATGAAGCCGATCCGCCGGTGACCGTGGGCGATGAGGTGGGCCACGGCGCCGCGGGCCCCGCCGAAGTTGTCGGACAGGACCACGTCGGCGTCGATCCGGCCCGCAGGACGGTCCACGAAGACCGTGGCGACCCCCGCCTTCAGTTCCGGCTCCAGATAACGGTGGTCGTCACCGGCCGGGATGACCACCAGGCCGTCCACCCGCCGGGCGCACAGCGCCAGCACCAGTTCCTGCTCGCGCTCGGGGTCCTCGGCGCTGGAGCCGTTGATGAGCAGGGCGCCGTTGGCCCGGGCGACCTCCTCCACCGCGCGGCTGAGGGGTCCGTAGAACGGGTCGGCGAGGTCCTCCAGAACCAGGCCGATGCTGGCGGTACGGCCCTTGCGCAGCACGCGCGCGCTGTCGTTGCGGCGGAAGCCGAGGGCCTCGATGGCCTCCCGTACCCGGTGCTCCGTCTCGGGGGTGACCCCCGGTTCGCCGTTGACCACGCGGGAGACCGTCTTGAGTCCGACGCCGGCTCGGGCCGCCACGTCCTTCATGGTCGGGCGGTTGCCGTACCGGGTCGTGGCGAGGCGGTCTGCTCGGCTGTGGGTGTCGGGCACGATACGGCGTCCTGTCCTGTGGTCGACGGGGATGCGGCGATCCATGTTCTTGTATGAGGATGTGGCGTCGAGCATAGAGCCTGGACAACGTTGTCAGATGCGGGAGACACTGTCCACCGCAATCTGTCGGCCAGCGCCCCCACCGCGACACCGGCCTGTCCATTCCTCAAGGTTGAACGGGGAGAACTGACACTGATGCACACCGACCTCGTGGCTGCGCTCGACATCGGCGGCACCAAGATCGCCGGAGCGCTGGTGGACGGCCACGGCCGGATCCTGCTCCGGGCCCAGCGCCCCACGCCGGCGCAGGAGGACGGCGAGAGCGTGATGCGCGCCGTCGAGGAGACCCTCGGCGAGCTCACGGACTCCCCGCTGTGGGGGCGCGCGGGCGCCCTCGGCATCGGCAGCGCGGGCCCGGTGGACGCCTCCACCGGGACCGTGAGCCCGGTGAACGTGCCGGGCTGGCGCGACTACCCGTTGGTCCGCAGGGTCCGGGAGGCGTCCGGCGGGCTCCCCGTGGAGCTGATCGGCGACGGTGTGGCCATCACGGCGGCGGAGCACTGGCAGGGCGCCGCGCGCGGGCACGACAACGCGCTGTGCATGGTCGTGTCGACCGGCGTCGGCGGCGGCCTGGTGCTGAACGGCCGGCTGCACGCCGGACCCACCGGCAACGCCGGTCACATCGGGCACATCAGCGTCGACCTCGACGGCGACCCCTGCCCGTGCGGCGCGCGCGGCTGCGTGGAGCGCATAGCCAGCGGTCCGAACATCGCCCGGCGGGCGCTGGAGAACGGCTGGCGGCCCGGTCCGGACGGCGACACGTCCGCCGCCGCGGTGGCCGACGCGGCCCGGGACGGCGATCCCGTCGCCGTGGCCTCCTTCGCCCGGGCGGCCCAGGCGCTGGCCGCCGGGATCGCGGCCACCGCGACCCTCGTGGAGATCGACATCGCGGTCATCGGCGGCGGGGTCGGCAAGGCCGGCGACGTTCTCTTCGAACCGCTGCGCAAGGCGCTGGCCGACTACGCGACCCTGTCCTTCGTCCAGCGTCTGACGGTCGTGCCCGCACAGATGGGCACGGACGCCGGCCTGGTCGGGGCGGCCGCGGCGGCGCTGGCGAAGCGGACCCACCCGGCCGCGGTGGTCTGACGGAACCCGGCCGACAGGTGCGAGAGAAACGTTCACGCGACGGCCGGGCCCGGAGCCGGGCCCGGCCGTCGCGTGCGTACGGCGGCTCTCAGCAGCTCAACTGCGCGTCCGCCCAGTCCGCGTGGTCCGAGTCGATGCCGTCGCCGCCGTCGGTGACGACCAGCCGGACCAGTCGGGCGCCGGTGACGTCCGCGGTGAGCGGCTGGGCGGGCATGGCGTTGGTCAGCACGCCGGTGGATGCCACCTTGGTGCCGTCCGCCCACACCTCGAAGGCGACCGTGCCGTTCGCGCCCTTCTCGTCGTCCACGCCGACCTGCGCGGTGACCGTCTCGCAGGACCCGCCCGTGTAGTACTCGACGGAGCTCTCGGCGTGGACTCCGAGCCCCTTGGCGTACACGACCCCGCCGATGGTGATCGGATGACCGTCGCCCGCGGCGCTCTCCCCGTTGCTGGTGTTGCGTTCGGCGGGACCGTAGCCGTTGGCGGCGGACAGCCAGGGCAGATCACCGAGGCCGGAGGTGCCCGAGGGCGGCGGAACCACCACGGTCGCGTCGAAGGGCAGGACCGTCTCGACCCGGAGTCCGGACGGCGAGCGGTAACTCGCCTTCAGCGTCAGGTCGTACGACCCCGTCGGCGTCCCCTGTGGAGCGGTGACCGACCAACTCGTGTGCAGCGAACGGCCCGTGGGCAGGGCCGCGGCGGAGGTCGGCGAGGTCGCCCTGACGGACCAGCCCTCGGGGCCGGACAGCCGTACGGACACCTGCCGGGCCGGACTGCGTCCCAGGTCGGTGACGGTGGTCGTCAGTGCGGCGGGTGCGGCCGCCTGGACCAACAGGCTTCCTTCCAGGCCGAGTTCGACGGCGGGCGGGTACTGCTGCCACTTGCGTTCGGCGGTGACCCGTACGAGAACCGTGCCGTGCGCGGGGACGGTCGCCGAGATCGTGCCCGCGGCGTTGTAGGTCCTGTGCTGCCACAGGTCGCGCAGGGTGTACGCGTCGGCGGCGGGCAGGCCCACGGCCGCGGCGGTCGTGGCGATGCGCTGCGGGCTGCCCGACTCGTTGAACAGGGCGACCGTACGGCTGCCGTCCTTCATCTCCTTGGCGACGACCCAGCGTCCGCCCTCGGACGAGACCACGCTGCCCTGCTTGCCCAGCGGGTCCTGGTCGACGGCGATGACCTCCTTGTTGCCGAGGATCTCGAAGGTCTCGGCGGAGGCCGTGCGCAGGTCGCTGCCGATGAGCAGGGGTGCGGCCATGACCGACCACATCGAGAAGTGCGAGCGGTACTCGGTGTCCGTCATGCCGCCGTTGCCGACCTCCAGCATGTCGGGGTCGTTCCAGTGGCCGGGGCCCGCGTGGGGCGCAAGTGGCAGGTTCTGCTTGAGGATCGAGAGCATGGAACCCCAGCTGTCGCTGATGTCCCCGGTGGTGCGCCAGAGGTGGCCGACGTCCGAGGCCCATTCCCAGGGCTTGTTCTGGCCCCATTCGCAGATGCTGTAGACGATGGGTCTGCCGGTCGCCCTGAGGGCGTCGCGCATGGTCGTGTAGCGCGACTTGGCGTCCACGCCCTGGTTGTTGCAGTTGTCGTACTTGAGGTAGTCGACGCCCCAGTCGGCGAACTGCCGGGCGTCGCTGTACTCGTGTCCCAGGGCGCCCGGAAAACCGATGTTGCTGCACGTCTTCGTGCCAGCGCTGGTGTAGATGCCGAGCTTTAGCCCCTTGGCGTGCACGTAGTCGGCGACGGCCTTGATCCCGTTCGGGAAGCGGGCCGGGTCCGGGACGAGTTTGCCGTCGGCGTCCCGGTCCGGCAGGGCCCAGCAGTCGTCGAGGTTGACGTACTGGTATCCGGCGTCCTTGAGGCCCTTGTCGACGAAGATGTCCGCGATCCCCTTGACCATGGACTCGTTGAACTCGGCCCGGCACTGGGTGGAGTTCCAGTTGTTGAATCCCATGGGCGGGGTGAGGGCGAGGCCGTCGGCCAGGGCGGGCGAGGCGGGTCTGTCGTCGCTCGCGAGGGCGGGAGCCGTTCCGGGCGCCGCGAGCAGCAGCACCGTGAGCGCGGTGACCATCCTTCGGCGGGTCGTGCGGGTGTGAGGGTGACGCATCGTTACGTTCCTCCGAACCAGCGGAAGGTGCGTGGGCTGAGGCATGGTGGCGACATGTACGCGTCATCATGTGAGCGTTTACGTTAGGACGTGTTGGACTGTGGTGGAAGGGGACGGTCCGGCGAACGGCGGCGTGACCCATTCCGTCCGGTGCCGTTGATCAGGCCATGAAGAAGCGCAGCATGCTCGCCATCGCCTCCCTCGCCACCGGCTTCGTCGTCGCGGCGGTCACTCCCTCGCACGCCCTGGGCGAGGGACTCGATCACCTCGACGTCGACAAGACCCTCAGCTCCCTCGATCACACCGTCGCCGGCGAGAGCCTGGACGGCGTGGACGGGACCGCCCTCGGCCAGGGCGACTGACGGGGGGACTGGTCGACCGGGCGGCCCGCGGCGAGATGGTGATCGCCGCGGGCCGTCGGCGTTGCTGCGCAGGCAGTCCGGGGCGGGCGGTGTGTGGCCGGCGCCCTTGAGGGGGTGCGGCGGCGCCCCTCCGTGCGGGGCAGGGCGCGGTCTTCGTGAGGGCCGTGCCGGTTGGCGCTCGGGTGGGGTGTGAAGGGCGGCCGTATGGGTGCGGCTGTGGGCGGGGATGCGTTGCCGGGCCCTTTCATGGGCGCGACGGCTACCTCTGCCGGGGGTGCTTGGGGGG
>NZ_RSAJ01000508.1 GCF_003933965.1 Streptomyces sp. RP5T
ACCGGGGGGAGGTGGCCGGCGCTGGCCACCTCCACGTGGTGGCTGACCGGGTCGTACACGGCGATGCAGCAGGTCGACCCGAGGGCGCTGTAACCGGCCGCCAGCCCGGACTCCGCGTCGTCCAGCAGCGACACGGTCTCGTCCAGGTGCTCGAGCACCTCGTCGGGCGCCAGCCCCGCCGACAGCAGCGCGCGGGCCTCCATGCTCAGCTGTCCCATGGTCGCCGCGGCGCCCAGCCCGTGCCCGACGACGTCTCCGACCACCAGCGCGGTACGGCCGTCCGGCAGCGGAAAGCTGTTCACCCAGTCGCCGCCGACGCCCGCGCTGTCGGGGGTGGCGGGCTGGTAGACGCCGGCCGTCTGGATGGTGTCGCCGCCGGACCGTGGCAGCAGTCGGCGCTGCAAGGCCAGTACCTGCGTGTGCTCGCGCTGGTGCTGACGGGCCAGGTCCACGTGGTGGGAGGTCCTGGCCACCAGTTCCTGCAGGTCGAGCAGCTCGCTGTCCGCGAAGGGGCGGTCCGCCCGCCGCCAGACCTCCGCGACACCCAGGACGACGGGCGGCGTGCCGTCCAGGACCAGCGGTATGCATGCCACGGCCGCCGCCTGGTCGCCGGGCACCAGGGCACGTACCAGCCGGGGGCTGTCGAGCACCCGTTCGATCGCGTCCCGGTCGGGTATGACGATGGCCTGCGCGGCATCGTCACGCCGTATGGCCTGCGACAGCAGTCGACTCGCATCGCCGGGAAGATCCTCGCCCGGGGTCACGTAGCCGTCGGGCCACGCCCGGTCCGGCACCAGGGCCGCCCGCCGCAGCCGTAGGCGCCCCTGCGGCTGCTCGGTGACCGCCTCACCCGTCCAGACGGCGAAGTCGAGGTCGATGGCGGTCACGTCACCCCAGGCCAGCAGGGACTGCGCCAGCGACTGCGCGGTCTCGCCGATGTCCAGCGAAGTGCCGATCGCGGTCTCGGCGGCGTAGAGGTGCAGCCTCTTGGCCATGGCGATCAGGGAAACGGTCAGGCCCTCCTGAGGCGCCGCGGCCGCCAGGATGCTCATCGAGACCACCAGCTCCGACCCGTCGCCGCGGCGCAGACGCTGGACCCGGGCCACGTGCGGTTCACCGGTTTCCAGGACCTGCCGTAGACGCCGGGTGACCGTCGGTACGTCCGAGGGGGGCAGGAGGTCGACGAAAGGGCTCCCGGTCGCGGCCTCCACCCCCGCGAAGACCGGGGCGTCCAGATTGCAGCGGGTGATCCTCAGGTCCCGGTCCAGATTGACCGCGCCGAGAATTTGCTCCTGACCGGCAGGGCCCGGGTTGTCGGACACGTCCGGGCGGGCGGCGGTCTCCCCCTGCGGGTCGGCGGAACCAGCGGCCGCTGCCGCTCCGTCGACTGGCATGTACTTCCCCAAAGCGCTGCTGACCATGTCGAACGGTGACGCAGACGAGGGGGGTGGGGTGGAGTCCATGCGACTCTCTCAGCTCGCTCGCCGACCCCGGCACCACGTCGGAGCCGTACCAGAACCCGGGGCGACAGAGTCCCGGGATTCCTGACCGCAAACCTCATTCAATAACACCTGGGGCCGCTTCGCCTACACCAGCGAGCCGTACGGGGACGCGGTGGCAGCCGAAGACCGGGCGATGGCCGAAGCTCCGGTCCCTCGGCGCGGGGTGCCTGCCGCTGCCGTGCCTGACGCGAGTGCTGCGACGGACCGCCCCGCTCCGGGCGGGGTGTGCCCGGTGGCGGACCGCGTTGACACGGATGGTCGGCGGACGTTGACTGACCACACGGCGCAGGACCGTGAACGGCAGGGTCGACCGGGCTTCCGGCGGCCCTGAGCGGCCGTCGAGAAGGCGAAGGGCGCTTTCGGACGGTGCCTCCATCGCGACGAAAACGGTGCACACGACGATGTACGACCAGACACGCGCCCAGCAGCCCGACGACCGGTCCTCGGGCCTCGCGGCGCGCCGCACCCAGGGTCCCGAACCGCTGATCCCGGCCGACGAGCGGGACAAGATCGTCCGGCACCTCGGGCACGCCGTCAACCACTTCGCGGACACCCCGCGTGAGGCGCTGGAGGAGGCCGAGGCCGCCTTCGACGCAGCGGCCGACGCGCTGGTGAAGGCGCTCGCGGAACGGCGGCGCGGCCTGCGCGAGGGCTGGCAGGACCAGGATGCCGAGACCCAGTCCACCGCACTCAGGCTGGCGCTGAGGGAGTACCGGGAGATCACCGGGCGGCTGCTCCGCGCGTAAGCGGCCATTTCCTTGTCCGTTGATCCGGTCGATGCGGCCGGGGCCGCTGCGGAAGAGGTTGCCAGTCGTCGGGTCGTCCTTGACCCGGTAGTGCGGCTTCAGGTCGGCGGGGAGGTCCTTGGCCAGGAAGTTCTCGGTCTGCGGGCCGCCCGGCACGTCCACGCACTCGGTGCCGGGCCGTCGGCACCGACCGGATCCGCGACAGGTTCGGCCCGCGGCTGATCGGGCCGGCGGCATCGAGCGATGAGTTCCGACACGAAGAGAGGTCTTCTGGGGCGGACGTGCTCATGAGAGGCCGCTGGAGGCACCGGTCGGTCCTCGGATCGTGGGCGCGTTCGACGTCGACGGAGCTTGATGACCGGTGAGGAGACCCAGCGTGAGCGGCATCGTGGTGCAGAAGGTCGTCCGACCTGAGCGCGTTACTTCGGGCCCGTGGCTGGAGGTGATCGCCTCGAATCTCGACTACCACCGAGCGACCTTCTTGTGGAAGTGCGAGGGGCTGTCGGAGGCACAACTGCGGCTGCGTCCTGTGCGGTCGTCGGCGTTGACCCTGCTGGGGCTCATGCGCCATCTGCAGGGGGTTGAGCGTGCCTGGTTCCAGCGGACGCTGGCCGGCACGACGCCGCACTTCTTTCCCTATCGGACCTACGTCACCGCTGACGGGGGCGAGTGGTACGACGAGTCGGACGCCACGCCGGCCAGGGAGGTCTACGAGGACTACCTCAAGGCGTGCGACGAGTCGCGGCAGACGTTCGCGAAAGTGACCGCTGACGTCACACGCATCGTCCCGAACCCGGAGTTCGGTGACACCGATGTGCGGTTCGTCCTTGAGCACGTGATCGAGGAGTACGCCCGTCACGTCGGCCATGCCGATCTTCTCCGCGAGGCCATCGACGGCGTTGCTGGCGAATAGTGCGCGACTGTCACGTCCGGCGGCGGATGCAGGGAGCGCACCCGCCGCCTCGACTCCCTGACACGGCCACACGCAAGGCCTCTTGGCGTGGCCGCGCGCCGGCTCAGGACTGGGCGGTGAGCTGGAAGTCCTGCGCGGCCGAACCGTCGCAGGTCCGTTGGGTGAGCTGGACGCTGTTCTTCGCCGCTGCGGCGGCCGTCAGGCACTTGCCGCTGTGCCGGGCGACGAAGTGATAGCGCCCGTTTGTCGCCCGCACCGGCTGCCATTGCTGATTCGTGCCGCCGGAGTAGGCCCACAGCTGCAACGGCGCATTGTCCGCCGTCGAGCGGTCGGTCACGTCGATGACCTGAGCCGGGTTGCCGCGGGCGGTGATCTGCATGTACCCGCCGTCGGTGCCGCGGAACTGGTACTGCTGTGCCGTCGTGCCGTTGCAGGCGTACTGCTGGATCGCCGTACCGTTCGCGGTGGCCGCCGAACGGGCGTCCACGCACGTGCCGTTGCCGCTGTTCTGCACGGAGTACCAGGCGGTCTCGGAGATCTGGTCACCGGTCGGCGGGGTCGTGGTGCCGCCCCCGCCCAGCCACTTGAGTCCGTCCAGCAGGAACCGGTTCTGGGTGGCGCTCGCGAACGTCGACGAGAGCCGCGTGTTGGTCGTGTAGTTCATGGCGTTGTGGCCGAAGTTCGCGTACAGCATCCGGTACTTCGAGTTGGTCCACAGGATCGGGTAATAGCCGCTGTACCAGGACTGGTTGGGGTCCGTGCCGACCGGGAAGCTGCTCGGGTCGATCGATGCCAGGATCTTGATGTCCGGGTTCTGTCGCAGGTCCTTGGACCAGCTGTACCACTCGCTGACGGACGAGGTGAAGGTGGCCGGCAGGTTCACGGTGGCCGGGTTCGTGTGGTCCTCCACCTTCAGGGTCACCGCGGTGGGCCCCCACGTGTTGGACGCGAAGTTGCCCGAGCCGAGGAATGTGTTGTGGTACCAGGACCAGCTCGCCGCGTCGGTCGTGAACGCCGAGACATGGAAGCCCATGAAGCCGCCTCCGCCCCTCATGTACGCCTCGAACCCGGTGCGTTGGGCGGACGTCTGCGGCAGATCGTCGAGGAACAGCACGACCTGGTAGGCGTTGACTCCGCCGTTGGCGAGCAGGTCCCAGTCGGTGCTGGCCGTGTAGGTGAAGCCGTTGGCAGCCGCCTGCTGCGGGAACCAGGCGTTCGCCTCCTTGTCGAAGTCGATGTGGGCCGCGTCGTAGGTGCCGCTGTAGAGGGCGAGGACCTTGAACGGGGCCGCGGCGGAGGACGCCTGCGCGAGAGGCGGGACGGCCGCGAGGCCCAGCAGTGTGGCCAGCAGGAGCAGGATCCGCAGCAGTGCGCGGGTGGTGCCGGATCGGGCGATGCTCATCTTCTGGTCGAGCCTTTCCGTGTGGTCTACGGTCAGTTGCTCCAGGGCGGACGGCTGCCATGGTCGGACGGCTCGCCGATGTCCGGTCGTGCGTGGAGGGCGCCCGTCAGCCGGTGTACCGGGCGAAGATGCTGGTGAACTGCCAGTTGGTCTGGCTCACGCCCGAGCAGGTGTCGTCGTTCGGGTAGGCACCCGGGCAGGGCCGGTCACGGTTCGCCGACCAGAACGTCAACCGCGCCAGGTGGTGGGCCTGCGCGTAGCTGAGGATGGTCTGGAAGTCGGCGGTGGTGACGGTCTCGTTGTCGTCGGTGATGCCGTTCATCGACGAGATGCCCATGTGCCGGTAGGCCGCGTCGTCGCTGTAGCCGTACGTGTTCTTCAGCGCTGTCTTCAGCCCTTCGGCCGCCCTCTGGGTGAGGGTGCCCATGTTCTGCCCGGCCCCGCCGAAGTCGAACGGCATGATCGTCCAGGCGTCCACGGTCAGTCCCGACGCCGCCGCCCGGTTGATCAGACTCGTGTCGGGACCGCTCTGCCCGGTGCCGATGGTGACGTACACCTTGATGCCCGGGTTGTTGGCCTTGACGGTCTTGAGGGCGTCCACGGTCCGCTGCTGCACGGTGCCGTTGCTGTACGCGTCGGCCTCTAGGTCGATGTCGATCGCCTTCAACGAGTAGGCGTTGATGACCTTCTGGTAGGCCGCCGCCAGCTCGCCGGCGCTGGAGCACGAACTCTCCAGCTTGTTGCCGCTGTAGCCGCCGAAGGACGGGACGACGTCACCGCCGTTGGCACGCACGGTGTTGATCGTCTGCTGGTCGACTCCTCCTGTCAGCGCCCGGCCGCCGTCCCACTGCGGGTTGCAGTAACCGTTGCTGAGGACGAACGCCAGCGTGAACCACTTCACGCCTGTTGCATTCATGACAGTCGTAGGGCTGGGCGGATTGCCCCAGCCGTTGTAGAGGTACGGCGCCACGGCCATCGGCGCGGAGCTCGGCGGCGTCGTACCGCCGTCGGCGGCGGGCGCGTTCCACTTCTGGTTGGCGGCTCCGGTGCAGGTCCAGATCTGGGTGCGGGTGCCGTTGGCGGAGGTGTTGCCGGTGACGTCCAGGCACTTGTCGGCGGCCGGGTTGACGATGTCGCGCGCGGCGCTGACGCTCCACTTCTGGTTGGCGCCGCCAGTGCAGGTCCAGAGCTGGAGCTGGGCGCCGTTGGCCGTCGAACTGCCGGTGACGTCAAGGCACTTGCCGAGCGCCCGGATGGTTCCGTCGGAACCGACCGTCCACTGCTGGGCGGCGGTGCCGTTGCAGTCGTAGATCTGTACGGCCGTGCCGTCGGCCGAACTCGCACCGGCCACGTCGAGGCACTTGCCGGCCAGGCCGGTGATCGTGCCGGTCGCGGCCGAGGCGGAGGGGGCCGCGAGTGTGCCCAGGGCGGTGAGGCCGAGGGAGAGGGAAAGAGCGCAGCGCAAAGCCAGGCGTTGCATGGCGGGAGCCTTTCATCGGGGGAGTGGGGGG
>NZ_RSAJ01000509.1 GCF_003933965.1 Streptomyces sp. RP5T
GCCCTCCCCCGCCCGTCACCAGTGCGGTTCGCCCCCGCAGGGTCATGCGGTGTTCCAGGGCAGCTCGTCCCCGGCGGCCCGCGCGGCCCGTACGTCGCCGGAGCGGGCGTGCCCCTCGAACAGCTCCACCCGGGAGGCCCGCCCGCACACCCGGCCGAGCAGGGCCTGCGAGGCGGTGTCGGTGACCTCCTGGTAGGTCACCGTCTTCAGGTACTTGCCCACCCACAGGCCGCCGGTGTAGCGGGCGGCGCCGCGGGTCGGCAGCACGTGGTTGGTGCCGATGACCTTGTCGCCGAAGGACACGCAGGTGCCCTCGCCGAGGAACAGGGCGCCGTACTGGGTCATCCGCTCCAGCGCCTCGCGCGGCCAGCGGGTCAGCACCTCGACGTGCTCGAAGGCGAACTCGTCGGCCAGCGCGTACATCTCGTCGAGCGAGTCGACGACGTGCACCTGGCCGTGGTCGCGCCAGGCGGGCTCGGCGAAGTCACGGGTGGGCAGGCCCGGCAGCAGCCGCTCGACCTCGGCGATCGTCTTCTGGGCGACCTCGCGGGAGGTGGTGATCAGTACGGCCGGGGAGTCGGGGCCGTGCTCGGCCTGGGAGAGCAGGTCGACGGCGCACACGAACGGGTCGGCGTGCTCGTCGGCGAGGACCAGGATTTCGGTCGGGCCGGCGAACAGGTCGATACCGATCTCGCCGAACAGCTGCCGCTTGGCCTCGGCGACGTAGGCGTTGCCGGGCCCGGCGATCAGGTTGACCGGCTGCATGGTGTCGGTGCCGACGGCCATCGCGGCGACCGCCTGGACCCCGCCGAGCAGCCAGATCTCGTCCGCGCCGGCGAGGTGCATGGCGGCGACGGTGGCGGCCGGTATCTCCCCGCGGATGGGAGGCGTACAGGCGACCACTCGCGGGACGCCCGCGACCTTGGCGGTGACGATGGTCATGTGGGCGGAGGCGGTGAGCGGGTAGCGGCCGCCGGGGACGTAGGCGCCCGCCGCCTGCACGGGAACGTGCTTCTGCCCGAGCCGCACGCCGGGCAGCGTCTCCACCTCGAACTCCTTCAGGGAGTCGAGCTGGTGGCGGGCGAAGGTGCGGACCTGATCCTGCACGAACCGGATGTCGTCGATGACCTGCTGCGGCACCGACGCGACGATCTTCTCGACCTCCTCCTCGCTCAGCCGGAAGGATTCCGGGCTCCACTTGTCGAACTTCTCGGAGTACGCGCGTACGGCGTCGTCACCGCGCTCGCGGATGTCCGCGATGACGCCGGCGACGGTCTCGCGCACCTGGTCGAGGGAGGCGGCGACCTCCGCCTTGGGGACGGCGTGCTTCAGGATCTCTGACACGACTGGGGCCTTTCTGGTGGGCGTGGGAAGGGAGTCAGACGGGCGGCGCTTCGAACAGCACGTCCGGGTCGTTGAACTGCTCCTTGGCGACCGACTCGCTCATCGGGTCGGCGGTGCCCCACTGGTCCTGGGTCATCGGGTCGTCGACGTCGTGGCGGCCTGGATGCCACAGGTCCTCTTCGAGGACGGCGAGTTCGGTGGTGTACTCCACCGTGTTGCCGTGCGGGTCGTGGAAGTAGGAGAAGGTGTTGTCTCCCGCGAGGTGCCGGCCCGGGCCCCAGGTCAGCCGGGTGCCGGCACGCAGCGCGCGCCCGGTGCCGCGCATGTACTCCTCCACTCCCCGCATCTCGAACGAGGCGTGGTGCAACGACACATGGGGGCCGCGGGCGATGGCGAAGGAATGGTGCAGCGGACTGCACCGCAGGAAGTACATGAGGTCGCCCATGTGCGTGGAGTACAGGGTGTCGGTGAGCCGGAAGCCGAGGTGCTCGACGTAGAAGTCGCGCAGACCGGCCGGGTCCTGGGAGTTGACGACGCAGTGCGACAGGCGCACGGGGACCGCCTCCCGCTCCTCGATCCTGCGGTGGGCGCGGTCGGCGACGTCCGCGGAGACCTCCACGACCCGGCCGTCCGGGTCGAAGAAGCGCAGACCGTAGCCGCCGCCGGGGGTGTCCAGCGGCTTCGGCTCGTGGACGATCCGGACCCCGGCCCGGCTGAGGCGCAGCGCGAGTTCGTCCACCGCCGCGGGCGACACCGCGCCGAAGGCGACCAGATCCATGCGCTTGCGTTCGTCCTGGCGGATCCGTACGACGTACTGCTCGGGGCTGCCCTCGGCGGCGAAGAAGGCGAGGCCGCTGTCGTTGGCGATCTCGGTCAGGCCCCAGGTGGTGCCGTAGAAGGCGCGCTGGGCGTCGAAGTCCGGGACGGCCAGGTCGACATGGCGCAGGTGGGTGATGGGCTGGAAACTCATGGGTGGCTCCTGACGGTGTTGCGCTGGTGGCCCAGGCCGGTGATCTCCGCCTCCAGGACGTCGCCCGGCTTCAGGAAGACGCCCCAGTGCGCGCCGTTGCCCGCCGGGGAGCCGGTGAGCAGCAGGTCGCCGGGGTGCAGGGTGGTGGTCGTGGAGACGTACGCGATGAGCCGCGGGATGTCGAAGATCATGTCCTTGGTGGACTCGTCCTGCCGGACGACTCCGTTGTGCCGCAGGGTGATGCGCAGGTCGTCCGGTTCGCCGGCGAACGCGGCCGGCACCAGGAAGGGGCCGGTGGGCAGGAAGGTGTCGGCGTTCTTGGCGGTGAACCAGTCGGTGCCGATGGCCTTCAGGTCGGGCCGGTACAGGCGGTCGCGGGTGGTGAGGTCGTTGCAGATGGTGTAGCCGGCGACGTACGACATCGCCTTCCCGGCCGGGATGTCACGGCCCTTCCTGCCGATGACCAGGGCGAGTTCGAGCTCCCAGTCGTGCTGCTCGCCGAGCGCGGGCAGCACGATGTCGTCGTAGGGGCCGCACATCGCGCGCGTCGAGCCGAGGAAGACGTACGGCACTCCGCTGCGGATGCGCTCGTCCATCATCTTCTCGGCGTCGGCGCGGGCCTCCTCGGGGGTGGCGCCGTGCACGCTCTCCTTCTCGGCGGCGACCAGATCGACCACGTGTTTGCGGTAGTTGGCACCGCTCTGCAGGATCTGGCCCGGCTCGAGCGGGGGCAGCACGCGCAGGGCCGCGAGGTCGTGCCAGGCGCCGTCGGCGGACCGGGCGAGTTCGTCGAGCCGGGGCAGCCAGGCGTCCCAGTCCTCGACCAGGGCGCGCACGGACGGCACCAGGTCGGACAGGTCGCGTACGCGGGCCCCGGTGACCAGGCCGGGGAAGGCGACGCCTGCGCTGCTGCGGAACGTGCCGAGCGCGAACGGTCCGGCAGGGGTGAGTGGATCGGGCACGGGCGGCTCTCCTCGTCGGGGTGGGGATCGCCCCTGACGCTAGGCAGCCGGGCCGGGCGGCGGAAATGGCCGTTCGCGATGGCTGCCATCGGCGGCCCTCCCGGCGGCTGAACCGCGCCTCCATCGCCGTACGGGATGCATGACGTCCCCCTTGCCGATGCCTCGATCCGTTGACCCTGCATCGATCGCCCGAGCAGTCTCGGAGCACCCACCGTCATGAGGAGAAACACGTGGTCGTCGAGCATGCCGAGCTGACCGTCGAGGCCGGCCGGGAAGACGAGTTCCAGGAGGTCTTCGGCACGGCGCGCGAGGTGCTCGCCGAGGCCGACGGGTTCCGCTGGGCCGAGTTGCACAGGTGCGAGGAGCGGCCGCGGACCTTCTTGCTCCTGGTCGGCTGGGAGTCGGTCGAAGCGCACACAGTCGGCTTCCGGGAATCGGAGCGCTTCGCACGCTGGCGGGCCCTGGTCGGCCCGTTCTTCGCCGCGCCGCCGGCCGTGGAGCACTACCACGAACTCGGCGCGCGCTTCTCCGGCTGACCCCCTCCTCTTCTACGTTCGCAAGGATCACCCATGCCCGTACAGAAGGTGCTCGTCGTCGGCGGCGGCATCACCGGAAGCGTGCTGTCGCTGGCACTCGCCCAGCGCGGCGCCGACGTCGAACTCGTCGAGATCTCCCCCCAGTGGTTCGGTGTGGGCCACGGCATCACCGTCCAGGGCAACGCGCTGAAGGCGCTGCGCTCGGTGGGCGTGCTGGAACGGGTGCTGCGGCGGGCCGTACCGTTCGACATCATGCGGCTGCGCCGCGCGGACGGCAGCCTGATCAGCGAGCTGCCGACCCCGCACACCGGCGGCCCGGACCTGCCGTCCACGGCGGGCGCGCTGCGCTCGGACCTGCAGGACGCGCTGTGCGACGCGGTGTACGCGCAGGGCGTGCGGGTCCGTCTCGGACTGAGCGTCGACCGGCTGCAGCAGTCGCCCGGACACGCGGACGTGTCCTTCACCGACGGCTCCACCGGCCGCTACGACCTCGTGGTCGGCGCCGACGGCATCAACTCGTCGATGCGCGCGCTCATCGGCCTCTCCCAGCGGCCGCACCCGGTCGGCATGTCGATCTTCCGGGTGGTCGCCGAGCGGCCCGCCGGGATGGACTGCGCCGAGGTGTACTACGGCGGTCCTCGCTTCAAGGCCGGCTACAGCCCGATCTCCGCCGACCGCTGCTACGCCTACCTCCTCGACGAGAACCTCGACGCGTCGCTGATCGGGCCGCGCGCCCCGCTGTCGCTGCTGCGCGAGCGCGGCGCCGGATACGGCGGCATGTGGGGCGAGATCATCGCCTCGCTGCCGGACGACACGGCGGTGGACTACCGCTGGATCGAGGCGGTGCTGGTCGACGAGGCGTGGCACCGCGGCCGGGCGATGGTCGTCGGGGACGCCGCGCACGCCTGCCCGCCGCTGATAGCGCAGGGAGCCGCCATGTGCATGGAGGACGCGGTGCTGCTGGCCACCCTGGTCACCGGGGAGCTGCCGGTGGAGCGGGCCCTGGACGAGTTCATGGCGCGGCGGCTGCCGCGGGTTCGGATGGTGCTGGAGAACTCCCTGCGGCTGGCCGAGTGGGAGATCGACCCGGCCACGCCGGGCGCCGACCCGGCGCGGATCATGTCGGAGACGCTGCAGTCCCTGACGGCGGCCGCATGAGCACGCCGGTCGTCGACTTCCACGGCCACCTGGCCGTCCCGGCCGCCGACGCCCTGGTCGCGGGCACGCCGGGGTTCGCCGCCGAACTGGCGGCCGAGCAGCGCGCCCACTCCCCCGAGTCGCTGTCCGTCAACCGCGCGCAGCTCCACCGGCTGGCCGGGAAGCTGACCAGCGTCCCGGAGCGGCTCGCGGACCTGGACGCGATGGGCGTCGACATCCAGGTGGTCGGCCCGATGCCGATGCACCACTACTGGGCGGACGAGGACCTCGCCGGCCGGCTCGCCCGCACGGTCGGCGAGACGGTCGCCGCGCACTGCGCCGAGGCCCCGGAGCGGCTGTACGGGCTAGGCACCCTGCCGCTCCAGCACCCCGCCCTCGCGGTGGAGCTGCTGGAGTGGGCGGTCACCGGGCTCGGCCTGTACGGGGTCAGCGTCTCCACGACCGTCGACGGCCGGGAGCTGGCCGACCCGGCGCACGACCCGGTGTGGGAGAAAGCCGAGGAACTGGGTGCGGTGGTCTTCGTCCACCCGTGGGGCTGCTCGCTGGGCGAGCGGCTGGCGACCCGCTACCTCGGCAACACGGTCGGGCAGCCGGTGGAGACGACGGTGGCGCTCTCGCACCTGATCTTCACCGGCGTCCTGGACCGGTTCCCCGGCCTGAAGCTGGTGGCCGCGCACGGCGGCGGCTACCTGCCGACGTATGCAGGGCGCTCCGACCACGCCTGGCGGGTGCGCGAGGACGCCCGCGGCTGCGCCGAGCCCCCGAGCGCCTACCTGCGCCGCATGTGGTTCGACGCGCTGGTGTACACCCCGCGCGCCCTGCGCCATCTGGTCGAGGAGGTGGGCGCCGACCGGGTCGTGCTCGGCACGGACCACCCTTTCGACATGGGCGTGACCGACCCGCTGGCCCGCCTGGACGCGGCCGGCCTGCCCCCGGCCGAGCGGGCCGCGATCGCCGGGGGCAACGCCCTCGACCTGCTGAAAGACATCTCACGTGCCTAAGAAGTCAAGCCGCTACGGCCAGATCCGCCGAGGAGGAGGTGAAGGCATGCTGTTCGTCGAAGTGCTGCCGGGTCTGCAGGCAGTGGTAGAGCTGGCCGATCA
>NZ_RSAJ01000050.1 GCF_003933965.1 Streptomyces sp. RP5T
CCTCCCACCTTGTCCCCCGCCGCAGCAAGCCGCCCCCACAGCAGGTCAGCCATGCTCCGCACCAACTCCGCCCGGGAACACGGCCGTTCCCCCAGCCACCAGTCACCCGCCGCGTACATCATCCCGACGATCCCGTGCCCCCACACCCGGGACAGCAGCTGGCTGCCGGGCCCGAGGTCCAGCCGGTCCTCGATGACCTGCCCCAACTCTTCACCCATCCTCCGCAGCAGGGGCGCGGAATGCTTACCGACGTCGAAGCCCTGGTCCCCGGTCTGGCCCGCCTCGGCGGGGTGCATCAGGAACCGGTAGACCTGTGGCCGGGCCTCGATGGCCGCGAGATAGGTGTCCAGGGTCGCCTCGACCCGCTCGCGCCGGTCCGCCGGGGCGTCCAGCGCCGCGCGCAGCGAGTCCAGCAGGGCGTCGGTGTGCCGCTTGGCGAGAGCGGCGTAGAGTCCACCCTTGTCACCGAAGTGCCGGTACAGGATCGGCTTGGTGATACCCGCCTCCGCGGCGATCGCGTTCATCGAGGCCTGCGGCCCGTCGCGCAGCACCACCCTGTCCGCGGCCTCCAGCAGCTCGCGCCGCCGGCGGTCGGCGGACCGCTGCTGATCGGTCCGCTGTGTGGTGTCCATGTGCTCTCCCCACCCGTGCTGAATCGGTAACGCCTGCGCAAACTAACACTCGGCAGCTGATGGGCATCGAACAGGCTGCTGACCGGTCAGCGGGAGTTGACTTTTCCTACCCGTGGGTAACAGACTCGGGTTACCGCAAGTAACATGCACGTGCGTCGCCGCTGGAGGGGACATGGCCGAGTTCACCATGGAGCTCAACGACGAACAGAAGGAGGTCCGGGACTGGCTGCACGGCTTCGCCGCCGACGTCATCCGCCCCGCGGCCGCCGAATGGGACGAGCGTGAGGAGACTCCCTGGCCGGTCATCCAGGAGGCCGCGAAGGTAGGCATCTACTCCCTCGACTTCTACGCCCAGCAGTACTTCGACCCCACCGGGCTCGGTATCCCCATGGCGATGGAGGAGCTGTTCTGGGGCGACGCGGGCATCGCCCTGTCGATCGTAGGCACCGGCCTCGCCGCCGTGGGCGTTCTCGCCAACGGGACCGAGGAGCAGATCGGCACCTGGATCCCCCAGATGTACGGCGACGCGAACGACGTCAAGGTCGCCGCGTTCTGCTCGTCCGAGCCCGACGCCGGTTCCGACGTGGCCTCCATGCGCACGCGTGCCGTGTACGACGAGGCCAAGGACGAGTGGGTGCTCAACGGCACGAAGACCTGGGCGACCAACGGCGGCATCGCCAACGTCCACGTCGTCGTCGCGGTCGTCGACCCGGAGCTCGGCTCCAAGGGCCACGCCTCCTTCATCGTGCCGCCGAACACGCCGGGCCTGTCCCAGGGCCAGAAGTTCAAGAAGCACGGCATCCGCGCCTCGCACACCGCCGAGGTCGTCCTGGAGGACGTGCGGGTGCCCGGCTCCTGCCTCCTCGGCGGCAAGGAGAAGCTCGACCACCGCCTCGCCCGGGCCCGCGAGCGCGCGAAGACCGGCGGCGAGCGCGTCAAGAACGCGGCGATGGCCACCTTCGAGGCGTCGCGGCCCGCCGTGGGCGCCATGGCCGTCGGCACCGCCCGTGCCGCCTACGAGGTCGCCCTCGACTACGCCAAGACCCGTGAGCAGTTCGGCCGGCCGATCATCGACAACCAGGGCGTGGCGTTCCAGCTCGCGGACATGCGCACCTCCATCGACGCGGCCCGCCTCCTGGTCTGGCGCGCCTCCTGGATGGCGATCAACGGCAAGCAGTTCACCGCCGCCGAGGGCTCGATGTCGAAGCTCTTCGCGAGCGAGACGGCGAAGAAGGTCACCGCGCAGGCGGTCCAGATCCTGGGCGGCAACGGCTACACCCGGGAGTACCCGGTGGAGCGGATGCACCGGGACGCCGCGATCTACACCATCTTCGAGGGCACGAGCGAGATCCAGCGACTGGTCATCGCGCGGACGCTGTCGGGGATGCCCATCCGTTAGGACGGGCGGCTCCGGAGAACCACGAGCCCTTCGGAGCCGTCACCACGTCACCGGGAGCGACTCCGGGCCGCGGAGCCACGTGCCCTTCTTGAAGGGCACCCGCTCCGGCGGCACCGCGTGCCGCAGCCCGGGCACCCGGTCGAGCAGTGTCTCGACCAGCAGCTCGACCGCCATACGGGACGGCGTCGCGCCCGGGCAGGAGTGCGGGCCGGAACCGAAAGCGAGGTGCTGGCCGGTGGCGCGGTCGAAGTCGATCGTCTCGGGGTACGGGAAGACCTCGGGGTCGCGGTTCGCGGCCAGGTACGACACGTAGATCGCGTCGCCCGCCCGGATCCGCACACCGGCGACCCCGACGTCCTCCAGGGCGATCCGCGCCAGGCCGACCGCGTTGCGGTGCGGCACGCAGCGCAGCAGCTCCTCGACGGCCCGCGGGCGGATCTCCGGCTCGGCGCGCAGCCGTTCGGTCAGGTCGGGGCGGGTCAGCAGCAGATGCAGCAGCTGCCCGCCGTGGTCCGTCAACGCCTCGCCGCCGAGCTGGAGCGCCACGGCGTACCCGGCGGCCTCCTCCAGCGTCACCTCGCCGCGGCCCACGGCGGCCCCGAGCAGGGAGGCCACGTCCGTACCGGTGGCGCCCTCCCTGAGCCCGATGAGGTCACAGAAGTAGGCGCCCATCTCGTTCCTGGCCCGCTCGCCCGCCGTCGCGCCGTGCGAGGAGGACAGGACCAGCCGGGCCCAGATCCGCATGCCGTGCCGGTCCGCGGCCGGCACGCCCGTCAGCTCGCAGATCACGGCATCGGCGAACGGGGTGAGCACCGCCGCGGTGAGGTCGGCGGGGGGACCGTCCTGGAGCAGCTCGTCGACCAGCTCGTCGAGCATCCGGCGGGACTTCTCCCGTACCCGCCGCACGCCCTCCGGGGTGAACGCCGCGGCCACTGAACGGCGCAGCCGGGTGTGCTCCGGCGGGTCGAGGAGGCCGACCGCGCCGGGCCGCGGGACGAAGTGCGGGGCGAGCCGGGTGACCTGCTCGTCCAGGACCGCGGCACGGCTCAGGCGCGGATCGTCGGCCACCGCGCGCACATCCGCGTACCGGGTGACCAGCCAGGCCCAGCCCTCGCCGTGGGGCAGCTGGATCCGGGTGACGGGGCCCTCGCGCATCAGCTCGGTCAGCACCGGGTCGAACTCGGCGCCCTTCAGGTCGAGTGCCGGCCAGTGCCGGATCGGGGGCAGGATCTCGGTGATCGTCTCTTCGCTCATCGCACGCCGTCCCGTCCCGGAACCGAAGACTGGTCCCGTCCACGATGTCCCGGGCGGCGGACGACTTCGCGCCGGACTGCTCCGAACGCGGGAACCGCGCGACCGGTCACGACCGGCCACGCGGACGACGTACGGCGACCGCTACGGAGCCCCGCCGCTGCTGTGCGCGATGCACGCGACGTCGATCCGGTCGGCGAGCTTCGCGAGCTCGATCGTCAGCGCGGCGACCGTGTCCTCGTCCAGCCCCTCCGAACCGGCCTCGACCAGGTGCAGCCACCGCCCGCCGAGACTGCGGAGCAGCTTGCTCACATCGGCCGCGGCCACCTGAAGGGTCCCGCGGTCGTCGACGATCAGAGGCAGAGTCACTTCGCGGTTCACACCCGGGATGTTAGCCGCGCAACTGTCACGCTCCGTGCCAAACCGTCGTGATGTTGCAGAACTCCCTGATTCCGTGCCCGGACAGCTCACGCCCGTAGCCGGACCGTTTCACCCCGCCGAACGGGAGCGCCGGATGCGAGGCGGTCATCCCGTTGACGAAGACCCCGCCGGCCTCCAGGTCCCGCACGAACCGGTCGACCTCGGCCTCGTCCCGGGTCCAGACGTTGGAACTCAGCCCGAACGCCGAGTCGTTGGCGATCAGCACCGCCTCGTCGAGGTCGGCCGCCCGGTACAGCGTGGCCACCGGCCCGAAGGTCTCCTCGCGGTGGATGCGCATCTCGCGGGTCACGTCGGCGATGACGGTCGGCGGGTAGTACCAGCCGGGTCCCTCCGGCCGCTGCCCGCCGCACAGCACGCTCGCCCCGCTGCGCCTGGCGTCGTCGACCAGCTCCTCCAGGTCGGCCCGCCCCTGCTCGCTGGACAGCGGTCCGACCTCGGTGTCCTCCTCCAGCGGGTCACCGACCTTGAGGGCCTTCATGCCCTCGACGAACCGCTCGGCGAAGCGGTCGTAGACGTCCGTGTGCACGATGAACCGCTTGGCGGCGATGCAGGACTGCCCGTTGTTCTGCACCCGCGCGGTCACCGCGATCTCGGCGGCCCGGTCGACGTCCGCGGACGGCATCACGATGTACGGGTCGCTGCCGCCCAGTTCCAGCACGGTCTTCTTCACCATGTCCCCGGCGGTGGCGGCGACCGCCCGGCCCGCGGGCTCGCTGCCGGTGAGCGTGGCCGCCTTGACGCGTTCGTCGCGCAGGATCTCGTCGATCGCGCCGGATCCGACGAGCAGGGTCTGGAAGCAGCCCTCCGGGTAGCCCGCCTGGTGGAAGAGGTCCTCCAGGAACAGGGCGGTCTGCGGCACGTTCGAGGCGTGCTTGAGCAGGCCGACGTTGCCCGCCATGAGCGCGGGCGCGGCGAAGCGGACGACCTGCCACAGCGGGAAGTTCCACGGCATCACCGCGAGCACGGGCCCGAGCGGGCGGTAGCGGACCAGGGCGCGCGAGGCGCCGGAGTCCTTGACGTCGCCCTCGGCGGGCTCCTCGTCGGCCAGCAGCGACTCGGCGTGCTCGGCGTACCAGCGCATGGCCTTGGCGCACTTGGCGGCCTCGGCGCGGGCCTGCTTGACCGGCTTGCCCATCTCGGTCGTCATGACCTTGGCGATGTCCTGCTGGATGTCGTCGAGCAGCCCCGCGGCCCGGTTCAGGAGGCGGGCGCGTTCCTCGAAGGAGGTCGTCCGCCAGGTGCGGAACGTCGCCTCCGCGAGCTGGAGCCTGCGCTCGATCTCCTCCTCGCCCATGGCCTGGTACGTCTTGAGCGTCTCGCCGTTCGCCGGGTTCACCGTCGCGATGGGCATGACCGACCTCCAAAAGAGCTGACTGTGCTTCGACCTTCCCGCGCGGCGGGGGCGGCCGCAACGCGTGGACGTCAGGGCGAGTGCTCAGCCAGCCGGTCGAGAAACGCGGCCTGCGCCCTGACGATCACGGCCCGGGCCCGGTCGAGGCCGAACCACGCGACGCGGTCCAGTTCCGGGAACTCCTGCGTCCTGCCGGACTTCGGCGGCCACTCCATGCTGAACACCCCCGGCACCACGGTCGCCGGATCGAGGTCCGCCTCGATCGCCCAGGCCGTGACGACCTTGCCGTTCGTCTGCCGGACCTCACCCAGCGCCACGGCCGTTCCGTCGGGCGGCTCCAGGCCCAGTTCCTCGCGGAACTCGCGGCGGGCCGCGTCCCAGGCCGACTCCGCCCCGGGCTCGTACTCGCCCTTCGGCACACTCCAGGCCCCGGCGTCCCGGCGCGCGAAGAACGGGCCGCCCATATGGCCCAACAACACCTCCAGGCCGTCCTCGGTGTGCCGGAACAACAGCAGGCCGGCGCTCGTCCTCATGGCCGCACCTCGGGGTGCGCGGCCAGCAGCGTCTCCACGGTGTCGGCGTCCTCGGGACTCTTGTCCTCGCGGTAGCGGACCACGCGGGCGAAGCGCAGGGTGACGCCGGCCGGGTAGCGGGTCGACCGCTGGAGGCCGTCGTAGGCGATCTCGACGACGAGTTCGGGCCGTACCGTCACCGTGTAACCGCTGCTGTCCACGGCCAGTTCCTGGAGGCGCTCGGTCTGCCAGGCGAGCATCGCGTCGGTCATGCCCTTGAAGGTCTTGCCGAGCATGGCGTAGCCGCCGTCGGCCGTGCGGGCGCCGAGGTGCAGGTTGGAGAGCCTGCCGGTGCGGCGGCCGTGGCCCCACTCGGCGGCCAGCACCACCAGGTCGAGGGTGTGCACGGGTTTGACCTTCAGCCAGGACGCGCCGCGCCGGCCCGCGCTGTAGGAGGCGTCGAGGGATTTCACCACGACGCCCTCGTGACCGCGCTTCAGGGTCTCGGCGAGGAACTCCTCGGCCTCGTGGACGTCCTCGGGGCCCGACACCAGGGCCCGCCGCACCCGCATCGGCTCGGGCACCAACCGGGCCAGCTCCGCGTGCCGTTCGGCGAAGGGCAGGTCGAGGAGGTCGCGGTCGTCGACGGACAGGACGTCGAAGAAGACGGGGGAGACGGGGACCGCCTCGGCGGCCGTCGTCACGTCCACCCGGGAGCCGACCCGGCCGGCCGTCTCCTGGAACGAACGCGGCCGCCCGTCCTCGTCGAACGCGATGACCTCCCCGTCCAGGATGAACCGCTCGCCCCGCAACTCCAGCGCGGCGGCCGTCAGTTCGGGCAGCCGGTCGGTGATGTCGTCGAGGGTGCGGGTGTACAGCCGTACGACGTCGCCGTCCCGGTGGAGCTGGACGCGGATGCCGTCCAGCTTCTCCTCGACCGCGCAGCTGTCGAGCTTGCCGACCGCCTCGGCCACCGAGGAGGCGCTGTGCGCCAGCATCGGCAGGACCGGGCGGCCCACCGTCAGGCGGAAGCGTTCCAGGGCGGGCGGGCCGTCGGTGAGCAGGGCCTCGGCCACCGTCTGGAGGGAGCCCGCGAGCATCACGGCTCGGCGTACGTCCGCCGGGGGCGCGCCGGTCGCCCTGGCGAGGCCCTCGACCGCCACCGCGTCCAGCGCGCCCTGCCGTACCTCTCCGGTGAGGAGCCCCAGCAGGAACCGCTGCTCGCCCTCGGTGGCGGCGCCCATCAACGCGCCGACCAGCCGGGCGCGTTCGGCCTGCGAACCCGCGCCCGCCACCTTGCCGAGCTCGCTCAGCAGGGCGTCCACCGCGCGCACGGTCAGGGTCGGCTCGGCGGCCGGGGCGACCGGGCGGCCCAGCACCTTCCAGCCGACGCCGAGCCGGCCCTGCGGGAGCCGTCCCGCCAGGTACGGGATCACGATCGGGACGTCGTCCGCCTCGGCGTCGCGGAACAGCTCGGCGAGGAGCGCGATCTTCTTCGAGCGTGCCGAGGTCGCGGCGACGTCCTGGGACACCTGGGCCAGCCGGGCAAGCAACATGCTTCCAGGGTGTACCGGAGGAGGCCGCTCTACACCCCGGCGGCCGCGTCGAGATCGCTCATCAGCAGCTCGCCGTTGATCGTGGCGGCCGCCCGGTAACCGGCGCTCGCCGCGTTGATCACCTGCTCGCCGAAACCGGCCGCGTTGCCGACGGCGTACACGCCCGGCACGGTCGTCCGCCAGTTCCCGTCGACCACGGGGTAGCTGCCGAAGGGCGTCTCCTGGAACTCGGCCCCCAGCCGCTCCAGCAGGCCGTTGCGCGGTACGGCACGGGGAGCGGTGAAGACGACCTCGCGCGCGTGCGCCGTGCCGTCCGCCAGCCGTACGGCGGTCAGCCGGTCGTCGCTCACCACCAGCCCGGCGACCTCGCCGGGCACCACCCGCACGCCGGCCGTGGCCAGCCTGCGCAGGTCGTCGTCGGAGAGCTCGGACTCGTCGACCGTGTGCAGGAACAGGGTCACGTCCTTCGACCACTGCGAGACCATCAGCGCCTGGTGCACGCTGAGCGGGCTGGTGGCGAGCACGCCGAAAGCCTGGTCGCGGACCTCCCAGCCGTGGCAGTACGGGCAGAGCAGGACGTCCCTGCCGAAGCGCTCGGCGACGCCGGGCACGTCCGGCAGCTCGTCGGCCAGGCCTGTCGCGAGGACCAGCCGACGGGCCCGCACCGCACGTCCGCCCGCCAGGGTCACGGCGAAGCCCGGCGCGACCTCGGTCACCCGGTCCCGGACCAGCTCGACGCCGTACCCCTTGACCTCCTCGCGGCCGATCGCGAGGAACTCGGCGGGTGGCATGCCGTCCCGGGTGAGGAAGCCCTGCATGTGCGCGGCGGGCGCGTTGCGCGGCTCGCCCGCGTCGACGAGCAGGGTGCGGCGCCGGGCCCGGCCCAGGACCAGGGCGGCGGACAGACCTGCCGCGCCGCCTCCGACAACGATCACTTCATAGGTCTCGGTCATGCCGACACGGTCGCTCCGCGGACGCGGGATTGACAAACGAAGTTGCCGATTCTGCAATATCGGTATGAGTACCGACGACGTTCTCGCCGAAGTGGGACCGAGGCTCAGGCGGCTGCGCAAGGACCGGGAGGTGACCCTTGCGGCCCTCTCGGAGACCACCGGCATCTCCGTGAGCACGCTCTCCCGGCTGGAGTCCGGGCTGCGCAAGCCCAGCCTGGAGCTGCTGCTGCCGATCGCCCAGGCCCACCAGGTGCCGCTGGACGAGCTGGTCGGCGCCCCGCCGGTCGGCGACCCCCGGGTGCGGTCGGCGCCGCTCGAACGGCACGGGCGCACCTTCTGGCCGCTCACCCGGCAGCCCGGCGGCCTCCAGGCCTTCAAGGTACTGGTGCCGCGCCGCGACGAGGAGCCGGAACTGCGCACCCACGAGGGCTACGAGTGGCTGTACGTGCTGGCGGGCCGGCTGCGGGTGGTGCTGGCCGAACACGACGTGGTGCTGACGGCGGGGGAGGCGGCGGAGTTCGACACCCGGGTGCCGCACTGGTTCGGCTCGACCGGGGAGGGCCCGGCGGAGTTCCTCAGCCTCTTCGGGCCGCAGGGGGAGCGGATGCACGTCCGGGCGCGCCCCCGGAAGGCGTGAGCGGGGGCGCCGCTGGACACCCGGCTCCCGGACCGGGCGTTCCTGGTACGTTACGGAGCTTCCGCCGCCCCACGACAAGAGACCGAGCCCCGTGACGACCGTCGCTTACCAAGGTGAACCCGGATCCAACTCGGCGACCGCCGCGCACACCCTGTACCCCGGGTGCGACGAACAGCCCTGCACGAGTTTCGAGCAGGCGCTGGACGCGGTGACGCTGGGCACGGCCGACGTCGCCGTGATCCCGGTCGACAACTCCGCGGCGGGCCGGGTGGCGGACGTGCACCACCTGCTGCCCGAGTCGGGGCTGTTCATCATCGCCGAGCACTTCCTCGCGATCCGCTTCGACCTGATGGGCGTGCCCGGGGCGACTCCGGACCGGGTGGAGTGCGTACGCAGCCATGTGCACGCCCTCGGACAGTGCCGCAAGGTGCTGCGGGAGGGCGGCTGGCGCACTCTCGTCACCGACGACACCGCCGGAGCGGCGCGTGAGGTGGCCGAACTGGGCGACCCGCGGCACGCGGCGCTCGCCCCGCCCGCAGCGGCCGCGCTGTACGGCCTCGACGTGCTGCGCCCCGGGGTCGAGGACGACCCCGACAACACCACCCGGTTCGTCGTCCTGTCCCGGGAGGCCGCCGTGCGCCCCGACACGGGCGAGCCGACGATGACCAGCCTGTTCTTCTCCGTGCGCAACATCCCGAGCGCCCTGTTCAAGGCGCTCGGCGGATTCGCCACCAGCGGGGTGAACCTCACGAAGATCGAGAGCTACCAGGTGGGGGCGGGACTCGACGCCAGCCGCTTCTACGTCGAGGTCGAGGGCCATCCCGACGAGCCGCATGTCGCCCTCGCGCTGCACGAACTGGGCTTCTTCTCCACCGAGGTACGGATCCTGGGCGTCTACTCGGCCCATCCGCACCGGCTGGAGCGCTGAACGGCGGTCCTGGGGTGCCCTAGGTGTATGTCCCCAACCTCACGGGGCAATACACCTAGTCCCGGTGCTCGGCCTGGAACATCCAGCTCTGCTTCTCCAGGTCGGCGGTGAGGCCGATCAGCAGGTCCTCGGTCACGGGGTCCGCCGGGCCGGTCTGCTCGATGCGTTCCCGCATCCGCTCGACGACCGCGGAGAAGGTCCGCACCAGCGCCCCGACGGCGTCCACGTCCTTCGTCCAGCCGGGTGAGAACTCCGGCACCCCGCTGGTGGCCGCGACGGTCGCGGCCCGGCCGTCCGGGCTGACGCCCAGCGCCGCGGCGCGCTCGGCCACCGTGTCGGCGTAGGTGCGGGCCGTGGTGACCACCTCGTCGAGCTGGAGGTGGATGGAGCGGAAGCGCGGCCCGTACAGGTTCCAGTGCGCCTGCTTGGCGACCAGGGAGAGGTCGAGCAGATCCACCAGGGTCGCCTGCAGGGCGTTCCCCGCGATCTCGCGTTCCTTCTCCGGCAGCGGGCTGTTGATGACCGTCATGTGCGCGGGTCCTTTCCGGGATCGCCGGGGACCGCCCGCTGGGGCACGGGCGTCCGGTTCGTCCCTGTCACCCTGTTCAGCCCCGCCGCCTCGTGCAACCGCTGCGCGGCCCCCGGTGTGCCTGCCGACACTTTCCCCGCGGACTGTTCCCTGATCGGCAAGCGACCGCTTAGTATGCGGAGGACCCCGGTCAGACCCCGGCATGACGACGCAGTCCCGTGGAGGCCCCCCATGCAGGCTTGGCAAGTGCACGAGAACGGTGAGCCGAGCGAGGTGATGCGCCTCGCGGACGTGGCGCAGCCCGTGCCCGGCGACGGCCAGGTCCTGCTGAGGGTGCGCGCCGCGAACATCAACTTCCCGGACGTGCTGATGTGCCGCGGCCACTACCAGGTCCGCCCGCCGCTGCCCTTCACGCCGGGCGTGGAGATCTGCGGCGAGACCGAGGACGGGCGGCGCGTGATCGCCAACCCCGCGCTCCCGTACGGCGGTTTCGCCGAGTACGCCGTCGCGGACGCCGCCGCTCTGCTGCCCGCGCCGGACTCGCTGGACGACGCCGAGGCCGCCGCGCTGCACATCGGCTACCAGACGGGCTGGTTCGGTCTGCACCGGCGCGCCCGCCTGGAGGCCGGAGAGACGCTGCTGGTCCACGCCGCCGCCGGAGGGGTCGGCAGCGCGGCCGTGCAGCTCGGCAAGGCCGCCGGCGCCACCGTCATCGGTGTCGTCGGCGGCGCCGAGAAGGCCGCCGTGGCCCGCGAGCTGGGCTGTGACGTGGTGGTCGACCGGCGGAGCGAGGACGTCGTCGCCGCCGTGAAGGAGGCCACCGGGGGCCGGGGCGCGGATGTCGTGTACGACCCCGTGGGCGGCGAGGCCTACACGCAGTCGACCAAGGTCGTCGCCTTCGAGGGACGGATCGTGGTCGTCGGCTTCGCGAGCGGGACCATTCCGAGCCCCGGCCTCAACCACGCCCTGGTGAAGAACTATGCCATCCTCGGCCTGCACTGGGGCCTGTACAACACCAAGAACCCCAAGCTGGTCCAGCACTGCCACGAGCAGCTCACCGAACTGGCCGCGCGGGGCGCGATCAAGCCGCTCATCAGCGAGCGGGTGCCGCTCGCCGGGGCCGCGGACGCCGTGCAGCGCCTCGGTGACGGCGTGACCACGGGCCGGATCGCCGTCGTACCCACGGGAGCACAGGCATGACCGACGCAGCCGAACTGAGGCGCCGCACCACCGAGTTGCTGGCCGCGCATCCGCCCGCGAGCACGGACCGGCTGGACTTCCTCAAGGCCCGCTTCGACGCCGGACTCGCCTGGGTGCACTACCCGGAGGGCCTCGGCGGACTGAACGCGCCCCGCTCCCTCCAGGCCGTCGTGGACGCCGAGCTGGAGGCCGCGGGCGCCCCCGACAACGACCCGCGCCGCAACGGCATCGGCCTCGGCATGGCCGCCCCGACCATCCTCAAGTACGGCACCGAGGAGCAGAAGCAGCGCTATCTGCGGCCCCTGTGGGTGGGGGAGGAGGTCTGGTGCCAGCTGTTCAGCGAGCCCGGCGCCGGATCCGACCTCGCCGCGCTCGGCACACGCGCGGTACGCGAAGGCGACGACTGGGTCGTCAACGGGCAGAAGGTGTGGACGTCCGGCGCCCACAACTCCCGCTGGGCCATCCTCATCGCCCGCACCGACCCGGACGTGCCCAAGCATGCGGGCATCACCTACTTCGTCTGCGACATGACCGACCCCGGCGTCGACGTCCGCCCGCTGCGGCAGATCACGGGTGAGGCCGAGTTCAACGAGGTCTTCCTGACCGACGTCCGCATCCCCGACGACCGCCGCCTCGGCGAGATCGGCGACGGCTGGCGGGTCGCGCAGACCACGCTGAACAACGAGCGCGTCGCCATCGGAGGCATGCGCCTGCCCCGCGAGGGCGGCATGATCGGCCCGGTCTCCAGGACCTGGCGCGAACGCCCCGAACTGCGCACCCAGGACCTGCACCAGCGGCTGCTGAGGCTCTGGGTGGACTCCGAGGTCGCCCGCCTCACCGCCGAGCGCCTGCGCCAGCAGCTCGTCGCCGGACAGCCCGGCCCCGAGGGCGCCGGCATGAAGCTCGCCTTCGCCCGCCTCAACCAGGAGATCAGCGGCCTGGAGGTGGAACTGCGCGGCGAGGAGGGCCTGTTGTACGACGACTGGACCATGCGCCGCCCCGAGCTGGTGGACTTCACCGGCCGCGACGCCGGCTACCGCTACCTGCGCTCCAAGGGCAACAGCATCGAGGGCGGGACCAGCGAGGTCCTGCTGAACATCGTCGCCGAACGCGTCCTGGGCCTCCCGGCCGAGCCGCGCACCGACAAGGACGTCGCCTGGAAGGACCTGGCCCGATGAGCGACCTGCTGTACTCGGAGGAGGAAGAGGCCCTGCGGGCCGCCGTACGGGACCTGCTCGCCGACCACTGCGACGCGCCGGGCGTGATCACCCGCACCGAGTCGGACACCCCGCACGACCTCGCGGCCTGGAAGGCCCTCACGGACGGCATGGGCCTCGCGGGACTCCTGGTCCCCGAGGACAAGGGCGGCCAGGGTGCCTCCCACCGCGAAGTCGCCGTCGTCCTGGAGGAGTTGGGCCGCGCGGTCGCTCCCGTGCCGTACCTCACCAGCGCGGTCGTCGCCACCGAGGCCCTGCTCGCCTGCGACGCCGACGACCTGCTCGCCGAGCTCGCGACCGGACGCAGGACCGGCGCCCTCGCCGTCGCGCTGAACGTCGCCCCGGGCGGCGCCTACCAGGTCGTACGCCATGAGGACGGCGGCCTGCACGGGGAGTTGACCACGATCGCGGACGCCCAGGTGGCCGACGTGCTGCTGGTGCCCGCGGACGACGGCGGGCTGTACGCGGTGGACGCCTCCGCCGCGACCGTCACCCCGCAGATCCCCTTCGACCTGACCCGGCCGCTCGCGACCGTCACCCTCGACGGGGCGCCGGGCCGCCTGCTGGGCGACGCAGAAGCCGCCGTGCACCGCGCCCTGCGGGCCGGGGCCGGACTGCTCGCCTCCGAGCAACTCGGCCTCGCCGACTGGACGTTGACCGAGACGGTGCGCTACCTCAAGGAGCGCAAGCAGTTCAACCGGCCCGTCGGCGGCTTCCAGGCGCTCAAGCACCGGCTCGCCCAGCTGTGGCTGGAGGTCGTCAACCTCCGCGCCGCCGCGCGGAACGCGGCCGACGCGCTCACCACCGGCGAGGACACCGACGTGGCGGTCGCCGTCGCGCAGGCCTACGCGGCGTCCGTCGCCGTGCACGCCGCCGAGGAGGCGCTCCAGCTCCACGCCGGGATCGGCATGACGTGGGAGCACCCGGTCCACCTCTACCTGAAGCGGGCCAAGGCCGACTCGATCGCCTACGGCACGGCGGGCGCGCACCGCGCCCGGCTGGCCGAACTCGTCGACCTCCGGGCGCCCTGAGTCCTGTCCGGTGAAGCCCGCCCCACCTGGGGCGGGCTTTTCCGCGCGCCCGCGCGCGAGGAGTGAACGGGCGACGGCAGTCCGGCCAACTCCTGGCACGTACAGGTCTCTTGACGGCCGATGGGCCCCATACTCCCTGTGGTTCCGACCCGCCCCACAGGGAGGCAGAACATGGCCCTCATCACCCGTCGCAGAGCCCTCACCGCCCTCGGCGCCACGGCCGCCGCGACGCTCGCCCCGCCCGTCGGCAGTGCCTGGGCCGACAGCCGCAAGCACCGGCCCCGTCCGCTGTGGCGCGCCCACGCCCACAACGACTACGAGCATCCGCGCCCCCTCCTCGACGCCCTCGACCACCGTTTCGGCAGCGTCGAGGCCGACATCTTCCTCGTCGGCGACCAGCTCCTCATCGGCCACACCGCGGACGACCTCGACCCCGCACGCACCCTGGAGTCCCTCTACCTCGACCCGCTGGCCAGGATCGTCAAGGCCAACCACGGCTCCGTGTACCGCGGTGACCGCCACCCGCTCCAACTGCTCGTCGACATCAAGACCGAGGGCTCCTCGACCTACCTCGAACTCGACCGCCATCTGCGGCGCTACCGGCACCTGTTCACGACCTGCGTCCACGGCAAGGTCGTCCCCGGCCCGGTGACCGCCGTGATCTCCGGTGACCGGGCCGCCCGCGCTCCGATGGAGGCCCAGACCGTGCGCCGGGCCTTCTACGACGGCAGGCTCGCCGACCTCGGCACCGCGGCGCCCGCCTCCCTCATCCCGCTGATCAGCGACAACTGGACCCTCAACTTCACCTGGCTCGGCGAGGGCGCCTTCCCCGACGCCGAGCGGCAGAAGCTGCGCGGCATCGTCCGGCAGGCCCACGCGCGCGGCCAGAAGGTGCGGTTCTGGGCCACCCCGGACCTGGCCGGCCCCGCCCGTGACGCCCTGTGGGCCGAGCTCCTCGCCGCCGGCGTCGACCACCTCAACACCGACGACCTGGCTGGCCTGGAGGCGTTCCTCGACGCCCACCGGTAGGCGCCGTCGCGCGGGCCCGGACACCACTCGTTCGGAGGACACTTCAGCCGCCCGGACGAACCCTCCGCTACGCCACACTTGCGGCCGAACGCCGCGAAACAGACTCAGTGGCGTGGCGGAGGAGGCTGTCCATGGCGATTTCCATCTCGGTACTGGTGCTGCTGCTCATCCTGGCGGTGGTTTTCGTGCGCGGCGGCGGACTCAAGGTCTCCCACGCACTGGTGTGCACGCTGCTCGGCTTCTGTCTCGCCGGCACGAGCTTCGCGCCCACCATCCACAGCGGTCTCACGGCGACGGCCGACATCGTCGGCAGTCTGCGCCCCTGAACGCAGCCCCTGACCGCAGTCCCTGGCTTCAACTCGCGCTGAAGACCCCGATGCCGTTCGGTACGGGCCGTTCGGCGCCCCCCGACGGGTGGTTGAGGGCGGTGACGGCGCCGGTGCCCGGCATGCGGGCGGCCATGGTCGTGGAGCCGCCGCCGTCCAGGCTGAAGGCGTCGATCGAACCCAAGGTCCGCATGGTGTCGGCGACTTCGGCCATCGTCAGCCCCCGGCGATAGTCCGGGGCACCGTCCAGCGCGAGCAGATACAGCCGCCGTCCACCGTCCGCGACACCCACGGCCGTGCGCACGGCCGACGTCGTGTCGTCGAGTCCGGGCAGCGGGCGGCCGCCGACGAGCACCGGATAGCCGCCGAGTGCGAAGCGGTACGCAACTCTCGCCGAACTCGCGACCAGTCGGTGCTGCACCGTCACCGCCGAGCCGACCGAGAGTTTCCGCAGCTGCTGCGCACCCGCCTCCCGGCCCACGAGCACGGTGGTGCCGGCGGCGATCGGCCCGCTGCCCGGCGTGTCGGCGACGGCGACCACCTGTCCGTCACGGACCGTCACCTCATGGGTGTCGGTGCTGCACGGGGCGGCCCGGTCCGTGTCCGTCCCGCAGGTCGCCCGCACCCGGGACGCGCTGCCCCAGTCCGGGGTGAACGCCCCGACCGAACCGACGGGCAGCGCGTACTGGTTCAGCCCGCCGAGCGGCAGTTGCCCCGCGGGCGTCCGCACCTCCCCGTCGAGCGCCAGGGCGTCGAGGCGGGCAAGGCGGTCGGTGCCCACGCCGAACACGTCCTTCGTACCGGTGCCGGGCGGCAGGGCGGGCCCGAAGCGCTGGCCTTTCGGCACCGCGGCCTTGAGCGCACGGCCCTGCGCGATCGCCGGGCCCACACTGGCGCCGGTGGCCTCGACGCCGGGGTGCTGGGTCTCGGAGATGTTGAAGAAGTCCCCGTTCACCCCCGCGAGAGCGCCCTGCGCGCCGGCCATCCCGGACACCGTGGCCCGCGCGGCCACCGCCCCCGGATACAGCAGCTCCACTCGCACCCGCGGTTCGTCGAGGTCCACACGGAGCACATGGGCGTGCGCCGGACCGGCGGCCGCGGAGATGTCGAACTGCTCGTACCGCACTCCCGCCGCGAGCTGTGTCCACCCCTGCGCGGCGCCGGCCGGTGCCGCCCCCACCAGGGCCGCACCGGCCAGCGTGCCGAGTGCCGCGAGAAGTGCCAGTACCGATCCGCCTGCGCCGGAACGTCTTTGACGGTGCGTCACAGCTCACCCCTGAGGTCGTGTCGACTGTCCCAGAACTCAGGGGAAGTGCACCAGACGACGGTGAGCCGAGGGGCTACTCGGCGCCGACCACACGCGAACGGATGAGGAAACGCACCCCCTCGGGTGCCTCCAGCGAGAATCCGCTGCCCCGGCCCGCGACGACATCGACGATCAGCCGGGTGTGGGCCCACACCTCGTACTGGCTCCTCGACATCCAGAAGGTCACCGGCTCCCCTACCCCCGGCACGTCCAGCTCGGCGAGCAGCACGTCCGAGCCGCCGGTGCGGAACTCACCCTCCGGGTAGCACATCGGCGCGCTTCCGTCGCAGCAGCCGCCCGACTGATGGAACATCAGCGGCCCGTGCGCCTCGCGCAGCCGGCGCAGCAGTTCGGCGGCCGCGGGCGTGAGCTCGACACGCGGCACCTCGTCGTACACGGCACGTGCGGAATCCTCGTCCATGGTCGCCGAGTCCAGCACAGGCAAGGTTGCGAGGGGGTTGCACCGCGACCTGGAGAGGTCGCACGGCTCCTATCCGGCGAACGGCGTGAAGTGGGCCGGTGTGTGGTCGATCGGCAGGTCCGGGCGCCAGGCGGTCAGGCCCTGGGCGCTGCACACGAAGAGGCCGAGCGGGAGCCGGTCCAGGGGGAACCAGCGCCAGTCGCCGACCCGTTCGCCGGGCTGGTCGCGGGGCTCGCCCCGCCAGGCGGTGACCTGGGTGGCCACCGTCATCCGCACCACGCCGTCGACGTCGTCGAGGAGAGTGCCGAGCAGCCTGACATCGGCGGGGTTGGCCTCGACACCGGTCTCCTCGCGGAGTTCGCGCACGACCGTCTCCGCGAGCGACTCCCCGGGCTCCACCGTGCCGCCGGGCAGCTCCCAGGTGCCGCGCCGGTGCCGGCCGAGAAGCAGTCCCCGGGGTCCGTGGAGGATGGCGCCGACGCCGATCGCGGCGTGCGGGACGGGCGCGCGGCTGCTCCGCGGGCGGGAGGAGACGCGGACCGGACGGGTCACGCGGAAGAGCCGGTAGGAGGCCTGATTGCCAGCCTCCGGCGTGTCGAGGACGTCGACGCCCTCGACCCGCAGGCCGTGCTCGCCGAGCAGGTCCGTCCAGAGCTCCTCGGTCAGCACCCACATCCGCACGGTCGCCTCCCCGCCCCCGGCGAACCGCAGGATCTCGGGCCGGGCCGCGACGACGGAGGAGGGGCCGTCGCCGCGCGAGTTGGTGTGCAGCACGGTGAAGCACAGCGTTCCGCCGGGCCGCAGGGCCGCGGCAAGGGCGGGCAGCAGCCTGCGGGGGTCGATGTACGGCACGGCGTTGACGGAGTAGACGACGTCGTACGGTTCCGCCGCGCCGAGGTGGTCGACGGCGTCGGCCCTGATCAGGCGCAGGCCGGGCAGGGAGTCGTAGCGGGCGCGGGCACGCGCGTACTGCGTGGGGGAGGAGTCGACCGCGTCCACCGAGGCGCCGTACGTCCGCACGAGGTGGGCCGCGTGCCGGCCGGGGCCGCAGCCGAGGTCCAGGATCCGCCGCCCGGTGAGCTCGCCGAGGAGCTCGGCGCCCGGGCCGGTGTCCCGCGGGCCCCAGTCGAACCGTTCCAGCTCCGGCAGTGCGGTGCCGCGTCGCAGATGGTGGTCGCCGTAGGCGTGCCAGGCCTCGGCGTTGGCGGAGCCGGGGTCGACGGGTCGGGTGCTCAACATGCCTCCCAGATGTGGTGGTCGAGGCTCGGAACCCTAGGGCGTGGCGGCTCCCTTTGCCGTCGCGCATCTTGACGTGTACTTGACGGTTGGCTTCCATGGGGAGCGCGTGGGAGCGCTCCCACGCCACCTTCGACTGCCTCACCCCCTGGAGCCGCAGTGAGAAGAACGAGAAAGAGCCCCCTGAGCACCCTCCTGGCCCGGCTGGCGGCCCTCGTCGGGCTGGTGGTGCTCGGCGCCCTCTGCCCCGGCGCGGCCCAGGCCGCCCAGGAGCCCGGCGTCCAGGCCGCCGGTCTGCACATCAGCAACGGCCGCCTGGTCGAGAGCAACGGCAACGACTTCGTGATGCGCGGCGTCAACCACGCCCACACCTGGTACCCGAACGAGCTTGATTCGCTGGCCGACATCAAGGCGCGGGGCGCCAACACCGTCCGCGTGGTCCTCGCCGACGGCCACCGCTGGACCGCCAACACCGCCTCGGACGTGGCAAATGTCATCGCGCAGTGCAAGGCCAACCGGCTCATCTGCGTCCTGGAGGTGCACGACACCACCGGCTACGGCGAGGACGGCGCCGCCGGCACCCTCGACCAGGCCGCCGACTACTGGATCGGCCTGAAGAACGTCCTGGCCGGCCAGGAGAACTACATCATCGTCAACATCGGCAACGAGCCCTGGGGCAACACCGATCCGGCCGGCTGGACCGCCCCGACCATCGCCGCGATCAAGAAGCTGCGGAGTGCCGGCCTCGAGCACACGATCATGGTGGACGCGCCCAACTGGGGCCAGGACTGGCAGCAGGTCATGCGTGCCAACGCCCAGTCCGTGTACGCGGCCGACACCACCGGCAACCTGGTCTTCTCGATCCACATGTACAGCGTCTACGACACCGCGGCCGAGATCACCGACTACCTGAACGCCTTCGTGAGTGCCCGACTGCCCATCGTGATCGGGGAGTTCGGCGGGCCGGCCGACCAGTGGGGCGATCCGGACGAGGACACCATGATGGCCACCGCCGAGCAGCTCGACATCGGCTATCTGGCCTGGTCCTGGAGTGGTAACACCGATCCGATCCTCGACATGGTCCTGAACTTCGACCCGACGCAGCTGACGTCGTGGGGGCAGCGGGTTTTCAACGGCGCCAACGGCATCGCCCAGACCGCCAAGGAGGCCACGATCTTCGGTGGCGGCTCCACCGACACCCAGGCCCCGACCACTCCCGGCACCCCCACCGCCTCCGCGGTGACGGCGACCTCCGCCACGCTGTCCTGGACGGTGTCCTCTGACAACGTTGGCATCGCCGCCTACGACGTGGTGCGGATCGGCGGCGGCACCGAGACCAAGGTCGCGTCCGCCACCGGCACTTCGGTGACCGTGACCGGGCTGAGCGCCGACACGGCCTATTCCTTCGCGGTCTACGCCCGGGACGCCGCCGGCAACCGGTCGGCCCGTTCGGCGGCGGTGAACGTCACCACGGCGAACTCGCCCGCCGGGAGCTGCTCCGTCGGCTACCGGGTGGTCGGCGAGTGGCAGGGCGGCTTCCAGGGCGAGATCGTCATCCACAACACCGCGGCCGCCGCGGTCACCGGCTGGAAACTCGGCTTCGCCTTCGCCAACGGGCAGACCGTCTCCACCATGTGGGGTGGGACCGCCGCACAGAGCGGTGGCGCGGTGACCGTCACCCCGGCGTCCTACACCAACACCATCGCGGCCGGGGGTTCGGTGACCCTCGGGTTCATCGGGAGCAAGGGCGCCACGAACGCCGCGCCGACCGCTTTCACTCTCAACGGGGCGGCCTGCGTGAACGGTTGATGGCCCCCAGGTATCAGGTCAACTGTCCCGGACCCTTGACTCGGAACGCGCCCGGTCGCGATCCTCGACGCATCTATTGCGCCGGTCATGACAACTCCAAGGGCAGTCAAAGCGCCCTCGGTCGACGGCGCCTCCCGTCGACCGAGGGACGTGGGCCATGGCTGGGCGCTCCTGCCGCACCCGCAAGAACATCACTGTCGTGTCCGTGCTCTTCCTGGTGCTGGCCGCCATCCTCGGCCCCACGCCGAGCTCGGCGGCCACCGACTGGTGGACACCGACGGCCAGGCCGGCTCCCGACGCCCAGGTCAATGTGACCGGAGCGCCCTTCACCGGTACCAACTCCGCCGGTGAGGTGCAGGGGTTCGTCGACGCCCACAACCACCTCTTCTCCAACGAGGCCTTCGGCGGGCGGCTGATCTGCGGCAAGGTGTTCTCCGAGTCCGGAGTCGCCGACGCGCTCAAGGACTGCCCCGAGCACTACCCCGACGGCACTCTCGCGATCTTCGATTACATCACCCACGGCGGCGACGGCAGGCACGACCCGACCGGCTGGCCCACCTTCAAGGACTGGCCGGCGTACGACTCGATGACCCACCAGGCCAACTACTACGCCTGGGTGGAGCGGGCCTGGCGAGGCGGCCAGCGCGTCCTGGTCAACGACCTCGTCACCAACGGGGTGATCTGCTCCGTCTACCCCTTCAAGGACCGCAGTTGTGACGAGATGACCTCGATCCGCCTGCAGGCCAAGCTCACGTACGACCTCCAGGCCTTCATCGACAAGATGTACGGCGGCCCCGGCAAGGGCTGGTTCCGGATCGTCACCGACAGCGCGCAGGCCCGGCAGGTCATCCAGCAGGGCAAGCTGGCGGTCGTCCTCGGTGTGGAGACCTCCGAGCCGTTCGGCTGCAAGCAGATCCTGGACATCGGGCAGTGCAGCAAGGCGGACATCGACAAGGGCCTCGACGAGCTGTACGGGCTCGGCGTGCGCTCGATGTTCCTGTGCCACAAGCTCGACAACGCCCTGTGCGGGGTCCGCTTCGACGAGGGCGGTCTCGGCACCGCCATCAACGTCGGGCAGTTCCTGTCCACCGGCACCTTCTGGAAGACCGAGGCCTGCAAGGGCCCGCAGCACGACAACCCCATCGGTACCGCGGCCTCCGAGGCCGAGGCGGACCTCCCGGCCGGCGTCGAGGTCCCCACGTACGACAAGGCCGCCCAGTGCAACGTCCGCGGGCTCACCGATCTCGGTGAGTACGCCGTGCGCGGCATGATGAAACGCAAGATGATGCTCGAGATCGACCACATGAGCGTCAAGGCCACCGGGCAGGTCCTCGACATCTTCGAGGCCGCGAACTACCCGGGCGTGCTCTCCTCGCACAGCTGGATGGACCTCAACTGGACCGAGCGGGTCTACGCCCTCGGCGGTTTCGTCGCCCAGTACATGCACGGCTCCGAAGGGTTCGCCGCCGAGGCGAAGCGCACCGACGCGCTGCGCGACAAGTACGGCGTCGGATACGGCTACGGCACCGACTTCAACGGCATCGGAGACCACCCCGCACCGCGCGGAGCGGACGCCGCGAACAAGGTGACGTACCCCTTCAGGAGCGTCGACGGCGGCTCGGTCATCGACAGGCAGACCTCCGGGCAGCGCACCTTCGACCTCAACACCGACGGGGCCGCCCATGTCGGCATGATCCCGGACTGGATCGAGGACATCCGGCTCGTCGGCGGACAGGGCGTGGTCGACGACCTGTTCCGGGGTGCCGAGTCCTACCTCGACACCTGGGGCGCCTCCGAGCAGCACCAGGCGTCCGTGAACCTCGCGGCCGGCAAGGCGGCGACGGCGAGTTCGTCGGAGTCCAACCCGTTCACCAGCTACCAGCCGGGCCGCGCGGTGGACGGCGACGACTCCACCCGCTGGGCCAGCGACTGGAGCGACGACCAGTGGTGGCAGGTCGACCTGGGCGCCACCCACCGGGTCTCCAAGGTCACGCTCGACTGGGAGCGGGCGTACGGGAAGTCGTACCGGATCGAGCTCTCCACGGACGGCACGAACTGGACGACCGCCTGGTCGACGACCTCCGGCGACGGCGGGCTCGACACGGCGAAGTTCGCGGGCGCACCGGCCCGTTACGTCCGCGTCCACGGTCTCGCCCGCGGCACCGACTGGGGATACTCACTCCACGAGGTGGGCGTCCACAGCGGCTGACCGACACGACAGCGGGGGACACGTATGGCACGCATGCCGTCGGCCGAGCGGCGCAGGCAGCTGACGGAAGCGGCGATCAGGGCGATGGCCCGGGACGGCGTCGCGAAAACGACGACCCGGTCCATCGCCGCCGAGGCGGGGGTGTCCCTCAGCGTCTTCCACTACTGCTTCGACTCCAAGCAGGCCCTGATCGAAGCCGTGATCACCACGCTCACCGATCAGTCGGTGAGCGTGGTCCAGGAGGCGCTGCGCCCCAGGGCCACCCTGGAGGAGACCGTCGCCGCCGGGTTCCGGGCCTACTGGGACCACGTCCGCGCCCACCCCGAGTCGCACATGCTCACCTACGAGCTCACCCAGTACGCCCTGCGCGAGCCCGGCTTCGAGCACCTGGCCAGACGCCAGTACGAGCTCTACGGCGAGGCCTACGCCGAGCTCATCGAGCAGCTGAGGGCGGACATGGAGCTGGAGCTGCGGGTGCCCGTGTCCGTGCTGGCCCGCTATCTCGCGGCCATGACCGACGGGCTCACCCTGAACTACCTCGTCCTCGGCGACGCGACCGCCTGGGCGGACATCCTCGACACCGTCACGGCGCACATCGCGGGGCTGGTGCGCTGAGACCGGGCGGGACGGTCAGGATTCGAGAAGCGCGCTCCGGGCTGCCGTGGCTAGCGTGACGGACATGGACATCCGGATTCGCGCGAGCTTCCTCCCGTACCACGACCCGGCGGCCGCCCTGGCCTTCTACCGGGACGTGCTGGGCTTCGAGGTGCGCGGTGACGTGGGCCGCGGCTCACTGCGCCGGATCACCGTCGGCCCCGCGGGCCGGGCCGGGACCTCGGTCGTGCTGCGCCCGGCGGGCGAGGACCCCGAGCTCCTGCTCGCCACCCCCGGCCTCGACGCCGTCTTCGAGCGGCTCCAGGCCCGCGCCGAGGTGATCCAGGAGCCGATCGAGCAGCCGTACGGCGTTCGGGACTGCGCCTTCCTCGACCCCGCGGGCACCGTGATCCGCGTGCAGGAGCTGCGCTGAGGCGTGCGGGTCGACATAGTGTTCGAAGTTGTCGAAACGGGAGGACCAGTCACCATGAGCAAGGCCCCGCGGACCGACGCGCCGCACGCCGCTGACAGCCACGACCTGATCCGCGTGCACGGAGCGCGCGAGAACAACCTCAAGGACGTCAGCATCGAGATCCCGAAGCGCCGGCTCACGGTCTTCACCGGGGTCTCCGGCTCCGGCAAGAGTTCGCTGGTGTTCGACACCATCGCCGCCGAGTCGCAGCGGCTGATCAACGAGACCTACAGCGCCTTCGTGCAGGGCTTCATGCCGACCCTGGCCCGGCCCGAGGTCGACGTCCTCGACGGCCTGACCACCGCGATCACCGTCGACCAGCAGCGCCTCGGCGGCGATCCGCGCTCCACCGTCGGCACCGTCACCGACACCAACGCCATGCTGCGCATCCTCTTCAGCAGACTCGGCACTCCGCACATCGGCTCGCCCAAGGCGTTCTCCTTCAACGTCGCCTCGATCAGCGGCGCGGGCGCGGTCACCGTGGAGCGCGGCGGGCAGACCGTGAAGGAGCGCCGCAGCTTCAGCATCGTCGGCGGCATGTGCCCGCGCTGCGAGGGCCGGGGCACGGTCAACGACATCGACCTCACCCAGCTCTACGACGACTCCAAGTCGCTCGCCGAGGGCGCGATGACCATCCCCGGCTACAAGGCCGGCGGCTGGAACTACCGCCTCTACAGCGAGTCCGGCTTCTTCGACGCGGACAAGCCGATCCGGAGGTTCACCAAGCGCGAGCTCCAGGACTTCCTGTACCGCGAGCCGACCAGGATGAAGATCGCGGGCATCAACATGACCTACGAAGGTCTCATTCCGCGGATCCAGAAGTCGATGCTCGCCAAGGACCGCGAGTCGATGCAGCCGCACATCCGCGAGTTCGTGGACCGGGCGATCACCTTCATGGTCTGCCCCGACTGCGGGGGCACCCGGCTGAGCGAGGGCGCCCGGTCCTCCAAGATCAGGGGGATCAGCATCGCCGACGCCTGCGCGATGCAGATCAGCGACCTCGCGGAGTGGGTGCGCGCGCTGGACGAGCCCTCGGTCGGACCGCTGCTGACGGCGCTGGGGGAGACCCTCGACTCCTTCGTGGAGATCGGGCTCGGCTACCTCTCCCTCGACCGGTCCTCGGGCACCCTGTCCGGCGGCGAGGCACAGCGCACCAAGATGATCCGCCACCTCGGCTCCTCGCTCACCGACGTCACCTACGTCTTCGACGAGCCCACCATCGGGCTGCACCCGCATGACATCCAGCGCATGAACAACCTGCTGCTGCGCCTGCGGGACAAGGGCAACACGGTCCTCGTCGTGGAGCACAAGCCGGAGACGATCGTGATCGCCGACCATGTCGTCGACCTCGGCCCGGGCGCCGGCACGGCGGGCGGCTCGGTCTGCTTCGAGGGGAGCGTGGCGGGGCTGCGGACCAGCGGCACCGTCACCGGGCGCCACTTCGACGACCGGGCCGGGGTCAAGGACACCGTCCGCAAGGCCACCGGCGCGCTGGAGATCCGGGGCGCGAGCACGCACAACCTCCAGGACGTCGACGTCGACATCCCGCTCGGGGTGCTGACCGTGATCACCGGGGTGGCCGGGTCCGGCAAGAGCTCACTGGTGCACGGGTCGATCCCGGCCGGGGAGGGGGTCGTCTCCGTCGACCAGGGCGCCATCCGCGGCTCCCGGCGCAGCAACCCGGCGACCTACACCGGACTGCTCGAACCGATCCGCAAGGCGTTCGCGAAGGCCAACGGCGTGAAGCCGGCGCTGTTCAGCGCCAACTCCGAGGGCGCCTGCCCCACCTGCAACGGGGCCGGGGTCGTCTACACCGACCTCGCGATGATGGCCGGAGTCGCGACCACCTGCGAGGAGTGCGAGGGGAAGCGGTTCCAGGCCTCGGTGCTGGAGTACCACCTCGGCGGGCGGGACATCAGCCAGGTGCTCGCGATGCCGGTGACGGAGGCGCTGGAGTTCTTCGACAGCGGCGAGGCGCGTACGCCGGCCGCGCACCGGATCCTGGAGCGGCTCTCGGACGTCGGGCTCGGCTACCTCACCCTCGGCCAGCCGCTCACCACGCTGTCCGGCGGCGAGCGGCAGCGGCTGAAGCTGGCGACCCACATGGGCGACAAGGGCGGGGTCTACGTCCTCGACGAGCCGACCACCGGTCTCCACCTCGCCGATGTCGAACAACTCCTCGATCTGCTCGACCGGTTGGTGGACTCCGGCAAGTCCGTCATCGTCGTCGAGCACCACCAGGCGGTCATGGCCTACGCCGACTGGATCATCGACCTCGGGCCGGGCGCGGGCCATGACGGCGGGCGGATCGTGTTCGAGGGGACACCGGCGGAGCTCGTCGCCACGGGAGACACGCTCACGGCGCGGCACCTGGCGGCCTACGTGGGGGAGTGACGGGACGTTCCGGCCCCGGCCCCGGCTCACAGCTTCAGCGTGAACCACGTCGTCTTGCCGTCGTCCGTGGGGCGCACGCCCCAGGTGTCGGCGAGGGTGCGGACCAGCAGGAGGCCGCGGCCGGACTCCTCGTCGTCGGCGGCGAGGCGGGGCTGCGGGAGATGGGGGCTGCGGTCGCTGACCTCGACGGTCAGGCCCGTGTCGGTGCGGCACAGATGGACACCGATCGGGCCCTCGGCGTGCTGGACGGCGTTGGTGAGGGTCTCGGAGAGCAGCAGCAGCGCCTCGTCGGCGGAGTCGGCGCAGTCCCAGGAGAGCAGGGCCTTGCTCAGGAAGGCCCTGCCCTCCGGGACCGACGCGGGGGTGGCGGCGAGGTCGCAGCTCACTGCGTCCGGCGGGGCGTCCGGCAACTGGGCGAGCAGCAGGGTGACGTCGTCGTTGTGGCTCTCCGCGTCCGGCAGCAGACCGGCGAGGACGTGGTCGGCGGCGGCCTCCAGACACGGGGGGTCGAGGAAGAACTCGGCGAGCACGGAGGTGAGTTCGCCGACCCGTTCCTCGATGTCGCTGCCGGGCGTCTCGATGAGGCCGTCGGTGTAGAGGACCAGGGTGGCGCCGGGCGGCACCGCCACGGAGGACTGCTCGTACAGGACGTCGCCGACTCCGAGCGGGGCGTTCACCGGCACGGCGAGGCTGCGGACCCCCTCGCCGGGGATGGCCACCAGGGTCGGCAGATGGCCGGCGGAGCAGACGGTGACCGTGCCGTTGTCCGGGGCGATCGTGAGGTAGCAGCAGGTGACGAGCTGGTCGGGGACGTCGAGGTCGGTGACGCAGTTCTCCAGCTCCTGCATGAGCTGACGCGGCTGCATCCCGGTCTTGGCCAGGGCGTGCGCGGCCGAGCGCAGCTGGCCCATCACGGCGGCCGCTTCCAGGCCGCGGCCCATGACGTCCCCGATCAGGACGCCCACCCGGCCGGCCCCCAGGGGGATCAGGTCGAACCAGTCGCCGCCCACGCCGGCGCCCTGGGTTGCGGGGCGGTAGCGGCTGGCGGTGGCGAGGCCGGGGATGGCGGGCGGGGTGCCCATCAGGCTGCGCTGGAGGGTGAGCGCGATGTGCCGCTGCTGTTCGTAGAGTTCGGTGAGTTCGGCCTCCGCGCGTTTGCGGTCGCTGATGTCCCGCACGATGGCACAGGCGCCGACGACCTTGCCGTCGGTGTCCCGCGTCGGCCACAGGGTGACGTCGACGTCCAGCAGGGTCTCGAACTTGGTGACCCGCAGGGTCTCGAAGTGCTCCACCTTCTCGCCGTGCCGCAGCCGTTCCAGCATCGCGTCGATGTCGCCGTGCAGTGTGGCGGGGGAGAGCATCGACACGTGGCGGCCGATGGCCTCCTCGGCGGTGTAGCCGTACAGCCGCTGGGCGGCTGCGTTCCAGTAGGTGATGTACCCGTCGAGGGTCTTGGCGAGGATGGCGTCCTGGGAGGACTCGACGAGCGCGGCGAGCTCGTTGATCCGGGCCTCCGCGGCCTTGCGGTCGCTGACGTCTCGGACGGCGGCGGAGACCAGCAGTCCGTCCGCCGTCTCCATCGGGCTCAGGCTGATCTCCACGGGGAACTCGGTGCCGTCCTTGCGCAGCCCGTGCAGGTCGAGTCCGGCGCCCATCGGACGGACCTGGCGGTTGGCGGCGTACTGGCCGCGGTGCACGCCGTGCTGGGCACGGAAGCGGTGCGGCATGAGCAGCTCGACGGGACGGCCGAGCAGGTCCTCGCGCGCGTAGCCGAAGAGCGCCTCGGTCTGGGCGTTGACGAGCTTGATGATGCCGGTGTCGTCGACGATGACCATGGCATCGGGAGCGGCCTCCAACAACCCCCGAAACCGCTCCTCGGCGGCCCCGGGG
>NZ_RSAJ01000510.1 GCF_003933965.1 Streptomyces sp. RP5T
CCCCGCGTCCGGTACCGCCGCCAGCAGCGGAAACGGCGGCAGCAGCGGCGCCGGATCCGACGACAGCGGCCCCACGACATGCCCCGCGCCGAGCACGAACCCGGGTCCGGCGGCGTACCCGGCCGCCCACACCGCCGCGTTCGGCAGCAGCGCCAGACACAGCAGCAGGACCGCGAACCGTCCCGACCACCCCTCCGTCAGCTGGAAGAACGCTCCCCGTGTCGCACCGCCGTGCGCCACCAGCGACACCGCCAGCAGCACCGCACCGCCGCCGACCAGCACGGCCACCCCGGCCCCCGCGGCCCGTGCCGACGCGGCGAGCCGTGCCCGCGCCGGTGCCCCGAGAACGAGCCGCCGCACCCCCGCGGGCAGCAGCACCAGCACACCGTCGAACGCCTCGGCGGGGCGGCCGTACGCCGTCCACACCCCCGCGCCCGCCGCACCCATGACCACGACCGGCAGACACACGCAGGTCCACGGCCACGAGGGCCGCAGCGCCCCGCCGGACGCGTACAGCGCGACGGCGGCACCGACGGCGAGGTATCCGAGCACGACCCCGGTCCACGCCGTCCGCCCGGGCGCCTGCGGCGGCTCCTCGTCCCCGGCGGCCACGTCCCGCGCCGCCCGGTGCACCAGCCACAGCGGCAGCGCGAGCAGCAGCAGCGGGGTGACGCCGACGGGCGCCGGGACACCGGAGAGCGTGTCCGTCCGGACCAGCTCGGCCCCGTGCGCGAGCAGCCACAGGGCCGCGGCCACGTGCAGCGCACCTCCCGGGCCGCTGTCGGGATAGGGCGAACTGATCCACAGCACGATCACGAGAACGGCGAAGGAACCGAGCCCCAGCCCGGCGGCCACCGCACCGCCCAGGAGACTGGCGGCCAGGCCGGGCGTCCGGTCGCGCAACCGGGTGAGCAGGGGCGACAACGACGTGCGGCGAGCGGTCAGCTGATTCACGACCGCCATGCTCCCAACGACACGCGCTTTCTCGTCGTAACAGGCGAACCTCCGATGTGTCGCTCAATATACGACTATGTACTTTTTCGCACGAAGGGGCGCCCTGTGACGCAGGATCAGGTCGCGAAAGGGCCCGGCGCCACGGGCGAGCTGACGGCCCCTCAGCAGGAGCACGAGGAGCAGCTCCCGGCCCCCACCCTGACGCCCGCTCAGGCCTTCGACGCGCTGTACGCCTTCTGCGCGCCCGCCCTCGTCCGGCAGACCTATCTGCTCACCGGCCGCCGCGAACTCGCCCGCGAGTCGGTCGAACGGGCCTTCCAACTCGCCTGGCAGCGCTGGCCCGAGGTGGCGGTGGACCGGGACCCGGCGAGCTGGGTACGGATCATGGCGTACGAGTACGCCCTGTCCCCCTGGCACCGCTTCCGGCCCCGCTACCGCAGCCCCGAGCCACCCGTCGCCGACCCGGCCGACCGCGCGCTGATGGCCGTACTCCTGCAGCTCCCGCCCTCGCAGCGGCGCACGCTCCTGCTGTACGACGGCGTGGAGCTCGACCTTCCGGAGACGGCGGCGGAGACGGAGGCGAGCACACCGGCGGCGGCCGGTCGGCTGATGAACGCGCGCTCGACGGTCGCGGCCCGGCTGCCCGACCTCGCCGACCCGTCCGAGCTGCACGAACGTCTGGTCTCGCTGGCCTCGAGGGAACGCCTGCGAGCCGCGCAGCCGCCCGCGGTACGGACCGAGAGTGAGCGCCGGGCGCGCTTTTGGACCCGGGCGGCGATCGCGTTCACGGTGGCCCTGATCGGCACGACCGCTCTCACCCTGCGGACCGCTCCGACGCACTACGAGCCACCGGTGGCGCCTGGGGCGGAGATCCAGGGGGTGCCGCCCCGGGTGGGGCAGGGGCCGCTGTCGGAGGCGGAGGAGGAACTGCGGGAGAAGCTGCGGGAGAGCGCGGGGAGCGGTCCGGAGAGGGTGGCACCGCTCGTTCGTTAGCCGCGCCCCTTTTCCGGGGGCTCGGGGAACTGCGCGACCGGCCACGACGCACCCGCACCCGCCGGACAACCGAACCCGGCACCCCATGACGCGCCGATGGGCCCGCCCCGAGTAACGGAGCGAGCCCAAAGACGTGCGGCTACGAACCTGTTCAGCCGGCGAGGATCTCCCGCGCCAGCTTCGCCGTCTCGGTCGGCGTCTTGCCGACCTTGACGCCGGCGGCCTCGAGGGCCTCCTTCTTCGCGGCGGCCGTGCCGGAGGAGCCGGAGACGATGGCGCCGGCGTGGCCCATGGTCTTGCCCTCGGGCGCGGTGAAGCCCGCGACGTAGCCGACGACCGGCTTGGTCACGTTGTCCTTGATGAACGCCGCGGCCCGCTCCTCGGCGTCGCCGCCGATCTCACCGATCATGACGATCAGGTCGGTGTCGGGGTCGGCCTCGAAGGCGGCCAGGGCGTCGATGTGGGTGGTGCCGATGATCGGGTCGCCACCGATGCCCACCGCGGACGAGAAGCCGATGTCGCGCAGCTCGTACATCATCTGGTACGTCAGCGTGCCGGACTTCGACACCAGGCCGATACGGCCCGGCTTGGTGATGTCGCCCGGAATGATGCCGGCGTTCGACTGGCCCGGGGTGATGAGGCCGGGGCAGTTCGGGCCGATGATCCGGGTCTTGTTGCCCTTCTCCACGGCGTACGCGTAGAACGCGGCGGAGTCGTGGACCGCGATGCCCTCGGTGATGACGACCGCGAGGGGGATCTCGGCGTCGATGGCCTCGACGACGGCCGCCTTGGCGAAGGCCGGCGGCACGAAGAGGACGGACACGTTCGCGCCCGTCTTCTCCATGGCCTCGGCGACGGTGCCGAAGACCGGGATCTCGGTGCCGTCGATGTCGACGGACGTGCCCGCCTTACGGGGGTTCACGCCACCGACGATGTTGGTGCCGTCCGCCAGCATGAGCTTGGTGTGCTTCATGCCCGTGGCACCGGTCATGCCCTGGACGATGACCTTGCTGTCCTTGTTGAGGAAGATAGCCATGGCTGTATCTGTCCCTCTTCCTTACTTCGCAGCCGCGAGCTCGGCGGCCTTGTCGGCCGCGCCGTCCATGGTGTCCACGCGCTGGACCAGCGGGTGGTTGGCGTCGGAGAGGATCTTGCGACCCAGCTCGGCGTTGTTGCCGTCGAGGCGGACGACGAGGGGCTTGGTGACTTCCTCGCCCCGGTCCGCGAGCAGCTGCAGCGCCTGCACGATGCCGTTGGCGACCTCGTCGCACGCGGTGATGCCGCCGAAGACGTTGACGAAGACGGACTTGACGTCCGGGTCGCCGAGGATGATCTCCAGGCCGTTCGCCATGACGGCGGCGGAGGCGCCACCGCCGATGTCGAGGAAGTTGGCGGGCTTGACGCCACCGTGCGCCTCACCGGCGTACGCGACGACGTCCAGGGTGCTCATGACGAGACCCGCGCCGTTGCCGATGATGCCGACCTCGCCGTCGAGCTTGACGTAGTTGAGGTTCTTCTCCTTGGCGGCGGCCTCCAGCGGGTTCGCGGAGTCCTTGTCCTGGAGGGCCTCGTGTCCCGGCTGACGGAACTCGGCGTTCTCGTCGAGGGAGACCTTGCCGTCGAGGGCGATGACCTCGCCGGAGGCGACCTTGGCCAGCGGGTTGACCTCGACCAGGAGGGCGTCCTCCTCGACGAAGGTCTTCCACAGCGTCACGAGGACGTTCGCGACCTTGTCGGCGACCTCGGCCGGGAACTTCGCGGCCTCGACGATCCGGCGCGCGACCTCGGGGGTCACGCCCTCGTTGGCGTCGATCGGCGTCTTGGCGACGGCCTCGGGGCGGGTCTCCGCCACCTCCTCGATCTCCATGCCGCCCTCGACGGACGCGATGGAGAGGAAGGTGCGGTTGGCACGGTCCAGGAGGAAGGAGACGTAGTACTCCTCCACGATCTCCGGGGCCGTCTCGGCGATCATCACCTTGTGGACCGTGTGGCCCTTGATGTCCATGCCGAGGATGTTGGTGGCGTGCTCCACGGCCTCGTCGGCGGAGGCGGCGAGCTTGACGCCACCCGCCTTGCCACGGCCGCCGACCTTCACCTGGGCCTTGACGACGGACTTGCCACCGAGGCGCTCGGTGGCTGCGCGGGCCGCCTCAGGCGTGTCGATGACTTCACCGGCCAGCACCGGTACATCGTGCTTGGCGAAGAGGTCCCTCGCCTGGTACTCGAACAGGTCCACGCGCTTCCGTCCCTATCAGTGATCTCGCGGTTCGTTGTCTGCGTGGGCGTGCCGCGAGGGCAACGTGACGTCCGACCGGTGTCTGTCACAAGGGAGGCGCACACGGTGTCCGAGCGCGCGGCATGTCCGTCTCGCAGGTTATCGCTGCTTCCCGGGGGCCCCTAAATCGAGGGTCACACCTGAGCGGTGATACCTGTCACATGATGCCGTGCTCACTGGCGCGGCGTGCCGCGTGTGAGGTCGGGGACGACATCCACGCACGCGTGGGGCGCGGTAGGAGGACAGGCAGGAGAAAGGTGGCGAGGCCCGGAGGAGGGCTGGGGAAGGACCTCACCGGGATGGGGTTGTCCCGGTGAGGCCCCTTGTGCGACCCCTTCCGTGTCCTTCAGGGGCCTGGGCGGTAGATCCCCACCCCAATGGGGACCTCCTCGCCCTGTCCGTGAGGTTCCGGTCAGGACCGGCCGACGGCTTTCGGCCGTCCGGGGCCCGTCGCCTCACGGAGTCGTGGGTGGGGGCGGTCAGACGCGGTGGTCCCGCGCGTAACCCGGGGTGAGGGACTCGGCCACGCCCTGGACGCCGGTGACGGCGTGCCCGGCGAGCGGGCCCGCGCTGTCCTGGACGGTCCCGGTCAGATCACCGGCGAAGGGACCGACCTGCCCGGCGACGGGGGCGGCCTCACCGACGACTCCGGTGGCGAAGGGGGCGACGTCGCCCGTGACGCCGTGAGCCAGGGTCATGGAGCCGGCGACGACCGGCTCCGCCGTCCGGGTGACGGTGTCGACGACGGGCCGCACGGCCCCGGTGACGCCGTGCGCGAAGGGCGGGACCTGGCCCGTCACGTCGTGGGCCAGGCCGGTCGCGCGGCCCGCCACACCGTGCGCGAGCGGAGCGACGTCCCCGACGACACCGGTGGCGAAGGGGCGTACGTCCTGCGTGACGCCGTACGTCAGGACGGTCGCGTCCTCGACGGCCTGCCCGGCGACCGGCACCACGCCGTGCACGGCGGTGTTCACCACCGGCGGCAGTACGGCCTCGGTGGTGTCGTGGGCGACCTGCCCGACGAGACCGGTCGCGTACGGCGGCACGTCGGCGACGATCCCGTCGACGACCGGCAGCACCCCGGCGACGACCGTCCCGGTGGCGTACCCGACCACGCCGTCCTCGATCTCCCCGACGCCGGCGACGGTGCCGCCGACCACGGGTCGCACATCCCCGACGACCCCGTACGCGAGTCCCGTCGCCGTGCCCACGGCCCCTCCGGCGACCGGGGTCACGCCGGCCACCGCGCCGGTGGCTACCGGGGGCACCGCGCCCACGGTCCGCCCGACGGTGGGCACCACGGTGAGCGCCACTCCTTCGGCGACCGGCACGACACCGTCCACCGCCTGTCCCGCGACCGGCACCAGGCCGTCCACGGCGCCGGTCACGACGGGCGGCACGACCGCGGCCGCCGTCTGGTCGACGACGGGCGTGACGGTGTCGGTTCCGGTCCTGGCCCCGGCCGTGGCGGAGACGTCGGCGATGCGGTCCTGCGTTCCGGTGAGCGTGGCCCGCGCGGTGCGGCCGGCGCCCGCGACGGGCTGCTGGGCCAGGGCCCGTTCCACCTCGGGGGCGAAGGCGGAGAGCGGACCGAAGAGGTAGTCGACGCCGTGCTCGGGGGCCGTGGGGGTGATGGGTGTGGTGAGTGTGGTGGGTGTGGCAGATGTAGCCGGTGCGGCTGTGCGGGGTGTGGTGGGTGCGGCGATCTCGGAAGCCTTGGCGGCTGCAGCCTGGGCGGCATTGGCCTTCGCCTCGGCCTGCGCGGCACGGGCAGCCTTGGCCCCCTGGATCGCCGCGGCACCCTTCACCTTGGAGGCCTTCGCCCGGGCGGCCTGGGACACGGGGG
>NZ_RSAJ01000511.1 GCF_003933965.1 Streptomyces sp. RP5T
GGCCGGGAGGGCGTGAAGAAGCGGTACTCCATGGAGACCTGGTTGCCGTCCACGATCTGGGTCGGCTCACTGCGCCGAGGCGTGGTGGAGACGTTGTAGCCGCCGGTGTAGAACACCGTCGGCCGGCTCACGTCCTTGTGCAGCACGGTGATGCGCTGCTGGAACGTGCCCTTGGACGGGTGCCGGTGGTCGACCGGCTGGGTGTAGTTGAGCACGAAGAAGCGGTAACCGGTGTACGGCTTCTCCTCGATCAGGCTCATCCCCGGGACGGCGAGGAGCTGATCCTTGATGTCGCTGGTGGCACCGGTGCCTTGGGCCTCCGGCTCGGCGGCGGTGGCCACCCCTGCCGTGCCGACCGTGCCTATGAGCACGACCAGCGTGAGAAGCCATCTGAGCGCCTTGCGCATGCACCCTCCCCTGTGAGTACAGATGTGCGCCGGACGCTAGCGGCGCAAGTGCGGTCCGCACCAGGGGAGATGGCGCCTCGATGGGGAAAACCCTGTGGGGAATCCCGTGGAAATGCCGTGGGGAGTCCGTGACTCAGAGCCGGATCCAGCCGTCCGAGTCGTACTTGCCCCGGCCGACCTGGCCCTTCACCCACACCTTCCGCTGCCCGGCGTGCACGGTGACAGGTCCGGCGCGGTACTTGTACTTGTCGGCGTCCTCGACCGGCAGCAGCCCGTACGCGCGCAGGTACACCCTCATGTACTGGCGGACGCCGGGATGCTTGGGGAGCGTGATCGCGCACACGTACCCGCGCCGCTTGTAGACCTCCACGGTGCCGGTGGAGAACGGGAACGATCTGACCTTGCGCCCCTCGCACGACGTGGCCGCGGCCTGCGCGTGCCCCGGCGCGGCGACCGCGAGCATCCCGGCCACCGTCGTCACGGCCAGCCCTTGCGCCAGCCGTCGTATCGCTCCACTGATCACTGCCGCCCCTCCCGCAGCTCCGGCGTACAGGTGTACGGACGTCAAACGTATGTCGGACGGTTGCACGACCGTCAACGAGACACCTCGAACGGCCGGTTCACGCCGCCGTGGACGGCCACCCCGGCCCCGGTCACGCCGCCGCGGGCTCGTCCTCGCCGACGAAGGTCCGCCACAGGTCCGCGTACCGGCCGTTGCGGGCGAGCAGTTCGTCGTGGGTGCCGTCCTCGGCGACGCGGCCGTGATCCATGAGCACGACCCGGTCGGCGCGGGCCGCCGTGGTGAGGCGGTGGGCCACGACGAGGGTGGTGCGGCGGCCCGCGAGCCGGTCGGTGGCCTGGTTGACCTGGGCCTCGGTGGCGAGGTCCAGGGCCGCCGTGGCCTCGTCGAGGAGCAGGATGTCCGGGTCGACCAACTCGGCGCGGGCCAGGGCGATCAGCTGGCGCTGGCCGGCCGAGAGGTTGCGGCCGCGCTCGGCGACCTCGTGGAGGTAGCCGCCCTCCAGCGTGGCGATCATCTCGTGGGCGCCGACCGCGCGGGCCGCCGCCTCGACCTCGGCGTCGGTGGCGTCCGGGCGGCCGTAGGCGATGGCGTCACGGATCGTGCCCTGGAAGAGGTACGCCTCCTGCGGGACCACGCCGAGGCGGTGGCGGTAGGAGGTCAGGTCCAGGGAGCGCAGGTCGGTGCCGTCTACCGTCACCCGCCCGCCCGTCGGGTCGTAGAACCGGGCCACCAGCTTGACCAGGGTGGACTTGCCCGCGCCCGTCTCGCCGACGAACGCGACCGTCTGGCCCGCGGGGATCCGCAGGTCGATGCCGCCCAGCGCCTCCTCGTCGTCCCCGTACGCGAAGTGCACGTTCTCGAAGGCCACTTCGCCGCGCAGCGAGCGGACCTCCAGCGGCTCCTCGGGCGCCTTCGTGGACGTCGGCTCCTGGAGCAGCTCCTGGATGCGGCCCAGGGAGACGGTCGCCTGCTGGTAGCCGTCGAAGACCTGGGAGAGCTGCTGGACCGGGGCGAAGAACAGGTCGATGTAGAGCAGGTAGGCGACCAGGGCGCCGGTCGTCAGGGTCGCCGCGTCCACCCGGCCCGCACCCGTGACCAGCACGGCGGCCACGGCGACGGAGGACAGCAGCTGCACGAAGGGGAAGTAGACCGAGATCAGCCACTGGCCCCGGATGCGGGCCTGGCGGTAGCTGTCGCTGCGCTCCGAGAAGCGCCGGCCGCCGTCGGCCTCACGCCGGAACGCCTGCACGATCCTGAGCCCGGACACCGACTCCTGGAGATCGGCGTTGACCACCGAGACGCGTTCCCGGGCGAGTTCGTAGGCCTTCACGCTGGCCTTGCGGAAGAAGTACGTGGCGACGATCAGCGGCGGCAGGGTCGCGAAGACGACCAGCGCGAGCTGTACGTCGATCACCAGCAGGGCGACCATGATGCCGAAGAAGGTGACGACCGAGACGAACGCGGTGACCAGGCCCGTCTGCAGGAAGGTCGACAGGGCGTCGACGTCCGTCGTCATCCTCGTCATGATCCGGCCGGTCAACTCCCGCTCGTAGTAGTCGAGTCCGAGCCGCTGGAGCTGGGCGAAGATCTTCAGTCGCAGGGCGTACAGGACCCGTTCGCCGGTGCGCCCGGTCATCCGGGTCTCGCCGAACTGGGCCGCCCACTGGGCCAGCACCGACAGCAGGGCGAGCAGGGTCGCCGTCCAGACCGCTCCCATGGCCATCCGCGAGACACCGTCGTCGATGCCGTGCCGGATCATCACGGGCAGGAGCAGACCCAGGCCGGCGTCCAGCGCGACCAGGCCGAGGCTGATCAGCAGCGGGCGTCCGAAGCCCCGCAGCAGCCGTCGCAGTCCGTACGACTCCTCGGGCGTGACCGCGCGTGCCTCGTCGATGTCGGGGACGTCCGTGGCCGGGGGCAACGCGTCGACCTGGGCCAGGAGTTCGGGGGTGGCCGGGGTGCCGGCGAGGGCCGTGTCCTCGGCGTTCCCGCGCTCGCGGTCGCCGGTCCACAGCCGGGGCGTCACCCCGCGCTCGGCGTCGAACTCGGCGTCCAGTTCCTCGCGTACGGAGGTGTCCTCCTGGACGGCGGCCGGCCGGGCGTGGCCCGGGGAGACACCGCCGAGGCCGTCGGGGTCGGTGAGCAGGCGGCGGTAGAGGGCGGAGCGCTGCTCCAGCTCCTCGTGGGTGCCCACGTCGGCGAGGCGGCCGTGCTCCAGGACGGCGATGCGGTCGGCGAGGTTCAGGGTGGAGCGGCGGTGGGCGATGAGGAGGGTCGTACGGCCCTCCATGACCTGCTTGAGCGCCTCGTGGATCTCGTGCTCGACCTGCGCGTCCACGGCGGAGGTGGCGTCGTCCAGGACGAGCAGGCGAGGGTCGGTGAGGATCGCGCGGGCGAGTGCGACGCGCTGGCGCTGGCCACCGGAGAGGGTGAGGCCGTGCTCGCCGACCTTGGTGTCGTAGCCCTCGGGGAGTTCGGTGATGAAACGGTCCGCCTGGGCGGCGCGGGCGGCCTTCTCGATCTCCTCCTGAGTCGCGTCGGGACGGCCGTAGGCGATGTTGGCCCGGACCGTGTCCGAGAACAGGAAGGAGTCCTCGGGGACCAGGCCGATCGCGGCCCGCAGGGAGTCCAGGGTGAGCTCGCGGACGTCGTGGCCGCCGATCAGGACGGCGCCGTGGGTGACGTCGTAGAAGCGCGGGAGCAGGAGGGAGACCGTGGACTTGCCCGAGCCGGAGGAGCCGACGACCGCGAGGGTCTCACCGGGGCGGATCTCGAAGGAGAGACCGTCGAGGACCGTGCGGCCGTCCTCGTAGCCGAAGGAGACGTCGTCGAACTCGACCGTCGCGGGCGCGTCGGCGGGCAGCTCCTTGGTGCCGTCCTTCAGGTACGGGTCGGTGTCGATCAGTTCCAGGACGCGCTCGGTGCCGGCGCGGGCCTGCTGGCCGACCGTGAGGACCATCGCGAGCATGCGGACCGGGCCGACGAGCTGGGCGAGGTAGGTGGAGAAGGCGACGAAGGTGCCGAGCGTGATGTGACCGCGGACCGCGAGCCAGCCGCCGAGCGCGAGCATGGCGACCTGCCCGAGGGCGGGGACGGCCTGGAGGGCCGGGGTGTACTTCGAGTTGAAGCGGATCGTGCGCAGCCGGCCCGCGTACAGGCGGCGGCCGATCCGGCGGAGCTTCCCGGTCTCCTGGTCCTCCTGCCCGAAGCCCTTCACCACGCGCACGCCGCTGACCGCGCCGTCGACCACGCCCGCGACGGCGGCGGCCTGGGCCTGGGCGTACCAGGTGGCGGGGTGCAGTTTGGAGCGGGAGCGCCTGGCGATCACCCACAGGGCCGGGGCGACCGCCAGGGCGACCAGGGTGAGCGGGATCGACAGCCAGGCCATCACGGCCAGGGAGATCACGAAGAGGGCGAAGTTGCCGATCGTCATCGGCAGCATGAAGAGCAGGCCCTGGATCAGCTGGAGGTCGCTGGTGGCCCGTCCCACGACCTGGCCCGTGGACAGCTCGTCCTGGCGGCGGCCGTCCAGGCGGGTGATGGTGTCGAACATCTCCGTGCGCAGGTCGTGCTGGACGTCCAGGGCGAGGCGGCCGCCGTAGTAGCGGCGGACGTAGGTGAGGACGTAGACGAGGACGGCGGCGGCGATCAGGGCGCCGGCCCAGGGGGCCATGTCCCGGGTGTGGGCGCCGATGACGTCGTCGATGATCACCTTGGTGATCAGCGGGACGACCGCCATGACGGCCATGCCGCCCAGGGAGGAGCCGAGGGCGAGGACGACGTCCTTGGGGTGGCGCCAGGCGTACCCGGCCAGTCGTCGTGCCCATCCCCGTTGCGGTGTCACGCGGGTGCCCTCCGGTTCGTCCATGGTCCTGATCTACCGGAAGGCACCAACGCGGCTGGAAGCGGATTTCATCCCTCCGCAACAAATCCCGAGGTCAGACTCGGACCCTCAGGGAGTAGAAGCGGGTCGTCTGCACCGCGTTCTGGTTGTCGTCGCTGACCAGGAGGACCTTCAGGCGGCCCTTGTCGTGTCCGGTGACGGCCATGCCCTCGATGTTGTCGAGGAGCGGGTTCGGCTGGGGCTGCTTGGCCGTGGCGCCCAGGGTCGGGCAGCTCGCGAGGTCGGTGAGCAGGGTCTTGCCGATCAGGCGTACGTCCGCCTGGCCCGTGAGGTTCTCGATGCCGCCGGTGTCCGTCGCGTGGCGGGGGTCGGCCAGATAGAGGCGGACCGTGTTGCCGACGCCGGAGGTGAAGCCGCGTTCCAGGACGAGGAGGCGGCCGTCGGGCAGGGCCTGTACCTCGGGGACGCCGAGGAAGGCGGCGTCCGTGCGGTAGGCGTACTGTTCCGCGGGCTTCCAGGTCCTCGCGTGCCGCGTCCAGGTCTGGAAGCGGACGATGCCGGCCGTGTCGCCGGAGAGCGCGTACTCCATGGAGGCGAGCAGGGTGCGGCCGCCGTGCAGGAGGGTCAGGCCCTCGAAGGTCTGGTTGGCGGTGGCGCGGCCGGCCGGGGCGCCCCGGAGGGCGGCGGGGACGGGGAGCCGGTCCAGGATCTTGCCCTGGGCGCTGTAGCGGCGGATCGACGGTTCGGTCTCGGAGGTGACCAGCCGGGTGCCGTCCCGGTCGATCACCAGCCCCTCGGAGTCCAGCGCGGCCCCGTTCTCGTCGGCGAGCGGGACGGCCTTCCGGGGCGCGAGGGTCCTCGGGTCCAGGCCGAAGAGGGCGGAGCGGTCGGAGAGGGCGGCGAGGGAGCCGTCCCGGTCCACGGCGAGCGCGGAGAAGTTGCCGACGAAGGTGCCGTCGTACGTCGTCTTGTCGAGCGCGTCGGAGAAGCGGTCGAGGGAGACGGACGGGGAGCAGACGTGGCTCACCGGGGCCGGGGCCGGTGCCTGGGCCGAGGCGGCGGCGGTCCCCGCCCCCGTCAGGCAGGTCGCCGCCGCCAGGGCCGCGGTGGTGGTCGCGAGTACGGTTCTCAGCTGCATGAGCGTCACCGTAGGACGGGTGGGTGACCTACGGGAGACACCACCATGAAGGCCCGGCACGCCCGCCCGCACGGGGCCCCGCCCCGGCCGCCACGAACAGCACGGAGCCACCTCCGAGT
>NZ_RSAJ01000512.1 GCF_003933965.1 Streptomyces sp. RP5T
CCCGACGACATTCGCGGCGTCCACGACGACCAGCAGCACGTCACTCATGCCCCCAGCGTCCCACGCCCGGCCCGCCCGAGGAGGGCGCCGGCCGCCCGATTAGAGTGGGCCCGTGTCAATGGTCCGTACAGTGAACGGCGACTGGCTCATCCGCGCCCGCGACGGCCGACTCGGCGTCTACGCCACCCGTGACGAAGCGGTGTGGTGCCGGGCGGAGCGACACCCCGGCGGCGACACCTGGCTGCCCTGGCGCAAGGTCGGCGGCGCCCAGCGACTGCACCCCACACTCGCCGTGGGACACGGCCCCGACGGATACGCCCACCTCGCCTCCTGGCGGCCCACCAAGGGCCAGGAAGCGGGCCTGGTGCACTCCACGCACTTCCGCGTCCACCTCGCCGCCCTCGACTGGAACCCGGTCGGCCACCCGGACAGAACCGGCCCGCGTACCGGCGTGCCCGCCGTGGCCGTCGACGCGGAGGGCCGCGCCCATGTCTTCGTCCGCGACGGCGGTGACCGAGTGCGCGTCCTCATCCAGAAGGAGCGCGGCGGCTGGAACGCCTGGGCCGACCTCGGCGGGACCGACGTGCACGAGCAACTGACCGCCGTGACGGGGGAGTCGGGCCGGGTCGAGCTGTACGGCACCGGCCCGGCGGGCGTCCTGCGCTGGCTCCAGGGGGAGGCGGGCGCGCCTCCCGTGGCCGCCGACCCGCTGCCGGTGCGCGTCGAGCCGGGCACGCTCAGCGCGCTGCCCACCGCCAAGGACCACAGCACCCTGTTCTTCGCGGACCCCGAGGGCATGCTCCACGCCTGGCGTCCGGACACCGAGCCCGTCCCGCTGCTCGCGGCCTCAGGACCCGGCCCGGCGGCCCTGCTGCGCTGCACCCTGGAAGGCTACGACTGCACACTGCTCGCCCAGCGTTCGGCGTCCGGCCGGGTCGCCTTCGCGGCCTGTCCGACCGAGCAGGAGTCGGCGGGCCTGTGGTGGACGGAGTCCGGCCCGCAGCTGCCGTCGGACACGGTCGTGGCCCTGGCCGAGGACGCGGAGGGCCGTGTGGTCGCCGCGACGGTGACCCCTGACGGGACGCTCAGGGTCGCCCGGCAGAAGGACGAGCCGGGACTCGCGCTGGCGGCCTGGCGGGAGGTCTGAGGGCCCGTGGGCCCCCGTCCGGTCCCCGGTGAACGACAGAGGGCCCCCGCCGCAGCGGAGGCCCTCTGTACCTGCCTGGGAGTTACGCCGGGACCGACGCCACGCCCGGAGCGAGGAACTTCTTGCCGTTCACGCGCTCGGAGACACCCTCGCGGTCCAGGTACGGCGTGATGCCACCCAGGTGGAAGGGCCAGCCGGCGCCCGTGATCAGGCAGAGGTCGATGTCCTGGGCCTCGGCGACGACACCCTCGTCGAGCATGAGCCCGATCTCCTGGGCGACGGCGTCCAGGACGCGCTCGCGGACCTGCTCCTCGGACAGCACGACATCGCCCTGCTTGAGGAGTGCGGCGACCTCGGGGTCCAGTTCCGGCTTGCCGGAGTCGTAGACGTAGAAGCCGCGCTTGCCCGCCTTGACGACGGCGGCGAGGTTCGGGGAGACCGTGAAGCGGTCCGGGAAGGCCCGGTTGAGGGTCTCCGAGACGTGCAGACCGATCGCGGGACCGACCAGCTCCAGCAGGACGAGCGGGGACATCGGCAGGCCGAGCGGCTCCACCGCCTTCTCCGCCACGGCCACCGGGGTGCCCTCGTCGATGACGTTCTGGATCTCGCCCATGAAGCGGGTCAGGATGCGGTTGACGACGAACGCCGGGGCGTCCTTGACCAGCACCGCGGTCTTCTTCAGCTTCTTGGCGACGGCGAACGCCGTGGCCAGCGAGGCGTCGTCGGTCTGCTCGCCGCGGACGATCTCCAGGAGCGGGAGGATCGCGACCGGGTTGAAGAAGTGGAAGCCCACGACCCGCTCGGGGTTCTTCAGCTTCGACGCCATCTCCGAGACGGAGAGGGAGGAGGTGTTGGTGGCGAGGATCGCGTGCGCCGGGGCGACCGCCTCGACCTCCGCGAACACCTGCTGCTTGACGCCGATCTCCTCGAACACGGCCTCGATGATGAAGTCCGCGTCGGAGAAGCCCTCCGCCTTGTCCAGCACACCGGTGACCAGGGCCTTGAGGCGGTTGGCCTTGTCCTGGTTGATACGGCCCTTGCCGAGCAGCTTCTCGATCTCGGCGTGGACGTAGCCCACACCCTTGTCGACGCGCTCCTGGTCGATGTCGGTCAGCACGACCGGCACCTCCAGGCGGCGCAGGAACAGCAGCGCGAGCTGGGAGGCCATCAGACCGGCGCCGACGACACCGACCTTGGTGACCGGGCGGGCCAGGTTCTTGTCCGGGGCACCGGCGGGACGCTTGCCGCGCTTCTGCACCAGGTTGAACGCGTAGATGCCGGAGCGCAGTTCGCCACCCATGATCAGGTCGGCGAGGGCCTGGTCCTCGGCGTCGTAGCCCTGCTGGAGGTCGCCGTTCTTCGCGGCCTCGATGATGTCCAGGGCGCGGTAGGCGGCCGGAGCGGCCCCGTGCACCTTGGAGTCCGCGACGAAGCGGCCCTTGGCGACGGCCTGGTCCCAGGCCTCACCGCGGTCGATCGCCGGGCGCTCGACGACGATCTCGCCCTTGAGGACGGACGCCGTCCACAGCAGGGACTGCTCCAGGAAGTCGGCGCCCTCGAACAGCGCGTCGGCGATGCCCAGTTCGTAGACCTGGGCGCCCTTGAGCTGCTTGTTCTGGTTCAGCGAGTTCTCGATGATGACCGAGACGGCCTTCTCGGCGCCGATCAGGTTCGGCAGCAGCGTGCAGCCGCCCCAGCCGGGGACCAGACCGAGGAAGACCTCGGGGAGCGAGAAGGCGGGCAGGGCCGCGGAGACCGTGCGGTAGGTGCAGTGCAGACCGACCTCTACGCCACCGCCCATCGCCGCGCCGTTGTAGTACGCGAAGGTCGGCACCGCGATGCCCGCGAGGCGCTTGAAGACCTCGTGGCCGCCCTTGCCGATGGCGAGCGCGTCCTTGTGCTCCTTCAGCAGCTCGACGCCCTTGAGGTCGGCGCCGACGGCGAAGATGAACGGCTTGCCGGTGATGCCGACACCGACGATCTCGCCGGCCGAGGCCTCCTTCTCGACCTGGTCGATGGCGGTGTTCAGGTTCGCCAGCGAGGCCGGGCCGAAGGTGGTCGGCTTGGTGTGGTCGAAGCCGTTGTCCAGCGTGATGAGCGCGAAGCGCCCCGCGTTGAACGGCAGGTCCAGGTGGCGTACGTGCGCCTGGGTGACGACTTCGTCCGGGAACAGCTCGGCCGCACCCTTCAAGAGCTCAGTGGTGCTCACTTGCTGCCTCCGGCGTCCTTGTGGTTCGGGTTCTCCCAGATGACCGTCGCGCCCATGCCGAAGCCGACGCACATGGTGGTCAGGCCGTAGCGGACCTCGGGCTGCTCCTCGAACTGGCGGGCCAGCTGCGTCATCAGACGCACACCCGAGGAGGCCAGCGGGTGACCGAAGGCGATCGCGCCGCCGTACTGGTTGACGCGCTCGTCGTCGTCCGCGATGCCGTAGTGCTCCAGGAAGGCGAGGACCTGGACCGCGAAGGCCTCGTTGATCTCGAAGAGACCGATGTCGGAGATCGACAGGCCCGCCTGCGCGAGCGCCTTCTCCGTGGCCGGGATCGGGCCGTAGCCCATGACCTCGGGCTCGACACCCGCGAAGGAGTACGAGACCAGGCGCATCTTCACCGGCAGGTCGTTCTCGCGGGCGAAGTCCTCGGAGGCGATGAGGGAGGCGGTGGCGCCGTCGTTCAGACCGGCCGCGTTACCGGCGGTGACCCGGCCGTGGACGCGGAACGGCGTCTTCAGCCCGGACAGGTTCTCCAGGGTGGTGCCCGGACGCATCGGCTCGTCGGCGGTCACGAGCCCCCAGCCGGTCTCACCGGCCTCCGGGTTGGTGCGGCGCACCGAGATCGGCACCAGGTCGGCCTGGATCTTGCCGTTGGCGTACGCCTTGGCGGCCTTCTCCTGGGAGCGCACGGCGTACTCGTCGGCGCGCTGCTTGGTGATCGTCGGGTACCGGTCGTGCAGGTTCTCGGCGGTCATGCCCATGAACAGGGCGGACTCGTCGACGAGCTTCTCGCTCACGAACCGCGGGTTCGGGTCCACGCCCTCGCCCATGGGGTGGCGGCCCATGTGCTCGACACCGCCGGCGACGGCGATGTCGTACGCCCCGAAGGCCACGGAACCGGCCACCGTGGTGACGGCGGTCAGCGCGCCGGCGCACATGCGGTCGATGGAGTAACCGGGCACGGACTGCGGCAGACCGGCGAGGATCCCGGCGGTACGGCCGATGGTGAGCCCCTGGTCACCGATCTGCGTGGTCGCGGCGATGGCGACCTCGTCGATCTTCTTCGGGTCCAGACCCGGGTTGCGGCGCAGCAGCTCCCGGATCGCCTTCACGACGAGGTCGTCGGCGCGGGTCTCGTGGTAGATACCCTTCGGGCCCGCCTTGCCGAACGGGGTGCGGACGCCGTCGACGAAGACGACGTCCCTGACGGTACGAGGCACGATGGCTCTCCTCCAGATGCGGGATCTGCACTGCTGCGATGCGCTGAGCGCGCGCTCAGGACCATGCTACTTATGAGTAACGTGACTGCACACCCCTGGAGGCGGGAGCGGCGAAGGTCACATCGCGGGAGGCGCCGTGGAACCCCTCGGTGTCAGGACCGGCGTGGGCACGGGGTGCGATCCAGGTCCCTCCCCGGTGATTGCTCCGAACAGCGTACGAGCCGCCTCCGCGCCGAAGCCGTGCACGTCGTGACTCATCGCGGAGAGCGTGGGATGGGTCAGCCGGCACAGCTGCGAGTCGTCCCAGGCGAGCAGCGAGACGTCACGCGGGACGTGCAGCCCCATCTCCGCGGCGACCGACAGGCCGGCCACCGCCATGATGTCGTTGTCGTAGACGATCGCGGTCGGCCGGTCCGCCGCCGGGGCGGTCAGCAGGGACCGGGTGGCCCGCCCGCCGGCCTCCCCGGAGTAGTCGGTGGTCACCTGCCAGGCCCCCGCGAGGCCGAGCCCGCGCGCCGCGTCGTCGAACGCGGCCGTCCGTGTCGCCGTGTGCCCGAGCGCCGCCGCACCCCCCACCCGGGCGATCCGCCGGTGCCCCAGCGCCGCCAGATACCTCACGGCCTCCGTCACGGCGGTGGCGTCGTCGGTCCACACGGAGGTGAGACCACCGGTGAACGACGGATGCCCCACGGCCACCACCGGCATCCCCAGGCGTTCGACGGCCGCCACGCGCGGATCGTCGGCCCGGAAGTCGACCAGGATCGACCCCCCGACCTGGCGTCCGCGCCACCACGACTCCTGGATGCCGACCTCCTCCTCCACGTTCCGCACGAGCCGCAGCAGCAGCGAGCAGTTCCGCTCGATCAGCACGCTCTCCACGCCCGAGACGAACTCCATGTAGAAGGGTTCGAGCCCCAGCAGCCGCGCCGGCCGGCAGATCGCGAGTCCCACCACGTCGACCCGCGACCCGGCCAGCGTCCGTGCGGTGAGGTTCGGCGCCCAGCCCAGCTCCCGCGCCGCCCGGAAGATCCGGTCCCGGGTCGCCTCCGACAGCCCCGGCTTGTGGTTGAAGGCGAGCGACACGGCCCCCTTGGACACACCGGCGCGCGCGGCGACGTCCTTGATGGTGACGCGTGCGGCCGGCTGGGCTGTCATCGGCTGGGCTCCAGGCAGTACAGGGCGGACCGGGCGGCATCCGCGTCAGGAGTCTCCCAGCCGCTGACCCCGATGGTCACCCGCTCCCCGGGCAACAAGGTCACCAGCCCCCGGTCGGCCCGCGCCCCCGGATCCAGCCGGTCGGCCTGCAACAGCAGATCCCGTACGAGGGTGCGGGCCGTCACGATCACGGCCCCGGGCACCACGGAGACGTCGAACTCGGGCTGCGGATAGGGGATTTCCCGATCAGGGCAGGGAAAGTACAGAGC
>NZ_RSAJ01000513.1 GCF_003933965.1 Streptomyces sp. RP5T
ATCCACACCCTGATCCGCGAACTCGCCGACTACGAGCGGGCCCTGGAGGAGGCGAAGGCGACCGAGGAGCAGCTTCACGAGGCCCTCTTCGGCCACCGTCCGGCCGCCTACGCCCATGTGGCGACCGACCCCGTCGGCGCGGTGGTCGGCTACGCGATCTGGTTCCTGAACTTCTCCACCTGGCGCGGCGTCCACGGCATCTACCTGGAGGACCTCTACGTCCGCCCCACGGCCCGCGGCGGCGGCCACGGCAAGGCCCTCCTCACCGAACTCGCCCGCATCTGCGTCGAGCGCGGCTACCAGCGCCTGGAATGGTCCGTCCTGAACTGGAACACCCCCGCCATCGACTTCTACGAGTCCCTCGGCGCCCGCCCGCAGGACGAGTGGACCGTGTACCGCCTCACCGACCAGGCCCTCGCAAAGGCCGCCGGCACCGCGTGACCACCCCCGCCTCGGCCGCGGGTTTTCGATACGACACCGATATGCGTCCGCTCGTAGCATCGACGGCATGCGTGTGCTGATCGTCGAGGACGAGCTCTACCTGGCAGAAGCCATCCGCGACGGCCTGCGCCTGGAAGCGATCGCCGCCGACATCGCGGGCGACGGCGACACCGCTCTGGAACTGCTCAGCGTCAACACCTACGACATCGCCGTCCTGGACCGCGACATCCCCGGCCCCTCCGGCGACGACATCGCCAGACGCATCATCGCCTCCGGCAGCGGCATGCCGATCCTCATGCTCACCGCCGCCGACCGCCTCGACGACAAGGCCACCGGGTTCGGCATCGGCGCCGACGACTACCTCACCAAACCCTTCGAGCTCCAGGAGCTCGCCCTGCGGCTCAGGGCCCTCGACCGCAGACGCGCCCACAGCAGGCCACCCGTACGGGAGATCGCCGGCCTGCGCCTGGACCCGTTCCGCAGAGAGGTCCACCGGAACGGCCACTACGTCGCCCTGACCCGGAAGCAGTTCGCCGTCCTCGAAGTCCTCGTCGGCGCCGACGGCGGGGTGGTCAGCGCCGAGGAACTCCTGGAACGCGCGTGGGACGAGAACGCCGACCCGTTCACCAACGCCGTACGCATCACCGTCTCGGCCCTGCGCAAGCGCCTGGGCGAACCCTGGATCATCACCACCGTCCCGGGCGTCGGCTACCGCATCGACACCGAGCCGGGGGCCGGGGGCGGGGGTGCGGACCAAGGAAAGCCCAGGTCAGATGCGATCTGACCTGGGCTTCGACAGAGCCCCCTGTCGGATTCGAACCGACGACCTGCTGTTTACAAGACAGCCGCTCTGGGCCGGACTGAGCTAAGGAGGCAGCGTGCGCCACAGTGCCAGGCACCAAGGCTGAACCACTGTACACAGTGCCCGTTTGCCCGAGCCACGAAGTTCCGGACTCAAGAACTACGCGTAACCATTCGTGCACCCGTTCGTTGATCGAGCTGACGTGCTGTTCCGAAGATCGGATCGTCAGGGAGGGGTCATGGGGGAGACGGAGGCCGAGCGCGTCAAGCGCGAGGTCCTCGGCATCGGAGAGCGCCGGAAGCACCACACACGCAAGGCGACTCCGCTGAAGTCCCACGCCAAGGCGCCCGACACGCATCACCGCCTCTACCGGTTCCGCTTCTATCCGACCGAGGAGCAGGCCGAGCAGTTGGCGCGGACGTTCGGGGCGTGTCGGTGGGTCTACAACGAGGGGCTGGCGCTGCGTTCGGGTGCCTGGGAGCGGTATCGGGTGAATGTGGGGTTCGCGGAGACGTGTCGGGCGCTGACGGGGTGGAAGCGGAGGGAGGAGACGGCGTGGTTGGGGGAGGTGTCGTCGACGGTCCTTCAGCAGTCGCTGCGTCATCTGGATCAGGCGTACGGCCGTTTTTTCAGGGGTGAGGCCAGGTATCCGAGGCGGAAGAAGAAGGGGCGTTCGCGGGATACGGCGACGTATGTGCGCACCGGCTTCCGGTGGGTGGAGGATCCGGTGCGGCCTGGGACCGGGCTGATCACGTTGGCGAAGCAGTCGGTGCCGTTGGACGTCCGGTGGTCTCGGGCGTTGCCTGCGGGGGAGGCTCCGGTGCGGTTGTCGGTGACGCGGGATCGGGCCGGCCGGTACTTCGTGTCCGTGCTCGTGGAGGAGCGGACAGTGCCGCTGCCCCCGGTGTTCGTGCCGGGGACGCGGGAGCCCAAGGCGGTGGGCGTGGATGTCGGACTGGCGTCGCTGGTGATTCTCGACGACGGGACGAAGTTCGATCATCCGCGGCTGCTGAAGCGGTACGCGGAGACGCTGGCGCGGTTGCAGCGCGAGCTGCACAGGAAGGTGCGTGGGTCGAAGAATCGGCAGAAGGTCCGGGAGCAGATCGCGCGGCTCCACGCCCTGATCAGTGACGTACGCAGGGACATGCTGAACCAGCTCACCACCCGCCTCGTGCGCGAGAACCAAGTGCTCGTGGTGGAGGACCTGTCAGTCGGGACCTTGATGCGTGCGGCGCGCGGCAAGGGACGTGGACGGAAGGCGAAGCTGAACCGCGCGATCGCCGACGCCTCGTGGAGCGAGTTGGTTCGGCAGTTGCGCTACAAGTGCCAGTGGTACGGGCGGACTCTGGTGGTCGTGGACCGTTTCTTCCCCTCCACCCGGCGCTGCTCCAGCTGCCATGCCATGGGGCCGCGGTTGGACGTTTCCGTCCGCTGGTGGACATGCGTGGAGTGCGGAGCTCGACACGATCGCGACGTGAATGCCGCCCTGAACCTCCGCGAGGAGGGTTTGCGCCTGCTGACCGCGTAGAGAGCAGAGCCAGTGCGGTACGGACCGGCGGGCCGTCGGCCGGAACGCCTGTGGAGCCCATGTGAGACCGGTCGGGCACAGTTCAGCAGGGCTGTGCCCGGTCGGCAGCGGGCGATGAAGCAGGAAGCCGAGAGGCGAGGTCAAAAGTGCGGTGCTCTGCCCCGCTCGAAAATTTCCGCGAAGTTCACAGTCCGGCAGGTACTGACATACGGCTGAACGCCAGGTACCGTCCTGAGCCAGTCCATCTGTCTGGACTGGACCACCACCTTCCTACAACGGATCGTCCGGCACGTTCCTGCCGGTAGAAGGGGGCCTCTGAGCCATGGCCACTGTTTCGTTCGACAAGGCGACCCGTATTTACCCGGGTTCCACGAAGCCCGCCGTCGACGGTCTCGACATCCACATCGAGGACGGCGAGTTCCTCGTCCTGGTCGGCCCGTCCGGCTGTGGCAAGTCGACCTCGCTCCGCATGCTGGCGGGGCTGGAGGACGTCAACGGCGGTGCCATCCGCATCGGTGACCGTGACGTCACGCACCTGCCGCCGAAGGACCGGGACATCGCCATGGTGTTCCAGAACTACGCGCTGTACCCGCACATGACGGTCGCCGACAACATGGGCTTCGCGCTCAAGATCGCCGGCATCAACAAGACGGAGATCCGGCAGAAGGTCGAGGAGGCCGCGAAGATCCTCGACCTCACGGAGTACCTGGACCGCAAGCCGAAGGCTCTCTCCGGCGGTCAGCGCCAGCGTGTCGCCATGGGCCGCGCCATCGTGCGTGAGCCCCAGGTCTTCCTGATGGACGAGCCGCTGTCGAACCTGGACGCGAAGCTGCGTGTGTCGACGCGTACGCAGATCGCCTCGCTCCAGCGCCGTCTCGGCATCACCACCGTCTACGTCACCCACGACCAGGTCGAGGCCATGACGATGGGTGACCGCGTGGCCGTGCTGAAGGACGGTCTGCTCCAGCAGGTCGACTCCCCGCGCAACATGTACGACCGTCCGGCGAACCTCTTCGTCGCCGGCTTCATCGGCTCCCCGGCGATGAACCTCGTCGAGGTCCCGATCACCGACGGCGGTGTGAAGTTCGGCAACAGCGTGGTGCCCGTCAACCGCGAGGCCCTCAAGGCCGCCTCCGACAAGGGTGACACCACGGTGACGGTCGGTGTCCGTCCCGAGCACTTCGACATCGTCGAGCACAACGGCGCCGCCGCCTCCGCCCTCTCGAAGGACACCGAGGACGCCCCGGCCGGTCTCGCGGTCTCCGTGAACGTGGTCGAGGAGCTCGGCGCCGACGGTTACGTCTACGGTTCCGCCAAGGTCGGCGACGAACTGAAGGACCTGGTCGTCCGTGTCAGCGGTCGCGCGGTGCCGGAGAAGGGCGCCACTCTGCACGTCGTGCCGCGTCCGGGCGAGACCCACGTGTTCTCGACGTCCACGGGCGAGCGTCTCTCCGACTGAGGACGTACCGCAGGAAATCACCCAGGTTGACGAGAAGGGCCCCGCGGAGTGTCCGCGGGGCCCTTTCCGTGCCCGGAACAGACCTGGAGGGTGTCGACAAATACCCCGGCACATCGGTCATTTCGAGCAGTGTGCGTCAACGCCCTACCCAATTTTCGGCGCCACCTCGTCCCCCGAACCGGTGACTAAATGTCGCCAAATCATTACCGCACGCTACCCTCACACGCGTGAAGCACTCCACTTACCAACAGACGCGACGCGGCCGGGGCCCCGCCCGCCGTATCGGCCGCTCCCTCGCCCTTGTCCTGCCCGTCGTCCTGGTGCTCTCCGGGACCCTCGCGGTCACCCGAGTGAACTGGTCGGGGGATCCCTCGAGCTCCTCGGTGCTCACGGCCTCGGACGCGACCGTCTCGGACAGCAAGCCGCGCAGCGCGCGCCTGGCCCCCCAGGACGCCCTGCGGGAGCAGCTCCTGACCGAGCTCCAGGAGGAGAACCCGGGCATCGCGCTCACCCACCTCCAGGAGGCCGTGAACGAGCGTCCCTCGCTCGCCGAGCACTGCGTCTCCATCGCGAGGGCCCTGGGCCGCGCCGCGGTGCGTGTGTACGGCCCCACGCGGGCGCAGTCGTACGCCCGCCCCGTGTGCGACACGTCCTTCGCGACAGGCGTGGCCGCGGCCCACGGCTGACCCCAGAGGGGGATGCCGACGCGGGCCGGGACAGGGGCGCGCCGTAAAGTTCGGGCATGACCGATCCGAACGCCGCGTCCCGTCCGACCCAGGCCGTGATCCTGGCCGGCGGCCAGGGCTCCCGGCTGCGCCCCTATACCGACGACCGGCCCAAGCCGATGGTCGAGATCCCCGGCACGGGGACTCCGATCATCGGCCATCAGCTTGTCTGGCTCGCCGAGGAGGGCGTGACGGACGTGGTGGTCAGCTGCGGGCATCTCGCCGAGGTGCTCCAGGACTGGCTGCGGACGGCGGATCTGCCGTTGCGCGTGAAGACGGTCATCGAGACGGAGCCGCTGGGCCGGGGCGGCGGGCTGAGGTACGCGGCGGCGCATCTGCCGCATCCGGACCAGGCGTGGTACGCGACGAACGGGGACATCTGGACCCGGTTCTCGCTGCGTGACATGGCGGACTTCCACACCGAGCGGGACGCGGTCGCGACGCTCGCGCTGGCGCGTCCGCGGCTTCCGTGGGGTGCGGTGCAGACCGACGGGTTCGGGCACATCACGGACTTCATAGAGGCACCGCCGTCGACGTTCGAGATCAATGCCGGTGTCTACGTCTTCTCGCCCGCGTTCGCGGCCCTGCTGCCGGAGCGGGGGGATCACGAGCGGACGACGTTTCCCACGCTGGCGCGTGAGCTGCGGCTGGCCGGGTTCCCGATTCCGCAGGGGGCGTACTGGCGGGCCATCGACACCGCGAAGGACCTGACGGAGGCGGCGAAGGAGCTGGCGGCTCTCGGCCGGTAACGGCGTACGACGAGAAGGTCCCGCACCTCGACGGGTGCGGGACCTTTTCGTGGGCCCGTGTCGCTCAGCCGGTGGGGTTGCCCAGTATGTCGCCCACCGGCCCGCCTACCCCAACAGGCCGCCCACCAGGCCCGGTTCGCCGGAGGAGGAGCCTCCGGTGCCGGAGCCGCCGGTCGAGCCGCCGGTGGTGCTGGTGCCTCCCGTGGGGCCCGAGGTGGTACTGGGGGCCTGTTGGACCGGGGAGGACTGCTGGGGCGAGGTGCGGCACGTGGTGCCCTGGGTC
>NZ_RSAJ01000514.1 GCF_003933965.1 Streptomyces sp. RP5T
GGGCACCGACCTGCGTACCGTACGGCGGATGCTGAAGCCGGGCGGACGCATGGTCACCATCGCCTTCGACCTGACGCGGCCCGCCGCCTCGCTGGGCTACATCGCGGCCAGCGCCGTCCACGGACGCAGCCGGGTGCGCTTCTTCAGCGGCAACCCCGGACGTGCGCTCTTCGACGACCTCGCCCGCCAGGTGACAGAGGGGAAGCTGCGGCCGGCGGTGGACACGGTCTTCCCGCTGGAAGAGACAGCGGCCGCACACCGGGCGCTGGAGGCGGGCGGGGTGCAGGGCAAGTACGTGGTCAGGGTCGATTAGCGTTTGTTGGAAAGGTGCCGGTCACAGCCACTCGTTGAGGACTGCGACCAACACGGTCGCCTCGTAGCGGACGGCGAGCTTGTCGTATCTCGTGGCCACGGCCCGGTGGCGCTTGAGGTGGTTGATCCCGCACTCGACGACATGCCGCTCGCTGTAGTCGGTTTTGTCGAACTTCGGCGGCCGACTGCCTCGGGCACCGAGTTTCCGGGGGTTGCGGACGCGGTCGGCGGGGACCGGGATGGTCGCCTTGATCCCGCGTCTGCGCAGGTAGGCCCGATTGCGGCGGGAGTCGTACCGCTTTGTCGGCCCGCACCCGGTCCGGCCGCCTGCGGGACCTGCCCGGACCAAGGCGGGGTACCCGGATGGCTTCCAGGACCGGCTCGAATTGCGGCGAGTCACCCCGCTGGCCGGCTGTGCTCACGACGCTCAGCGGCTTCTGCCCCTGCTCGACGGCAAGGTGGATCTTGGTGGTCAGGCCGCCTCGGGAACGTCCGAGAGCATGCTCGGCCGGCTCAACGGCAATGCCGCCGGGCAGTTCCTTTTGCAGATCCCCTTTTTCGAGGCCCCGGCGGCGTGCTGGTGGGCCCGGCAGACGGTGGAGTCGATATTCACGTCCCAGGTGATCAGGCCCTTCGCGTCCGCCTGAGCTTGGAGCTGAGTGACGATCCTGCCCCAGGTGCCATCGCGCCAGGGAGCACCGGTACGGGTCCGCCACCGGATGCCGTCTATCAGCTGCCGTCGCGTCCACACCGGCGGACGGCCCGGCTTGATGCCCTGCGGCAACAACGGCTCAAGCCGGGCCCGCTGTCCATTCGTCAGATCACCACGCCCCAGAGGGCGTGATCATCCACGACCAAGATCCACTTTCGCAACAGGCCCTAGTGTTGGGGGTCGGGGTGTGGACGGTGAGGGCGGGTGTCATCTCCCGCGGAGAAGCCGGGCGGGCCGCTGAAGCCGGCGGGGGCCGCAGTGCCCGTGAGGTACCGGTCGAGCATCTCGCGGCGCTGAGCGATCTGCTGCTCCTGACGGGCGAGTTCGTCGCGGACCTGCCGGACACGTTCCAGGAGTTGTGTGCACTGGCCCGCGGGCGGTGTCGGTGCGGTGCAGGGAAGGATGTCCCGGATGATCTGGGAGGGCAGCCCGGCGCGGTAGAGGTCCTGGATGAAGGCGACCTGGCGTACGGCTTCCTCACCGTACTCCCGGTATCCGTTGGAGCGGCGGTGGCTGGAGAGCAGGCCTTGGTCCTCGTAGTAACGAAGGGAACGGGTGCTGGTCCCGGTGGCCCTGCTGAGTTCTCCGATGCGCACGCCGTCTCCTTCATCGATCCACGCTTGACATTGACGTTAATGTCAAAGTTTACGGTTCTGGGCATGAACACGAAAGAACAGACGACGCCCCGGACCGCGGTGGTGACCGGTGCCGCGACAGGCATCGGAGCCGCGATCACCGAGCGGCTGGCCGGGCAGGGGATGGACCTGGTTCTGGTTGCACGGGACGGCGCGCGTTTGGAGGCGGAGGCCAAGCGTCTGCATGCCGATCACGGCGTCCAGGTGTCGACGCTGGCGCTGGACCTGTCGCACCCGGGTGCGCCTTCCCGGCTGGCCGAGTCGCTGGCGGGGGCGGGAACCGAGGTCGACGTCCTGGTCAACAACGCCGGCGTGAGTCTGCTGGGGCCGGTGGCCGACAGTGATCCCGCGCGGCTGCGGGGCCTGGTCGACCTCAATGCCGGTGCGGTGGCGGAGCTGACGGCGCTCTTGCTGCCGGCCATGGTGGCGCGGGGGAGAGGTGCGATCGTCAACATCGCGAGCACCAGTGCGTATGCACCCGCTACGTATGTGGCCGCCTACGCGGCTTCGAAGGCGTTCGTGCTGTCCTTCACCCAGGCGGTGTGGGCCGAGACGAAGGCGACGGGGGTGCGGGTCGTGGCGGTCAGTCCCGGTCCGACCGACACGCCGATGAACACACGGCGTGTGCCGGGCAAGCGCGATCCCGGTTTGGTCGCGGACACGGTCATGTCCGCCCTGCGCGGCCGGGGCCCGGCGGTCGTGGACGGCCGTCTCAACAGCTTCCAGACCTTCGTCTTCGGCCGCCTGCTGCCCGCGTCGGCCGCCACCCGCATCTCGGAGCGAGCCTTTCGCAAGGCGGCGCTCGGAGAATGAAGCTCCGCATCCGTCGCGCCGCAACGCCGCGTAGGCGCGGCTGAGTTGGGGATGACCTGTATCCGGTGCCGGCACTGACCGTCTCACCCGACTGACATCCTGAACGATTTCGAGAACGCCGTGCGGGACGCGGCAGCGGGCGGCGCCTCCCGCGGAGTCGACGTCCGGCTGGGCGGTTTCTCCAGTCCCTGGCAGTCGGCACCGGACGAGGGCGACCTCGTTCTTCTCGCGCAGAAACACGGTCAGTCGATCGACGACAACGAGTACCGGTTCCTCACCCCGGCTCTGGCTCCTTTCCTTCCCGGGGCGGATGGGGATTGGATCGCGTATTCGGGCGGAAGGCCGTGGCCGTCAGCGCGCGGCTACCACCTCTTGTGTGCTGGTGACCGCGCCGTCGGCATGCCGGGTGATGCGGACGACCCGCACATGCAGGCTGTCGGCCGGAACGATGACCTGGAGCGGTCGGTGCTGGTTCAGGCCGGGTGCTTCGAGTTCCACGCGGGATTCGAAGGCACCGGCAGTCATGGTGCACGCCTTGTCCAGACGGCGACTGAACGGATCACGGTCGTGACCTGTGGCATCCAGGTCATAGTCGTGTGTTCTGTCGTCAGGTCGCTCCACTGTCCCGATGTTCACCGTGACCCGCGCGTGGACCTTCACGTCCGAGCAGACGGAGACGACACCGCTTGTGTCGAGGTCCGGGTCGCCGGGAACGTCTTCTCCGGCCAATAGGCGGGTACCCGCCAGCGCAGCGGTCCCCATGACAAGGATGGCGGCACCGATCGGAATCATCAGGCGCGGGCGAATGACCCGGAACATGTTCCCCCTTGGGGCGGTCGTGGACGGCGAGCCGTCCGGCGTGCGTGCGTTGACGGTCCGCCGCGGTACGTCGGTCGTACGAGGTGTGACGTAACGAACGGGGCCGTGGTTCACTGCGACGCCCAAACGCGGCTCGCGGGCGCCGAAGCGGGGTTCGCGGTTCTCGGCGGCAGCCGGCTTCGTGTACGTCGGGCAGGACGGCACCTGCCGCACGAAGGCGTCCGCGCAGAGGGATCTCTCGAACGTCCGGCTCAGCCGCGTGACTCGTTGTCCGCCCGGCGCCGGTTCGTCAGGAGCGGGTCCGCCTGGTGCGAACGGGCGTACTCGGTGGGCGTTTGACCGAACTCTTTCTTGAAGGCCCTGGTGAAGTGGCTGCCGTCCGCGAACTGCCAGTGCGCGGCGAGTTCGGACATGCTCGGACGACCGGACGGCAGCGTGAGCTCGTGGCGTGCTTTCTCCAGCCTCCGGCTGCGGATGTACGCGGTGACGGACTCGTCCACGGTGGCGAACGCCCGCTGCAGTGTGCGGGTGGAGACGTTCAGTGCGCGTGCGAGCGTGGCTGTGGACAGCTCGGGATCGGCGAGGCGGCGATCCGCTATTTCCTTCGCCGCTTGGACGAGCGCGGGGGCCAGCCGGGGCTCCACGTCGTCGAACCGACCCTTCGCCACCGCCTTGGCGAGTTCGACGAGGGTGTCGCGGGCGGCCTTCACACCGGGCACCCCGAGATCGGCCATCGTCGTATGGATCAAGTCCGAGAAGGCAGTCAGCAGACGCACCTCTCCGGAGTTCACCGGCCCGGTGATGATGTGGTTCGTGAGCAGGGGCTTGAGTTCCGCGGCGGGCAGGGCGAAGAACTTCGTCCGGATGTGGGCCGTCGTCTCGAAGCCGGACAACCGGTCGACCCGTCGCATGAGGAATCGCCCGGCCGGTATGACGAGAGCATCGCCACCGCGCGGTCCGTCCAGGGTCCAGGCGCCGCGCCGTACCACGTACAGAGTGATGAGATCCTGCTCATCACCGGACACCTCCGTGGTTCGAGTGGCCGACGCGACGCGCAGATCGGCGATCGCCGCATCACCCACCTTCGCCACGCGTCCCTCGGCCCGGAAGTCCTGCATGGTGTCCGGAGAGAAGGACGGCAGCCGGAAGACGTCGTTGCCGATCTGGGTCTCCCACCCACGCCGAAAGGCATCCAACCCTCCCGGCCCGTCAGCCGGAAGAACCGAGTCCAGTACGAACCCACCGTGGGTTCCGGCGGTCTCTGTTCCCTGCACGGTCATCAATCTCCGTCCTTCGTGCGTCCATTGAACACGGTCGGGCCCGGAGTGTCGGAAGTGCCTTGCCTATCTGGGGAGCCGTGAGCGCGGTGCCTTCGGGAGGGCGCGCTGCCTCGCAAGCAACGGATCGGCACGGCCGCGCCATCAACAGCATCGTGGCCATTCTGCTCTTCCGGTTCGCACGCGCCTGGCCGGCTCGCCACCCGCAGGAACGGTCCGGCTCATGGCGGCCTGCGGCGCTGTGGCTACATCCGCCGCTTCGTGGTGTCGTATCCCGTCCCCGCGCCGAACTATCCCGAACCGGATTACGACTCGGTGGTCGAGACATGGTTCGACACGATGGACGACCTCAACGCGCTCTTCTTCTGCGAGAACTGGCTGAAGACCGTCGACCCGGACCACAAAAACTTCGTCGACCTGAAGAGTATTGGAAGCATCATTTCCGAAGAGGAGGTCGTCGTCGGCTGAAACCCGGCACCGAGTTCGCCAAAGCTTCCACCGACAGCCGGGCAGGACCCAGCAGGCCCAGCCTGGGTGGAGGCTCGGCCCGCTGCGCTCACCGCGTCTCGTGCACCGGCTCGCGCGCATCGTTGTCCAGATCACCGCGCAAGGTCACGATGCGCGCGCCATCGGCCGGTGAAGATGGCTGTCGAGGGATGGGGCTGGGCTGGATGAGAGACAGAGCTCTTTCCAACGGCCAGGCGGTGGCGTACCCCGCGTGGATCACGAGGGTCCGGTACCTCGGCCAACTGCCTGAGAAGGCTTGGGACTTCCTCGGATACGACCTCGGGGTGCTCGCGCAGTTGGTCAAGGGCAGGTGGGGTCAGCGGTGATGCGTCGCAAGGCACGGTCTTCCACTTGGATCACGGGGGCGTAGGGAACTCCATGATCTTGGAAGCCGTGCCTGTCACGTTCCGGGCCCCGTCGCTGACCTGACGGACCATCACGAATCGGCCGTCATAGATCTCCAGCCGCTCGACCAGGTGCAGCGCGAGATGGTCGGTCTGGTAGGTGGTCGGGTGCGTCAGGTAGGCGAAGAGTCCGTCGAGATCTTCGACGGTCAACACCGCGCCGTACGCGTAGCCGCGGCCGTGCTCGCGGCCGACGACGAAGGACTTGATGGCGGGGTTTCAGCGCCCTTGATTGCGCCAGCTGCCCAGCACCCGCTCGATCTACTGAGGCGTCGCAGTGGCCTTCATCGCGACCCTGTTGATGTGGTAAATCATGACTTATTGCCCGTTTCTAATGCCATTAACTATGACGCGCGTCGGTGCGGTTAAGGCGGTGACTGAGCCTCTTTCATCCTGTGCTGGCGGGTGAAATGGGCTGGTCAGTGGCTGTGGTGACGAGGCAGGGCCCCTCGTCGTTGGCGTGGTGATTCCACTCAGCACACCGGCGACCGAAGGGGCCCTGTTG
>NZ_RSAJ01000515.1 GCF_003933965.1 Streptomyces sp. RP5T
GGGCGGGGCGAGGTGGGGCAGGACGCGAGCGGACTCCCCCGGCCGGCCACGCGCGCGTTGCTGCCGCGCCGCAGCCCGCCGGCCCCGGCTGCCGCCGTCGTGGTGCTGCACGGCGGGCAGGCGACGAGCGAGCGGCCGACCCGGTCCTGGAAGGCGGCCGCCCTGCGGATGGATCCCTTCGTGCGCGCGGTGACGGCCGCTCTGCCCCGCCAGGACGTGCTGGTCGCGCAGGTCCGCTACCGCCTGCGCGGCTGGAACGGCCGCCGGGCCGATCCCGTCCGCGACACCCGGCAGGCGCTGGACGAACTCGCGGAACTGGCGGGGCCCGTCCCCACGGTGCTGCTCGGCCACTCGATGGGCGGCCGGGCCGCCCTGCACGCCGCGGGGCATCCGCAGGTGCGCGGGGTGGTCGCGCTGGCCCCGTGGTGGCCGCCCGGCGAGCCGGTCGAACAGCTGGCGGGCCGGCATCTCGTCGCCCTGCACGGCGACCGGGACCGCGTCACCTCGCCCGCCGACACGGCCGGCCTCGTGCGCCGGGCGCGGCGGACGGCGGCACGGGCGGGCATGGCGGTGATCGGCGGGAGCGACCACGCGTTGCTGCGCCGGCACCGCCTGTGGCACCGCACGACCGCGGCCGTCGTCGCCCACCTGCTCGACCCGGAGAACCTCCCCGACCCGCTGCCCGGGGACTGCTACGGCGCCGGCGACTTCCCCGTGCTCTGACAGCGGGCCCCCGCGAGTTCCGCCGCGAACTGCGCTCCCGCGAGCAGGGCCAGGTTCGACAGCCACAGCCAGATCAGGAAGACGACGACGCCGGCCAGCGAGCCGTAGAGCCGGCTGTAGGCGCCGAGCGTGGAGGCGTACGCCGAGAAGCAGGCGGAGACCGTCAGCCACAGGGCCGCGGCGAGCGCCCCGCCGGGCAGGCTGTGGCCGCGTCTCCGCGCCGGTGCCGGTCCGGTGCGGAAGACGACCACGACCAGGAGCGCCACCAGACAGAGCAGCACGGGCCACCGGAGCAGGCTCCACGCCCAGGCCGCGGTGCCGTCCACGCCCACCGTGCGGCCCGCGGCCTGCGCGAGCGGGCCCGTCAGCAGCAGGGTGAGCGAGCCGACCAGCAGCAGCCCGAGCAGTCCGAGCGCGGTGAGCGCGATGCGGGGTGCGGTGCGCCAGGGCGAGCGGTGGTCCTCGACGCGGTGCATGCGGTGCAGCGAGCGGCGGAAGACGGCGAGGTAGCTGGACGCCGACCACAGGGCGCTGGCCGCGCCCACCGCCATCAGGGGCCAGGCCGTGCGGCCGTTGCCCAGCGCGCGGGTCAGGACGGCGTGCAGATCGGTGCCGGACTCGGCGGGGGCGTACGCGGTGACGTGCCGGACGAACTCCTCCGCCGTGTCCGGGCTGATCACGCCGAAGGCCATGACGGTGGCGAGCATCGCGGGCAGCACCGCGAGGATCGCGTAGTACGTCAGCGCCGCCGCGTCGTCCGAGAGGTCGTCGTTCCAGAGGGACACCGGGGTGCGGCGCAGCGCGGGCCACCAGGCGGCGGGCGGCCGGAGCCGGCGGCGGGGCCGGCGGGCGGCGCCGGAGCAGGGTTCAGCGGACATGCGGCATGCGGTGCGACACGGCGCTCAGGCGGACCCGAGCGCGCACCTCGTAGGGGGCCGCCGCCTGTGCGGCCTCGGTGGTCACCGCGCGCAGGCCCGGCAGGACGGCGTCCGGGGGTGTGTCCGGTTCCAGCCAGACCCGCAGGCCGATCTCCAGCCGCTGTCCCCGCCGGGTCCGCACGTGAGCCCGGTCGCGGGCGATGCCGGGCAGGGCGGACACGCGCACCGCCAGTGCCTCGGCCAGCGCCTGCGGACGGACCGTACCGCCGGGTGCGGGCAGGTCGACCCGTCCGGCGGGTCCGGAGCGCAGCCGGGTGAGGGCGCCGTACGCGAACAGGAGGGTCAGGGCGATCGCGGCGGCGACGACCGTGGGCGTCCACCAGCCCTCGCCGCGCCAGCGCGTCAGCCGCTCCGGGTCCAGCAGCACGCCGTCCTCGCGGGGCGCGGGCCACCAGGACGGCAGCCGCCCGGCGACGGCCCGGTCCGTGGCCGCGAGCCACGAGCCGGCCAGGAGGAACACGAGTCCGACGACGCCGAGAGCGGCCCGGTCCGCGACACCACGGGTGCGGGGCATCACGCTTCACCTCCTGCGGTACGAGGGCTTTCCGGTACGGCTGCCCGCTCCGGGCCGCCGGGAACGGTGCCGGACGCCCCGGTCTCCGGAGCGCTCTCGGCGGCGGGCGGCCGCCATACCGGCTCGGCGGTCAAGGCGACCCGCAGGCGGGGGGTGCGGCGCAGCCGGCAGCCGGTCAGGGCGGAGCGGGCGGCGGCGGTGACGGCGGCGTGCGCGAGGGCCCGGTCGCCGAAGGCGAGCCCCGCCCGCACGGTGACCCGGCGGCGCCCCGCGCGGACCCGCACGGCGGTGACGCCCTCGACGTCACCCACCGCGTCCCGCACCAGGGCCGTGACCGCCGAGCGGTCCACGGCCGCGGTCAGGCGGGACGATCCGGTGTGCACGGTGACCGGGCCGCGACGGCCCGGGGTGAGGGCGAGCACGACCATCCAGAGGCCGAGCAGGGCCGTCAGGCCGCCCGCGAGCACGACGGCCGGGTCACCGGGCCCGTGCCCGGACAGCCAGTGCACGGCCGACGTACGCCAGGCGCCCGCCCCTTGGTGGGCGGCGTGCACCCGGAGCAGGTCGACGGCGAGCGCGCCGCAGGCCACGGCGGCCACCGCGGCCACCAGCGCCACCGGGACCCGGCGCCGGGACCACCAGCGCCGGGGAGTGCGGCTCGGGTGCTCGTCCGCGGCGGCGGGCGCCGGCGGGTGCGCGGACGCCGGGGCGGTGAGCGAGGTGACGTGGACCGGGGCGGACGGCACGTCCAGGCCGGTCAGGTGCCGGGTGCGGGCCACCACGTGCCGCTGGAGCTCGCGCACGGTGTCGGCCAGCGGTGCCGGGTAGGGCAGGGACACCCCGAGCGAGACCCGTGCCCCGCGCCCGCGCACGGACGCCGCGGCCTTCGCCGTACGGGCGCCGTCCTGCCCGGGAAGGGCCTCGGTGGCCGCCCGTTCGGCAATCCTGCGCACCGCCCGTTCCGAGACGGTGGTGGTGCCCCGCTGGGCGGCGGCGGTCATCGGCGGCTCCGCTCGAAGGCGTCGCGCACGTCCTGGACGCCGCCGCCGCGCTCGACCCACCGGCCCAGCGCCCAGCCCAGGCCGCCGAGGGCGGCCACCAGCAGGAAGGCGCCGAAGCCGCCGAAGAACCCCGCGAACGCCAGGGCCATGCCCGCGATCATCCCCGTGAACGGTGTGCTCATTCCCCTCCGCCTCTCACCGGACCCACTCCTGTCTGCTTCCGCGCCGGACCGCGATCACTCCACCCGGGTGCCGGTCTGCTGCGCGGCGTCCTCCTCGTCCTCCGGCAGCCGGACGTCGTTGACGGTGACGTTGACCTCGACGACCTCCAGGCCGGTGATGCGCTCCACCGCGGAGATGACGTTCTCCCGGACGTCCTGTGCCACGTCCATGACGGGCGCCCCGTACTCGACGACCAGGTCGAGATCGATGGCGGTCTGCCGCTCGCCGACCTCGACCTTCACGCCCCGGCCCACGTTGGGCCGGCCGCCGGGGACCCGGTCGCGCACGGCGCCGATGGTGCGGGACAGCCCGCCGCCCATGTCGTACACGCCCGGGATCTCCCGGGCGGCGATGCCGGCCACCTTCACCACGACGATGTCGGCGATGGAGGTGCGGCCACGGTTCGCGGCCGGCTGGTCGGCGCCGGCCCTGCCGTCGGAGACGGACGTGGTGGCCCGGGCCGGCTCGCCGGTGCGGGGGGTGGACACGTCCTTGGCGGCGGGTGCGGTCTGTGTGGTCATGTCGTGCTTCCCTTCTGCGGTGCTGCTCGGTTGCTCTCCACTGACTTGGACCCGCCCCGGCCGGTTGTGTGACGCACCGGTCCGGAAAAAACCCGGGGGCGCCACCACAGTGGCGCCCCCGGGTCCCCCGTGGTCGACGTGCCGTCAGCTCGCCGGCATCAGCACGCTGTCGATGATGTACACGTTGGCGTTTGCGGTCTTGACGTTGCCGCAGACCACCTTCGCCGAGTCGTTGACGGTGTAGGACTCGCCCGAACCGGAGGTCATGACCTTCGACTTCTCCAGGGTGTCGAAGGAGCCGTTCTCCAGGTCCTTCGGCGTGAGCTTCTGGCCGACGACGTGGTAGGTGAGGATCTTCGTCAGAGCGGCCTTGTCGTTGAGGACCTTGTCCAGCGTGGCCTTCGGGATCTTCGCGAAGGCGTCGTTGGTCGGCGCGAACACGGTGATGTTCTGGGCGTTGTTGAGGGTGTCGACCAGTCCGGCCTTCTTCACCGCCGCCACCAGCGTGGACAGGGCCGGGTTGTTGGACGCGGCCGTGGCGACCGGGTCCTGGGCCATGCCGTCGAAGGAACCGGCGCCGCTGGCGGGCACCGCGGAACAGGCCGAGCCGAACGGCTTGTCCATGGCGGTGTCGCTGCCGGAGCCCGCCATCGCGTCGTCCGACGCCGGGGCCGAAGCCGACGCCTTCGAGGAGGAGTCCGACTTGGTCGAGTCGCCGCTGCTGTCGGAGCAGGCGCTCAGGGCCAGCGGCAGGACGGCCGCGGCGGCGAGGGTGACGGCGGTACGGCGGATACGGGTGTTCATGGTGAATCTCCTGTTGAGAGGGACAACTTGCGTGGTGATGGCTTGCGGAAGGTGGTTCGGGAAGGTCACTCGACGGTGACCACGACGGAGTGCCATCCACTGGCCCCGTCGGGGATCGTGCGGGCGCGGCGGTCGGTCTGCACCGCGCCGGTGCGGTCGGTGGCGCGCACGGTGAGGGTGTGGCCGCCCTTGGTCGCCTGCCATGGGAAGGACCACTGGCGCCAGGTGTCGCGCGAGTCCTCGGCCGCCAGCCGGGCCTGCTGCCAGGGGCCGTCGTCGACGCGGATCTCGACCTTGTCGATGCCCCGGTGTTGGGCCCAGGCGACCCCGGCGACCATGACCGTGCCGGCCTTCGGGCGGCCGAACGGCTTGGGGGTGTCGATCCGCGACTGCGTCTTGACCGGCGCCCGGCGCGCCCAGCCGCGCTTGACCCAGTAGGGGTCGTAGGAGTCGAAGGTGGTGAGCTCGATGTCCTCGATCCACTTGCAGGCGGAGACGAAGCCGTAGAGGCCGGGCACCACCATGCGGACCGGGAAACCGTGGGCGAAGGGCAGGGGTTCGCCGTTCATGCCGAGGGCGAGGAGCGCGTCCCGGCCGTCCATGAGGTCCTCGACCGGGCTGCCGATCGTCATGCCGTCCACCGAGCGGGCGACCAGCTGGTCGGCCGGCCCGCCCTCGGACGGCGGCCTCACCCCGCACTCGGCCAGCAGCTCGGCCAGTCGTACGCCGATCCAGCGGGCGTTGCCGACGTAGGGGCCGCCGACCTCGTTGGAGACACAGGTCAGGGTGATGTCCCGCTCGACCAGCTCACGGCGCAGCAGATCGTCGTAGGAGAGGGTGAGCGGCCGGGTGACGCCCTTGCCGTGCAGGCGCAGCCGCCAGGAGGTGGCGTCCACCTTGGGCACCACGAGGGCGGTGTCGACCCGGTAGAAGTCGCCGTTCGGGGTGACGAACGGGCTCACCCCCGGGATCCGCAGTCCGGCGCCCCGGGGTACGGGGGAAGCCGGGGACCCGGGCCGCGGAAGCACCGCCGCCCGCCGGGAGGCGACCGCGTCCCGCCCGTCGGCACCGCTCAGCGACCGTCCGAGCAACGCGAACCCGGCCGAGGCCGCGGCGGTGGCCCCGGCAGCGATCACGAACCCACGCCGATCCCATCCCGGCCGCCCGGGGTCGGAGCCGCCGACCCGGCCGTCCACCGGCATCACGGGTCCCACCCGCCCGGCGTCGAGGTCGGCCTCCCGGCCGGCCTCCGACAC
>NZ_RSAJ01000516.1 GCF_003933965.1 Streptomyces sp. RP5T
CCGAGGCCCCGTCCACCTTCGGCCCCAACTCCAGGAACGACGCCCCCTGTTCGCCGTACGGCTCCAGGACCCGGGGTACGTCCAGATGGGAGCCCACCCTGATACGGGTCGGGGCGTCGGCCTCGGTGACCTCGCTGAACAGGAACAGCATCAGCAGGGCGCGGTCCCGGGAGCGTAGATTGGTGTGGTACATGCCGGCGGGCGCGCCCTCGGGGAGGTAGCTGCCCTCGATGTGCCAGCCGGCGTCGTCCGGTTCCTCGGCGTGGGGAAACCGTAGCGGGAACGTGCCCAGGGAGTAGCGGGACTGCCAGCGGTTCTCGCCCGCCAGCAGGTCGAACGCCGCATGCAGGACCGGTGTGTTGACGGCCGCGGCGAAGGGGCCCTGTGCCATTCCGGGTACCCAGACCACCGGATCCTTCCAGGAGGCCGGGTCCTCGCGGTCGTAGCCCGTCTCCCGCCACAGCAGCGACGCGCAGTGCTCGGCGACGCGGGGCGGGAAGGCGCCCTCGATCCTCACGAATCCGTCTTCGAGGAAGCGCTCCACCAGTTCGTCGTCCATGGGGTCATCGTGGGGGAGCGGGCGGGGTGGGCGCATCCCTTTTTCTTTGCGTCCGCTTTGCCGTGTTTCTTGCCGACACGGCAACATCTCTGGCTTCTCCGCGGTGCGTCGGCGCACCCTGGCCGCGTCCCGAGGAGAGGCTGGCACCATGGCGCACGAACACGACGAGCACGGCCACGACGAGCACGGCCACGTCCACGCAGGTCACCACCACGACCCCACCGACATCGACTGGTCCGGCATGGCCGAGCACCTGCAGACCCAGGCCGAGCTGTTCACCCCCCTGTACGAGCGGGCCCTGGCCTGGCTCGGGCACAAGCAGACCGAGCCGGGGCTGATCGTCGATGCGGGCAGTGGGCCCGGGGTGCTGTCCTGTCTGCTCGCCGAGGCGTTTCCGGGGGCCCGGGTGGTCGCCGTCGACGGGGCGGAGCCGCTGCTGGAACGGGCCCGGGACCGGGCCGAACGGCTCGGTGTCGCCGACCGCTTCGGCACGCTCACCGGTGAACTCCCCGGAATCCTGGCCGACTTGGACTATCCCGTCGACCTGCTCTGGGCCAGCCGGAGTCTGCACCACCTGGGCGACCAGCGGGCCGGGATCGCCGCGTTCGCCTCCCGGCTGGCGCGGGGCGGGACGCTGGCGCTGATGGAGGGCGGGCTGCCGGCGCGCTTCCTGCCGCGGGACATCGGGATCGGGCGGCCCGGTCTCCAGGCCCGACTCGACGCGCTGGAGGAGGAGTGGTTCGCACAGATGCGCGCGGATCTGCCCGGCGCGGTCTCCGAGACCGAGGACTGGCCCGCCCTGATGGCCGCCGCGGGCCTGCGCCCCTCGGGTACGCGCAGTTTCCTGCTGGACCTTCCGGCGCCGACCACGGACCGGGCCCGCGCGTACATCGCCACGTCGCTCGGGCGGCTGCGGGACGTGTTCGGGGAGCACCTCGACGCGGACGACCGCGACACCCTCGACCGCCTCCTCGACCCCGAGGACGCGGCGAGCGTGCACCGGCGCACGGACGTGTTCCTGCTGGCCGTCCACACGGTGCACACGGCCGTCCGCACCGACTGACCCCCGGCCTCCGCGGTTGCCCGCCCCCGCCGCACCGGACGTACTCCACGACGCGGACGCCCCCGACGTTCCGGCCCCGGCGTCCGCTCCCGTGGTCGCCCGACCGGGTCGGAGACGGCGACGGTCCGCCCCGGCGCCGGCATGCGGGCGTGGATGACGGGGCCGGTGCCTCCGCGCCGTACAGGGCCCCGACGCGGCCGGGCCGCGGTCCAGGCCCAGGTCGCGCAGCCGCCGTACCCAGTTCGCGTCGGCCAGTTGACCGCACGCGCCGCCGGGCCGGCGGCCAGAGGAATCCGTCGGCCCGCTCGGCCAAGTGCCGCCGCACCTGCGGTACTTGACTTCGAGAACGCTTCAACTGATGTACTCCGTGGCGTCCAGGCGAACACACGTGAACACAGGGGGAAGCCATGTCCGAGGCACCGGTCGCACTCATCACCGGCGGCGGCAGCGGGATCGGCGCCGCGGTCGCGCGGCAACTGCTCGACGCGGGGCACCGGGTGGCCGTCACCGGTCGCGGTGAGCCTCGGCTGCGTGCCTTCGCCGAGGAACTGGGCAACCCCGAGGGGCTGTTGACGTTCGCCGGCAACGCCGCCGAGTACGGCGACATCCGGGCGGCCGTGGACGGCACGCTCAAGGAGTTCGGCCGGCTGGACACGGTCGTCGCCAACGCCGGCTTCGCCACCCATGACACCGTGGCCGCGGGGGACCCCGCGGGCTGGACCGAGATGGTGCTGACCAACGTGCTCGGCCCCGCGCTCCTCATCCGCGCCTCCATCGACGCGCTCAAGGAGACCCACGGCCGGATCGTCCTGATCGGCAGCGTCGCCGGGTTCATCCACGGGCCCGGCAACATCTACGGGGCGACCAAGTGGGCGGTGACCGGGCTCGCCGAGAACGCCCGCCGTGAGGTGACCGAGTTCGGCGTCGGCGTCACCCTGGTCGCACCCGGCCGTGTGGAGACGCCGTTCTGGGACAGCTACGGCAGCCTGCCGCCCGGCCACCTGCTCACCGCCGACCAGATCGCCGCCTCGGTCGTGTGGGCCGTACGGCAGCCGGAGGGCGTCGATGTCAACACCGTGGTCGTACGGCCGATCGGGCAGCCCGTCTGACACACGGCGGCCGGTGGTGAGGCCCCTGTCGCAAGGGGCCTCACCACCGGCCGAACCGCTGTGCCGTCAGGCGGCGTTGAACGTCGACGGGTCCGGGCCGAGGCGCCGGTCCTCGTTGAGCGCGCTGATCGCTGCCAGGTCCTCGGTGTCCAGGCTGAAGTCGAACACCTCGATGTTCTCCTTGATCCGGGACGGGGTCACGGACTTCGGGATCACGACATTGCCGAGCTGGAGGTGCCAGCGCAGCACGACCTGGGCCGGGGTGCGGCCGTGCTTCTGGGCGATGGCCACGATCGCCGGGACCTCCAGCAGGCCCTTGCCGGAGCCGAGCGGGGACCAGGCCTCCGTGGCGATGCCCTGCTCCGCGTGGTACTCGCGGGCCGCGCGCTGCTGAAGGTGCGGGTGCAGCTCGATCTGGTCGACGGCCGGGACGACGGACGTCTCGGCGATCAGCCGCTCCAGGTGCTCGGGCTCGAAGTTGGAGACGCCGATGGCCCGGATCCGGCCGTCCGCGTGCAGCTTCTCGAACGCCTTGTAGCTGTCGACGTACAGGTCGCGGGAGGGCGTCGGCCAGTGGATCAGGTACAGGTCCACGTAGTCCAGGCCGAGCTTGTCCAGCGAGGTGTCGAAGGCGCGCAGGGTGGCGTCGTAGCCCTGGTCGCTGTTCCAGAGCTTGGTGGTGACGAAGACGTCCTCACGGGCCACTCCGGAGGCGGCGATGGCCTTTCCGGTGCCCACTTCATTGCCGTAGATCGCCGCTGTGTCGATGCTGCGGTACCCGGCCTCGAGCGCCGTGGCGACGGCGCGCTCGGCCTCGTCGTCCGGAACCTGCCAGACGCCGAAACCCAGCTGGGGCATCTCGACGCCGTTGTTGAGGGTGATCGGGGGGACCTTGCTGCTCACGAGCTCTTGATCCTTACGGTTGTCGTCAGGTGGTACTCCCATCGTCAACGATCACGAGCCGTGATGCATTCCTGACCGGAGAATCCGGCCGGTGTCTTTCGTCGCCTTCGCGACGGTCGGGAACGACCGCGGGCGAAGGGGAGAACGGAGGGCTCAGGCCCGGTACAGCGCCTCGACCTCGTTCGCGTACGCCGTCTCGATCGCCTTGCGCTTGAGCTTCAGCGACGGCGTCAGCAGCCCGTGCTCCTCGGTGAAGGGCTGCGCCAGGATGCGGAAGGTGCGGATGGACTCGGCCTGCGAGACCAGGGTGTTGGCGGCCACCACCGCACGCCGCACCTCGGTCTCCAGGTCGGGGTCGCGCACCAGCTGGGACGGGGACATCCGGGGCTTGTCGTGCATCCCCAGCCAGTGCTCCACGGCCTCCTGGTCGAGGGTGACGAGGGCGGCGACATAGGGCCGGTCGTTGCCCACCACGATGCACTGCGAGACCAGCGGATGGTCGCGCACCCGCTCCTCCAGCACCCCGGGGGAGACGCTCTTGCCGCCGGAGGTGACGAGGATCTCCTTCTTGCGGCCGGTGATGGTGAGGTAGCCGTCCTCGTCGAGGGAGCCGAGGTCGCCGGTGGCGAGCCAGCCGTCGTGCAGGGCCTCGTCGGTGGCCTTCTCGTTGTTCAGGTAGCCCTGGAAGATGTTCGGGCCGTGCAGCCAGATCTCGCCGTCGTCCGCGATGTGCACGGTCATGCCGGGGATGGGCCGGCCGACCGTGCCGTAGCGGGTGCGCTCGGGCGGGTTGGCGGTGGCGGCGGCCGTCGACTCGGTCAGGCCGTAGCCCTCGTAGATGTGCACGCCCGCGCCGGCGAAGAACAGTCCCAGCTTGCGGTCCATGGCCGAACCGCCGGTCATGGCGTGCCGGATGCGGCCGCCCATGGCTGCCCGCAGTTTGGAGTAGACGAGCTTGTCGAAGAGCTGGTGCTGCATCCGCAGTCCCGCCGACGGGCCGGGGCCGAGGTCCCAGGCCTTGGCCTCCATGGCCTCCGCGTACTTCACCGCCACGTCCAGGGCCTTCTCGAACGGTCCCGCCTTGCCCTCCCGCTCGGCCTTGCGGCGGGAGGCGTTGAAGACCTTCTCGAAGATGTACGGCACCCCGAGGAAGAACGTCGGCTTGAACGCGGCGAGGTCGGGCAGCAGGGCGGCCGCGTTCATCTGCGGCTGGTGGCCGAAGCGGACCCCGCCGCGGATCGCCGCGACCTGCACCATCCGCCCGAAGACATGCGCGAGCGGGAGGAACAGCAGGGTGGCCGCCTCGTCGCCCTTCTTGGAGTGGAACACCGGCTCCCACCGCTCGATGACGGTGTCCGCCTCGTACATGAAGTTGCCGTGGGTGATCACACAGCCCTTGGGGCGGCCGGTGGTGCCCGAGGTGTAGATGATCGTGGCGATCGAGTCCGGGGTCACGGCCTGCCGGTGGCGGTGCACCACCTCGTCCTCGATGGCGGCGCCGGCGTCGTACAGCTCCTGCACCGCGCCGGAGTCCAGCTGCCACAGCCGGTGCAGCCGCGGCAGCCGGTCGATGACCGTGGCGATGGTCATCGCGTGGTCCTCGTGCTCCACGATCGCGGCCGTGCACTCGGCGTCGTACAGCGCCCAGAAGCACTGCTCGGCGGAGGAGGTCGGGTAGACCGGCACCACCTGCGCGCCGATCGTCCACAGGGCGAAGTCGAACAGGGTCCACTCGTAGCGGGTGCGGGACATGATCGCGACCCGGTCGCCGAAGCGGATGCCCTGGGCCAGCAGTCCCTTGGCCAGGGCCATGACCTCGTCGCGGAACTCCGCGGACGTCACGTCCCGCCACCGGCCGTTCTCGTCCTTGCGGCCGAGCGCGATGTGCACGGGGTTGTTCCGGGCATGCTCGAAGACGACGTCGGCCAGTCCGCCCACGGGGGGTGCCAACGCCAACGGAGGGTTGGTGAACTCGCGCAAACCCCGCTCCCCGTTCTCCCTGGCGCTCAGTGAAGCTCCGCACGGCGCGGTGAAAGCTACCCCACCCGGACATCCTGCGGGAGGGGCGCCGAAGCCGAGGGGCGCTCACGTACGGCCAGGTCAGTACCGGAAAATACCCGCACATGGGGAAGGGTCGGACAGAAAACCGACGGTTGCGTAAGTTTCTGCACCGTAATCTCCACCGAATCTGTACGTGCCGATTACGGCTCGCGATCTTGGTGAAACGATTATGCGCAGGGTGGTGCGCCCCTCTTCCCTCAGCGCCGCCGGACCTGAATCCGTCACCCCCGTCCGGCCCGCCCGGGGCGCGGGACTCACCCCCGGTGCAGCCGGTCCCCGCCC
>NZ_RSAJ01000517.1 GCF_003933965.1 Streptomyces sp. RP5T
GTCGTCGACGAGCGAGGTGACCACGATGTCCTCGCGGTCGATGCGGTTCCAGTCGTAGTCCCACATCAGGGACATCTCGATCTCGCGGTTCTCCAGCATCGCCCACAGTCCCGCGATACGGGCGCTGCGCACCGTCAGCCGCACCTCGGGGTGGGTCCGGCGGAAGGCGATCACGGCGCGCGGGAGGAGGGAGGCGCCGACGGTGGGGAAGGTTCCGACCCGGAGCGTGCCCGCACGCAGTCCCGCGAAGTCGGCGAGTTCGTTCTCCGCGGCCGTCAGCTCGCGCTGGATCCGCTCTCCCCGCGCGGCCAGCGCGCGCCCCGCGTCCGTGAGGGTGACACCCCGCGCATGACGCTCCAGGAGCGGCTGCCCGGCCTCCGTCTCCAGGCGGCTGACCTGCTGCGACACCGCTGACGGGGTGTAGTTGAGGGCTCGGGCGGTGGCCGTGACCGAGCCCCGGCGGGCCACCTCGGTGAACAGCAGGATGCGCCGGACGTCGAGCATCTCACCCCTTCCGGTGCTCGCTTCAGCGTTCACTTCAGCTTAATACCCCTGCAGATTTCCGAGATTGTACTTCACGCTGGACGCGCCCACTGTGGATCGCATCCCGCACGGAGATGCCGTCGGGGTTCCCACGAGGAGTCTGTTGTGTTGCGTCTGCAGGGCGAGATGATCCGCGGAGGTACCAGCAAGTGCTGGATCTTCGACCACCATGACGTGGTGGCGACCGGCGTGGACGCGGACACCCTGCTGCTCGCCGCCTACAACGCCGCCGACCCCCGTCAGATCGACGGCGTCGGCGGAGCCTCCTCCACCACCTCCAAGGCGGCGATCGTCCGGACCTCGGCGAAGCCGGACGTCGACGTCGAGTACGCCTTCGCCCAGGTCGGCATCGGCGACGAGCAGGTGGAGTGGACCAGCAACTGCGGCAACTGCGCCACCGCCGTCGCCCTGTACGCCGTCCACAACGGCCTGGTGCCCCTCACCTCGGACTCGACCACGGTGCGGATGCTCAACGTCAACACCGGCGCCCGCCTCAGCGGCACCATCCCCACCCCGGGGCGGACCGCCCCCGACGCGGGGACGGCCCGGGTGCCGGGCACCGCCGCGCTCGGCGTGCCGGTGCTCCTCGGCTTCGAGGACCCCGCGGGCACCTCGACGGGCCGGGCCCTGCCGACCGGCCACGCCTTGGACACGCTGACCGGACCCACCGGCACCGTCGAGGCCTCCCTCGTCGACGCCGGCGCCCCCGCGGCCCTCTTCGAGGCCAAGGCGTTCGGGCTCGACGGCACCGAGTCCCTCGCCGGCTTCGCCGAGGTCGTGCCCGCCCTCACCATGCTGCGCCGGCCGGCCGCCCTGGCCATGGGACTGGCCCGGGAGACCGACCCCGTCAGCCACGCCGTCCCGAAGGTCGGAGTGGTCGCCCGTCCTGTCGCCTACCGCACCACGGATGGCACCCTCGTCCATCAGGACGAGTACGACCTGGCCGTCCGCATGGTCTCCATGCACGCGCCTCACCCCGCGATCGGCCTCACCTCGGCCGTCGCCCTGACCACCGCTGCCGCCACCCCCGGCACGCTCGCCCACCGCGTCGCCCGGCAGACCGCCGACGGGACGCTGCGCCTGGGCACCCCGGCCGGTGTCATCACCGCCCGAGCCGTTCCCGCAGCGGAGGGCGCCTCCCCCACGGTGCTGCTGCACCGCGCCGCCCGCCGTATCGCCCGAGCCGAACTCCTCGTTCCCGTCCTGGAAGGACGCCCCGCATGAGCCGCAACGACGCTGCCCCGGGTACCGGCACCGCCCCGCCGAGCCGCCTGCGCAGGCTGCTGTCCCTGCTGTACGTCCAGTGCCTGATCGGTGTCCTGGCCGGTGCCGCCGTCGGCTGGCTGTGGCCGTCGTTCGGAGCCGAGCTCAAACCCCTGGGCGACGGGTTCATCGCGCTGGTCCGCATGATGATCGCGCCCGTCATCTTCTGTACGGTCGTCCACGGCATCGCCTCCATGGGCAACGCGCGCGCCGTCGGCCGGGTCAGTCTCAAGGCGCTGATCTACTTCGAGGTCCTGACGACCGTCGCCATGGTGATCGGTCTGGTCGTGGTGAACGTGGTCCAGCCCGGCAGCGGGCTGCACGTCGACCCCTCGACCCTGTCGACCGAGGGGCTGCCGCCCGAGGCGACCGCGAGCCACGAGAGCGTCGCCGCCTTCGTCCTCTCCATGATCCCGGACACCCTGCTCAGCGCGCTGACCGGCCACGAGATCCTGCCCGTGCTGCTGGTCTCGGTCCTGTTCGGCTTCGGCCTCAACGCCGCCGGCGAGGCGGGCGCGGGCATCACCCAGGGCGTCCAGAAGCTGTCCAAGGTCCTGTTCACGCTCATCCGCTGGATCATGCGGCTCGCCCCCATCGGCGCCTTCGGCTCCATGGCCTTCACCATCGGCAACTACGGCCTGGACACCCTGCGCCACCTCTTCCTGCTGGTCGGCTCCTTCTGGCTCACCGCTCTCTTCTTCGTCCTGGTCGTGCTCGGCGGCGTCATGCGCGTCAACGGGCTGCGCCTGCTGCCCTTCCTGCGCTACATCAAGGAGGAGCTGCTGATCGTCCTCGGCACCTCGTCCTCCGAGCCGGTGCTGCCGCGGCTGATGGCCAAGCTCCAGCACGCGGGCGCCTCGAAACCGGTGGTCGGGATCACGCTGCCCGCCGGGTACTCCTTCAACCTCGACGGCACCGCCATCTACCTGACCATGGGCTCGGTCTTCCTCGCCCAGGCCCTCGGCATCGACCTCAGCCTCACCCAGCAGCTGTCCATGCTCGCCGTCATGCTGCTCACATCCAAGGGCGCGGCCGGTGTCACCGGTTCCGGCTTCATCGCCCTGGCGGCCACCCTCAGCGCCGTACCGCACGTGCCCGTCGCCGCGCTGGCCCTGATCTTCGGCATCGACCGCTTCATGTCCGAGGCCCGCGCCCTGACCAGCGTGGTCGGCAACGGCGTCGCCACCCTCGCGGTGGCCAAGTGGGAGGGACAGCTGGACGAGGAGCGCGCCAGGGCGGTCCTCCGCGGCGACCTCCCGTTCACCGCCGAGCCCGAGCCCGAGGGCGAGCAGGCCCCCGTCCCGCGGACCGCTCCCGTACCGGCGGGGGATGCGGGTCCCGAGGCACCGGCCGGAAGGGACCGTGAACCGGTGCCCGCCGCGGGCTGACCCATCCCTCGGCGAGGCCGGCCCGGAGCGGGGACTCCGGACCGGCCTCGCCGCGTTTCGGCATGCCGGAGCCGACGCGGGGTCCTCCTCGCACGGCTCAGCGCAGTGGGCGGCGGTGTCGGCCGAGTTGCATGCCCAGGAACACCAGGGCCGCGACGAACACCACGACGCCGATGATCAGCAGGTAGAACAGGCCCTTGACGGCGACGCCGATGATGCCGAGCACGATCGCCGCGAGGACCAGGAGCAGGAAGAGTGTCATGACGTGAAGTGCCTCCTCGACGGGGCCGGTCAGCGGCGTGCGAGCTGACGCTCGCCGTTCGCGCCGGGCTGGTAGGGCAGGCCGTAGTGCGCGAAGATCGCCGCCTCGTCCTCGGCGGGCAGCACGTCGTCCGTGCCGATCGACGGACCCTTCTTCACCAGCGACCGGTCGTAGTTCACCTTGACGTAGCCCGGCCCCACGACCGCGCCGTCCAGCGGGACGAAGACCAGCTGGCGGCGGGTGGGCAGCCCGACCTGGACCGTGCCCATGGCGGGCTCGTCGGTGCTGGTGCGCACGTACACGGACTCCAACGTGCCGATCTTGTGACCGCCCGCGTCGAGGACGTCGTGGGTACGCCACTCACGGATATCCGCACTCTGGATCATCCTTGGGTCCCTTCGCGGCTCGGGGTACCGAGGGGCGGTACCGGGGAAGGCACTTCTCCACGTTCCCGCATCAGCCCCGGCGACACCTCCGCGCCCGCGAGGGGCCTGGCGCAGGCGGTCCGGAAAAGTCCGGGCCGCGGGGCAGTCGAACCGCCTTCCGCACCCGTCTTAACGAGGGAACGAGGGAGGGCGCATTGAATGCCGACGAGGAACGCCAGTTCCGCGAGTTCGTGGCGGCGCGGTCGAGAACGCTGCTGCACACGGCCTACCTGCTGACCGGGGACTGGGAGCAGGGCCGGGACCTGCTCCAGACCGCGCTCGCCGCCACCGCCCGGCGCTGGTCGAAGCTGCGGGACCGGGAGCAGCCGGAGATCTATGTGCGCCGGGCGCTCTACAACGCCCAGGTGGACCGCTTCCGGCTGCTGAGCTGGGGCCGGGAGACGGTCACCGACACCCTGCCGGACCGGCCGTCCGCGCAGACCGCCGACTGGGCCGAGACCGTCGTCCAGCGCCAGGACATCATGGCCGCACTGCGGCGGCTTCCCAAGCGCCAGCGCGCGGTGATCGTGCTGCGCTACTTCGAGGACCGGCCCGACGCGGAGATCGCGGCGATCCTCGGTGTCGCGCAGGGGACGGTCCGCAGCCAGACCCACAAGGCCCTTGCCGCCCTCCGCGGCACCCTGGCCGGAGCCGGGTCGTCCAGCGCCTCCTCCAGCGCCTCCTCCACTGCCACCGGAAGGGGCCTCGCATGAACGACCCGATCGCACACCCGCTGCACGACGCCCTGCACGCCCACGTCCGGGACGTCGGCGGTGACGCCGGTGCCCATCTGGCCGGGCTGGCCGACGGCGCGTTGCGGATCGCGCGGCGGCGGCAGCGGCTGACCCGCGCCGGGGTCGGTCTCGTCGCCGCCGTCGCGGTCGCCACCACCTGGGCGGCCGTCGCGGACGGGGCGACCCCGCGTGCGCACGTGGTGCAGCCGGGGGCGGGGGACGGCACCGGTGCGCCGGCGGCCCTGGTCTCCTTCCTGCCGGTCACCTCGTCCGTCCAGGAGGCCTGCGCCCGCGGCAGCGGCGGCTACACGGTGCGGGCGAGCGCGACCCACCCGGCGTCGTGCGTCCGGGTCGACCGGGCCGCGGGCATGACCGGCGTGCGGGTCAGCTCCGCCGAGGCCGGGAAGAGCAACGGCACCTGGAAGGTCGAGGTGAGCCTCGACGCGGCCGACCGGGAACGGTTCGCCGCCCTCACCGGCTCCCTGGCCGCGAAGCCGGCCCCGCGCAACGAGGTGGCCATCGTCGTCGACGGCAAGCTCTGGGGCACCCCGTTCGTGACCGCCTCGATCACCGGCGGCCGTCTTGAGATCGCCGGGCCCTACGACGGGGACCTCACCAGCGCGACCGCCCATGAACTGGCCGGGCGGCTGGATCCCGGCTGACGGTCGTAGGAGAGCCGCACCGGGCGCTCCGGGGCCCTACGCCTCGGAGAGCTCCGCGCGCAGGGTGTCGCGCAGCCGGCGCAGGTCGTCCGCGGGGCGTCCCAGGCCGTTGAGGCGCACTCGGGCCGCCTCGGTGCGGTCGACGGGGCGGGCGGTGAAGGCCAGGTTCATCGAGGCGCGCAGCATCCACAGGTCGTAGGCGAGCAGCCGGGCCGCGTGGGCCTGTGCCGTCATCAGGTCCGGGTCCGTGGTCCGCAGGTCCTGGAGCCGGGCGCGCAGCCGGTGCAGGGTGATGCTCTGCACCCCGCACCTGGCCGCCCCGTGCGCCGGCGGGCCGGGTTCGCCGCACGCGGCCACCGCCTCGTCGGCCGGCCTCTGCGCGGCCACCGCCTCGTCCAGCACCGCGACGAGCGCCCGCAACTGGTGCGCCCGCGACGGGCCGACGGGGGCCGGTCGCCGGTGGGGGCGTACGAGGGGGCGCAGGAACGGCCGTACGACGCCGAGCCACCGTGCGGCCCGGGGCGTCGGTGTGTCCGGAACTGTGCCTGTACGCATGGCCCCTCCCGGCGTGTGTGACGTCCGCGGCTTCCGGGGCGGCCGACGTGCCCTTACGACCCGGGCGACCCGGCGCGCAGAGCCCGTTTCCGGGCGCCGTGCTCCTCCAGTGTGCGCCCCGCGCGCGGGGCGGTGTTCCCT
>NZ_RSAJ01000518.1 GCF_003933965.1 Streptomyces sp. RP5T
GGCCGAGGCGGACGGGGCGGGTGCCTCGCCGGTCGTCCCGCTGTCACCGCCGGGCAGCACCCTGGTGACCGCGAGGACGGCGGCGGCCACCGTGACGACGGCCAGGGCGGTCCCCGCGACGAGGAGCCGCCCGTTCCGGCCCGGGGGCACCGCGGGCAGGGCGAGCAGCCGGGACCCGTACTCCTGGGGCGGGGCCGGGTCCGGGCCCTCGTCCAGGACCCGCAGCAGCGCGTTGCGCGCGGCCGTGCGGGTGAGGCGTTCCTGGGAGTTCTTGCGCAGCAGCCCCTGCACGGTCGGGGTGAGGGGCCCGGCCCGGACCGGGGCCCGCAGCGGCAGCCGGTCGACGCCCTTCAGGGTGGCCGCGGGACGGTCGCGGTCGCGGAACGGCGGACGTCCCTCGACGAGCGTGTAGAGGATCGCGCCGAGCGCCCACAGGTCGGCGGCCGGCCCGATGCGCTCGTCCCGCGCCTGCTCCGGGGAGGCGTACGACGGTGCCGACAGCCGCGGGGCGAGGGTGGCCCCGGCCAGACCGAAGCCGGTGACGACGACCGTGCCCTGGTGGTGCACGAAGACCTGGCCCGGGCTGAGCTCCCCGTGGGTGATGCCCTCGCCGTGCGCGGCCTCCAGCACCTCCAGCAGCTCCAGGCCGATACGGGCCGCCTGCACGTGGTCGAACGTCCCCTGCCGGCCGAGGAGTTCGCCCAGCGGGATGCCGTCGACCGGCTCGGTGACGGTCCACAGGACGCCGTCCAGTGCCACGGCGTCCACGACCGCGGCGATCCGCCCGGGGGCGAGCACCCGCATGGTCTTGGACATCCGGACCACGCCCGCGGCGGTGCGCAGCGCGGTCTCCTCGTCCGTGCCGGCCGGCAGGGCGATCTCGGTGAGCAGACAGGACCGTTCGGCCGAGACGTCCTCGCCGAACCAGCAGGTCCGGTTGGTCTCGCGGTGCAGGACGTCCAGGGGCCGGTACCGTCCGGCGACCAACTCGTGTGTGGAGATGTGCGCCTTGCCCATGGTCATCCCTCGCTGAACCCCTGGCTCTGTCACCTTGCACAGAGGTACGGCGGGTGCGGCGTGGTGCGTTCAATGAAAACGCCAACCGATGGAATCCGCTTTCCGGTTGCTCGATTTCTGACTCGCAGGTCAGCAGAACGGCCGGAATCGAGCGCCCCGGTCAGCGCAGCCCGAACCGCGCCGCCCAGTCCATGACGTCGGAGGCGGTGACGTTGCCTCCGCACACGACGAGACCCAGCCGGCAGTCGGCGCCCACGCGTTCCAGGACCGTCCGGGCGGCGGGCAGGAGACACCCGGCCGCGGGTTCGCCCCACACCTTGGCGTGGTCGGCGAGGTCGAGGCAGCCCCGTACCGCCTCCCGGTCCGGGACCACGAGAACCTCGGTGACCTGGGCCGCCACATGGTCGTACGTGAGCTGCGAGACGGACGGGGCGCTGAGCGTGGACACCACGGAGGACAGCGCGACCGGCACCGGCCCGCCCGCGGCGAGCGCCCGGGACATGGCTTCGGCGCCCTCGGTCTCCACACCCCAGACCCGGACACCCGGCCGCCGTGCCCGCAGGGCCGCGGCGACCCCGGCGATCAGTCCGCCGCCCCCGACGCTGACGAGGACGTCGGTGAGCTCGCCCGCGTCGTCGGCGAACTCCAGTCCGACCGTGCCCTGCCCCGCGATCACCAGCGGGTCGTCGAAGGGGTGGACCAGCGTCAGCCCCTCGTCCCGCAGCCGGTTCACGAGCGAGAAGGCGCCGTCCATGTCGTCGGTCAGCCGCAGCGAGGCCCCGGCCGCCTCGACGATCTCCACGGACCGGGCGGGCGCCGAGCGCGGCATGACCACGGTCGCCTTGACGTCGAGCGCCGCCGCCATGTGGGCGAGGGCGATCCCGTGGTTGCCGCCGCTGACCGCCACGACCCCGGCCGCCCGCTCCGCCTCGCTCAGCGACAGCAGCTTGGCCGTCGCCCCGCGCGCCTTGAACGAGCCGGTGCGCTGGAGCAGTTCGAGCTTGACGGTGACGGGAGCACCGAGGAGCGCGGACAGACCGGGGCTGGGCAGGGTCGGTGTGCGCACGACGTGACCGGCGATCAGCCCGGCCTGCCGTTCGATGTCCGTGATCCCGATCAAGACGGTTTCCCTTTCGTGGAGAGAGCTCTCCCCGAACCCTGTCCCCGCCCGCGGCGCAGGTCAACTCGGTGTCAGAGATCGCGCCGCAGGAGGTACTCCAGCAAGGGCCGCAGCTCGTACGCGCTCTCCGCGATCGCGAGATGACGGCGGGCCTGCGCGAGGGCGGCCGATCTGCCGCCGCACTCCTCGATGAGGGCCGCGATCTCGTGCGGCGCCCCGCCCGACTCCAGGAGCCGCGCGAGGCGGGCCGCCGCAGGAGTCGGCGAGTCGAGCGCGGTGAGCACCGGGAACGTCTTCTTGCGCTCCCGGAGATCGCCGTGCACGGGTTTGCCCGTGACCAGGGGATCGCCCCAGATGCCGAGGACGTCGTCGACGATCTGGAACGCGACCCCCAGATGCCGTCCCGCCCGGTCCAGCGCCGCCACCCTGGCCGGCGGCGCACCGCCGAGCAGGGCTCCCAGCGCCGCCGCGCAGCCCAGCAGTGCCCCGGTCTTGCGCTCGGCCATGTCCCGGTACTCGTCCGGGCGCACCCGCTCCGGCCCCGTCCAGGGGCGGGTGGCGAACAGGAGGTCGTCCGCCTGGCCGTGCACCAGGTCGGACAGGGCCGCGGACAGTCGGCGCAGCGCGTCGGAACCGGCGTCGGCCAGGGTCGCGACGGCGAGGGCGAACAGCGCGTCGCCCGCGAGCACGGCGGGTCCGGTGCCGTAGGCCTTCCACACCGCGGGGCGGCCGCGCCGGGCCACGTCGCCGTCCATGATGTCGTCGTGGAGCAGTGAGAAGACGTGCACCAGCTCCACCGCGACCGCCGCGGGCACCCCGGCCCGCCCGGGGGCGCCGGCCGCCTCGGCTCCCAGCACGGCGAGCGCCTGCCGCACCCCCTTGCCGCCGGACCCGGTGGCCGGGGCGCCGCCGACCTCGCACCAGCCGAAGGAGTAGGCGGCCATCTCACCGACCCAGGGGTGCAGGGTGCCGACGGCCTCCTGGAGCGCGGGGCGCACCAACGCGCGGCAGCGGGTGAGGACTTCGGGAGGGGCGACCGTCGTCACAGGGCCGCCTCCGTGCGTACGCCGAACTCCTCCTGGGCCCGCTGCACCATCTCCTGGGCGTGCCGCAGCCCGGTCCGCTCCAGCACGCGTGCCAGATCGGCCAGTTCGGCCGCGGTCTCGGACCGGTCGCGGCCTAGGCGGGCCAGCGCCTTGGCGAGCCCCAGCCGGGCCAGGGCCTCTCCGCGCGGTTCGCTCATGGCACGGAACTCGGCGAGCGCCCGCTCGTACAGGTCGCGGGCCTCGGAGCAACGCCCGGCCCGGTACAGGACGTTGCCGCGCATCTTGTGGTTGTAGGCCAGCGCGCTGGACAGGTTCATCTCCCGGCACGTCACCTCCGCCTCGGACAGCAGGGCGAGGGCACGCTCGGTGTCGCCGTCGCGCACGGAGGCGAGGTCGGCGAGCCCGCGCAGCGCCCAGGCGTGGCCGCGCCGGTCGTCGGCGCCCTCGGCGATCCGGGCCGCCTCCTCGAACATGGCGAACGCGGTGTCGTAGGACCCGGTGTTGCGGTGCATCTGCGCGATGCCGGACAGCGCCCACACCGTGTGCCGGGCCTCGCCGCGCCGCCTGGCCTCGGCCAGCAACTGCTCGTGCAGCCGGCCGACGGCCTCGTAGTCGCCCTGGATGCGGCCGGTCTCGGCAAGGCCCGCGAGGGAGTAGCCGCGCACGACGACATCGCCGCCCCGCTCGCCGAGTTCGGCGGCGAGCCCCAACAGGCGCCGGGCGAGGGCGAATCCGCCCCGCTGCCGGGCCAGCGTGCCGCCGCTCCACAGCGCCCAGGCCATGCCCGCGGTGTCCCCGGCCCGCCGGGCGGCCCGGTAACTCGCCTTCCAGGTCCGGTCGGCGTCGGCGACCTTGCCGAGCCGGCGCTGTGCCTCGGCGACCGCGAGTCCCGAGCGCGCCGCCTCCCCGTGCCGTCCGGCCCGCTCGGCCGCTCTCAACTGCTCGGTGCCGGCGGCGAGTACGTCGTCGAGCGAGGAGTTCACGGAGAGAGCGGTGAGCGCGCCCTGGTACTCCGGGGCGAATGCCTTGCCGTACATGTATGCCTTTCCGTCCGTATACACCCCATCTCTACACGCTGTGTATACATGGTGTGCATAGTGCCTTGCACAAGAGCCCCGGCCCGGAGGCCGGGGCTCGTCCGTCGCCGGTCAAGACGTGGGCGGAGCGGAACGGGTTGCCTGTGAGGCGCAGATCACGCCGGGGGCGTCAGTGCTGCTGCGCCTTCTGCGGGGTCGCCTCGCTCGGGCGTACCACCACGAATCCGCTGCCCTGGAGCACCAGTTGCACCGCCTCCCCGGAACCACCGCGCAGCATCGACCCGATGGACTGGGAGCGGTGCAGCGAGGTGCCCAGGCCCGCCGTCCAGCCGACGACCGCGTCCGTGTCGACGTACACCGGGTACTCCGGCGAGACCGGGATCACCAGCGGGTTGCCCTCGCAGACGAGACCGAGTCTGCCGTGGCCCGTGAAGACACTGTTGAACAGACCGCCGCTGGCGATGCCGGCGCCCTTCACGGTCGCTATGCGGTAGGCCAGTGTGGCGTCGAAGCACAGGACGTTGCGGCCGTTGACCGTGAACTCGTCGCCCGGCTCCACGTCCACGATGAAACAGTTCTGGGCCTCGTGCGCGAACCAGGCCTCGCCCTGTCCGCGCACCGCCATCAGCGGCAGCCCCTCGCCGGTGACGGCCCGCTTGAGCATGCCGCCCACGCCCTGGCCCTTGCGCTCGAACTGGAGACTGCCGCGGTAGGCGACCATCGCCCCCTGGCGGGCGAGCATCTCGCCGTGCACCGCGTACCGGATGCACTTCGCGTTCTCGACCGTCATGCCCGGCGCGGTGGCCGGCTGCACCATGTGCTCACTGGAAAAGAGGTCACCCTTCATGAGGGCATCCTGGCCCGGAGGGATTCCCTCCGCCAAGATCGTGGCCCGGCCCTGTTCTTGCGGACTGCCTCAGGCGCCGAAGAGCTGGGTCCAGTAGGTGCCCGCCGGGCCGCCGCCCGCGAACCCGGTCCCGATGTGGGTGAAGCCGGGCTTGAGGATGTTGGCGCGGTGTCCGGGGCTGTTCATCCAGCCCTCGACTACCTCGGCCGCGGAGCGCTGCCCGCACGCGATGTTCTCCCCGATCGAACGGCGGGTGGAGCCCGCGGCGGCCGCCCGGTCCCAGGGCTGGGTGCCCTCAGGCGAGGTGTGGGAGTAGAAGGCGCGGACCGCCATGTCGGTGCTGTACGCCTGCGCCGCCCGGGCCAGGAGCGGGTCGACGGCGAGCGGCGGCAGGGCGGCCCGGGCGCGCTCGCGGTTGGTGAGGTCCACGACCTCGGCGGCGGTCCGGGCCAGGCCGTCCGGCGTGAGCTCTCTCGCCCACAGCGCCGTCCAGTACGTGTCGCCCGAGCGGCCCTTGGTGGCGTGCGCCACTCCGACATGGCGGAAGGCCGGGTCGTGCAGGATCCGCCGTGGCTGCTCGGCGCGCAGACAGTACGCGACGAGCTCGGCCGCGTCTCGGGGGCCGGAGACGAGGTGTTCGCCGACGGTGAGGTACGTGTACCCGGTGGCGGTGAGCCGCTGGAAGACGGAGACGCCGTCGGCGCCCTCGACACCGAGCCGTCCCGCTGCGGCCATCGCCGAGGCGTGCAGGCGGGCGGCTTCGCCGAGCCGCCCGTCGAGCGTGACCGGAGGTGAACCGGCCCGGGAGCGCGCGGAGTTGACCAGAGCGAGGAAATCGTCCGCGGCGGCCGAAGGAGCGGCCCGGGGGGTACGGGGTGCGGGCGTGGTGTGGACCGTGGCGGGG
>NZ_RSAJ01000519.1 GCF_003933965.1 Streptomyces sp. RP5T
TCGCAGGCGTGCTCACGGCGGCCGGCGGATACGCGGTCGGCACCCTCCGGTCGCGGCGGGGCGGTGCCACCTTCGCGGTCGGGGAGATCGAGGGGGAGAGAGATGGCTGAGCCGCCCGTACCGATCCTCATGTACCACTCGGTCGCCGCCGAACCGAACGACGCCACCCGGGTGCTGTCGGTGACCCCGGAAGCCTTCGACCGACAGATGGACATCGTCGCCGGGCTCGGGCTCACCCCGATCAGGACGGCGGAGCTCGCGGCCCGCTGGCGCGCCGGCCGGCCGCTGCCCGAACGGCCCGTCCTGATCACCTTCGACGACGGCTACGAGGGTGTGCACCGGCACGCCCTGCCCGTGCTGGCCAAGCACGCCTTCCCGGCCACGGTGTTCGTCTCCACCGGCTGGATCCGGGGCCCGTACGACACGGGCGGCGGCCTGGACACCATGCTGGACTGGGACCAGGTGCGCGAACTCGCCGCCGCGGACGTCGAGATCGGCGGCCACACCCACACGCACCCGCAGCTCGACCAGCTCGACGACCGCGCGCTGCGGCACGAGCTGATCCACTCCAGGGAGATCGTCACCGACGAGGTCGGCAGCGTGCCGGTCTCGCTCGCCTACCCGTACGGCTACTCCAGCCGCCGGGTGCGCGAGGCGGTGCGCGAGACGGGGTACGGCCAGGCTCTCGCGGTGAACAACGGCCTCGCACGGCGCCGCCAGGGGCCGTACGCGCTGACCCGCCTGACCGTGCGCCGCACCACCACGGCCGAGGAGTTCGAGCGGCTCGTCCAGGGCCGTGCGATCGCCAGGGCCTTCGCCAGGGACCGTGCCCTCACCAAGGGGTACGCGGTGGTCCGAAGAGCACGACAGGTCAGCCGGAAGGTCTCCCGTTCCCGTGTCTGACACGACGACCACGACCGAGGCCGGGTCGACCGCGGCGAAGGCGCCCGAGCAGTCGGGGCGCCGGCTGAGGCTGCCCGGCCTCGGCAGGGGCGACGGCAGCCCGCTCTTCCGCAACGCCTACGCGCTGATGCTCAACACCGGTATCTCCGCGGTGCTGGGGCTCGGCTTCTGGCTGGCGGCCGCCCGCTACTACTCCGAGTCGGCGGTCGGCCAGGGCTCGGCCGCGATCGCCGCGATGAAGCTCCTCGCGGGACTGACCGCGGTGACCCTGACCGGAGCGCTGGCCCGCTTCATACCGGTGGCGGGGAGGGCCACCGGACGCCTCATCGCCCGTACTTACGCGGGCAGTTCGGTGCTGGTGGCGATCGCCGCGGTCGTCTTCCTGCTCACCCTGGACGTGTGGGGGCCGTCGTACCGGTTCCTGCACGGGCCGGTGAACGGCCTCGGCTTCGTCGCCGCCGTCGTCGCCTGGAACGTGCTCACCCTCCAGGACGGCGTGCTGACCGGGCTGCGCAGCGCGCTGTGGGTGCCGGTCGGCAACACCGTGTTCTCCGCGGTCAAGCTGGGGCTCCTCGTCGCGTTCGCCGTGGCGGTCCCGACGGCCGGCGTCTTCGTGTCGTGGGTCGCGGCGATCGCCGTCTCGGTGCTGCCGCTCGGCTGGATGGTGTTCCGGCGCCTGGCACCCCGGCATGTGAAGGCGACCGAGGACCACGCGAAGCCGCCCTCGCTCAGGGAGATCGGGCGTTTCCTCGCGGGTGACTACACGGGCTCGCTGTTCTCGCTCGCCGTGGTCTATCTGGTCCCGGTGATCGTGGCCTCCCAGGTCAGCTCCCAGGACAACGCGTACTTCTACATCACCACGACGATCGGCGGCACCTGCAACCTGCTCGCCATCAACATGGGCGCCTCCCTGACCGTCGAGGGCTCGCACGAACCGGCCCGGCTGGCCGCCAACACCCGTGCCGCGCTGAAGCGGATGGCGCGGATCATGCTGCCGGTGGCCGGGATCCTGTTCTTCGGGGCGCCCTGGATCCTCGGCGTGTTCGGGCCGGGGTACGCGGACGCGGCGACCCCGCTGCTGCGCTGGTTCGCCGTCGGCGCGGTGCTCCGGGTCGTGATGGAGACGTACTTCGCGGTGCTGCGCGCACAGAGCCGCACCTCCGGACTGGCCTGGCTGCAGGGCCTGTTGTGCGCCATGGTGCTCGGTCTGACGCTGCTGCTCCTGCCCCGGATGGGGCTGACCGGAGCGGGCGTCGCCGAGATCTCCTCGCTCGCGGTGATCGTCGCCGTCGCCGCGCCCCGGCTGTACCGGACGGTCCGGCAGGCCCCGGCGGCCGACGTCCCGGCGGGCGCTGCTCCGGACGGGGACCTCGCCGACCTCGGGGCGCGGGAGGTACCGGCCGCCGGCCGTGCCCGCCGCCCCGGCTGGGCGCTCGACCAGGACACCCTCGCGCTGGGCATCCACGTCGACTTCGACCACCAGGAACGCCGTCCCGACGTCCGTCCGGGGCCCGGCACGCCGCCCACCGGCGCGCCGGTGCCCGGTGTGTCGCGCGACCGGCCGACGTGGACGCTGCGGAAGCCGCCCGAGGCGCGCTTTCCGGTGGAACGGCGGGAGCCCGGCTCCGACTCCTCGCTCGGCCCGTCCGGGACGGAGGTGGACGCGCCCTTCGAGGTGGCCTTCGACGCGGGCAAGGAGGCCGGCCCGCCCGAGGAACCCGCCGTACCGGAGGAGGCGGCGCGGCCCGCGGAGCCGTCGCGGCCCCTGTCCCCGCGGGAGCGGTTGCGGCCCACCCGGTCCGGGGTGCTCCTCGGCTGTCTGCTGGCCGTGGCGCTGCTCCTGTACTGGGTACCGGCGCTGGGTCTGGGCGAGGCCGACCTGGACCGGATGGGCGGGCTCGGGCTGATCTCGGTCCTGCCGCTGCCCACGCTGGCCGGCGCGGCCCTGCTGGTCGTGGTCTTCGCCTCGCTGCTCTGGCCGGGCCGCGAGCACAGGGCGTTGCTGCTGCTCACCCTGGTGGCGACGGTGTTCTCGCTGCACGCGCTGCCCGCGGTGATCGAGGCCGAACCGCGCTTCGCGACGGCCTGGCAGCACCTCGGTTTCCTCGACCACATCGACCGGACCGGGTCCGCGGTGCCCGACCTGGACGCCCGCTGGAGCTGGCCGGGCTTCTTCGCGGTGGCCGCGTTCGTCGGGCAGGCCTGCGGGGTCACGGACTTCACCGAGGTCATCCGCTGGTGGCCGACGGCGATCCAACTCGCCTACCTGGTACCGATGTTCCTGCTCGTACGGCACATGCGGGCGAGCTGGCGGGCCAAGTGGACCGGCATCTGGATCTTCGTGCTCGGCGGCTGGGTCGGCCAGGACTACTTCTCCCCGCAGGGCTTCACCTATCTGCTGTACCTGGTGTTCGTGGCGGTCCTGCTCGTCTGGTTCCGCGCCCCGCGCGTGATCTGGGCGAAGCGGCGCCCCGGCGAGGCGGAGGTCGAACCGACGGACCGCCGCCAACGGGCCGTGCTGCTCGCGGTGGTGATCGGCCTGTTCGCGGCGAGCGTGCCCGCCCACCAGCTCACGCCCTTCGTGATGCTCGGCGTGCTGGCGGCGCTCGTGCTGACCGGCCGCAGTGAACTGCGCGGTCTGCCCGTCCTGTTCACCGTCATGGTGACCGCGTGGATCGGCTGGATGGCCGAACCGTACTGGTCGGGGCACTTCGACGACCTGTTCGGTGGGGTCGGCGGGGTCGGCGGCAACGTCTCCTCGTCGGTCTCCGGCCGTATCGAGGGCGGCAGTTCGACCCACAAGCTGGTCCTGTACGTGCGGGTGCTGCTGGCCGGCGGGGTCATGACGCTGGCCTGCTACGGCTGGTGGCGGCGGCGTGAGCACAAGTACCGGGAGGTCGCGCTGCTCGTCCTGACCTTCGTGCCGTTCCTCGGCTTCGGCATGCAGTCCTACGGCGGCGAAATGGCCCTGCGGGTCTTCATGTTCGCCCTGCCGGGCGCGGGCCTGCTCGCCGCGCTGGCGCTCTTCCCGCGCACCGGCGCCACCGCGAAGGAACGCGAGCGGGACCGGGTCTCCCTCGCCCCGGTGGCCGCGCTGATGGCGGGTCTGCTGCTGGTCGGAGGCTTCCTGGTCGCCCGTTGGGGCAACGAGCCGTTCGAGCGGATCCAGCCCGGCGAGGTCGCCGCCATGGACTACGTCTACGCCCACGACGATCCGACGGTGCGACTGCTGTGGCTGTCGAATGACACGCTGAACAACGTGACGCCGGCGATGCCGTGGGGTGCGAGGGACATGGAGAAGGTGTCGTACGTGCCGACGCTCGCGCCGACCGACCCGGTGCTGGTGTCCGGGCTGGTCAAGGCGCTGAGGGACGCGGGCCCGAACTCGTATCTGATGGTGAACGTCAGCCAGGTCACGTATCTGCGCCTCGACGTGGGCTATGCGCGGACGTGGGAGTCGCGGCTGCTCGACAACCTCGACAGCCGCAAGGAGCTCAAGCGGGTCCTCACCAACGACGACGTGACCATGTACGCCCTGCGGGAGCGGCCCGCCGGGAACGTTCCCGAGGCCGACCCGGGGCCGATCGGACCGCAGGTGACCTGGACGCCCTGGTCGGTGGTGGGGGCACTGGCCGCGCTGGCGCTGATCGTGCTGCTGTCGGCGCGTGAGGTGGTGCGGGTCGCGGTGCGGCCGAGCGTGCGGCAACTGCGGTGGCTGCAGAGCAGCTTCTGGTTCTCGCTGCCCCTGCTGGTGGTGTTCCTGGCGGCGCTGGTGCAGCGGTTCCTGACGATGAAGTAGGTCCCGCGCGCCGGGTCGGCGCGGCGCGCGGGCCCGGGGAACGGCCCGGGGCGCCGCAGTTCGGCCTCGTCCTCGGGCACGGGGTGGCGGGCGTGCGCTCCGCACGGGCCTCCTCGACCTCCTCAGGCGTCCAGGTCCGGCGGCCTCCTCGGCGGGTCCGGTTCGCGCGGTTAGAGTGCGGGCGTGGAGCGCGGCGGTGAGCGGCCGGACGAGATGTCCGACGGGCAGGCGCGGGGCGAGCTGTCGCCCCGGACGGCCCGCAGGCTGTGGTGGGGGTCGGCCGGGACCGTGCTGGCCGTCCTCGGCACCGCGGTGCTCGTCGCCGGCACGGACCACGAGCGGCGGCTGCCCTTCGCCGTGATCCTGGTGCTCGTCCAGGTCGGTGCGCTGCGGTGGCAGGCGCGCGCCCCGGCCCTCGTCCTGACCGTGAACGCGGTGACGGGGCTCGCGGTGTGGGCGCTGCTGCCCGAGGTGACCTTGACGGGAGCCCTGCTCGCGGCGCAGATCTCGTTGTGCGTGCTGTCGGCCACCAGGCCGCGGCGGGTGTCGGCACGGGCGCTCGCGGCGATGTGCCTGCCCGCACTGCCGGCGTTCGGCGCGGGCGGCCCCGCGGGACTCGCGGTGTATCTGCTGACGGTGGCCCTGGCCTGGACGGCGGGTCAGTGGCGCCGGGCCCAGCGGGAACGGGCCAGGGCGGAGACGCGCCGGGCCGTGGTGGAGGAGCGGGCACGGATCGCGCGGGAGGTGCACGACGTCGTGGCGCACACCCTGTCGGTGATGATCGTCCAGGCGGGCGCCGCCGACGACGTGTTCACCGACCGGCCCGAGCAGGCGCGCACGGCACTGCGGGCCATCGAGACGGGCGCCCGCTCGGCACTGGGCGAACTGCGCCTGCTGCTGCGCGCCTTCGGGCCCGAGGTGGAGCCGGCGGCGGCCGAGGCCGGGGAGCGACGGGAGCCGGGACCGTCCCTCGCCCGCCTCGACGAACTGGCCGACACCGTGCGCGCGGCCGGGATGACCGTGCACGTGCGCCGCGAGGGCGACACCGGAGGACTGCCGGCCGCGGTGGACCTGGCGGGGTACCGGATCGTCCAGGAGGCCCTCACCAACGCGCTGCGGCACGCGTCGGGCGCCAACGAGGTGCGGGTGCGCGTGACGGCCGAGGAGGGGTGCGTGAGGGTGTCGGTGACCGACAACGGGCGTACGGGGCAGAGCGGTTCGGCACCGGGGGCGGGG
>NZ_RSAJ01000051.1 GCF_003933965.1 Streptomyces sp. RP5T
GCCCATCCCTGTACCCGGCGTCCCTGTAGTCCGTCGCCAGCCGGACGTACCGGCCGTAGTCCAGGTCCGTCGGGCGGTCCTCGGGCGCCCCGTGGTCGAGGTCGGCGCGGCGGAAGGAGCGGGCCGGGGCCGGGGTGACGCGGGAGAGCGGCAGGTCCCAGGCGGGGCTGTTGTCCATACCCTGTTCCCAGGGGTGCACGACGGAGGCGAGTCCGCCGCCGCCCAGGTCCCGGCGGTGCAGCAGATAGCGGTGCCAGGACGCCAGACGCGGGTACACCCGGGCGAGGAAGCCGCGCGCCCGGGACAGGCCGGGATCGGCGCGGTGGACGAGCCACGCCGCCAGGGCGTGGACCGGTGGCTGCACGATGCCGGACGTCTGTACGGTGCGCGGGGCGCCCGCGCCGTGGCCCGCGGTCGAGGAGCGCCAGAAGTCGGGGCTCGGGAAGTACGCGTCGAGCGGTACGGAGGGGTTGAAGACGATGTGCGGGACGCGCCCGTCGCCCCACTGGGCCGCCAGCAGGGTCTCCAGCTCGGTCTGGGCCCGCAGCGGCGAGAGGTGGCGCAGGCCGATCGCGATGAACGCGGAGTCCCAGGACCACTGGTGCGGGTACAGGCCCCGCGAGGGGACCGTGGAGGTGCCGGTCCAGTTGCTCTCCAGCACCCTCGCCGCCCCGACGTGCAGGGGATGCGCCGAACCCGGGGGATCGTATGCGATCGAACGCTCCGCGGAAGGGGTGACGAGCTGGGCAGTGCGATCCACTCGGGGCTCCCCGAAAGACGTGTGGCTGACCGGTTCGGTCAGGGCTACCGTAGGGTTACGTCTATTTAACACGCAAAACCCAATATGTAATGCAGAGTTGAGAAACACAAGGGGGTGCGCATGGCTGGACGGAGTCAGACCGGCGCCGGAGATCTGCTCGAACTGGTCCGCAGCGGGCGTGCCGTCACGCGCGGCGCGCTCCAGCAGGCCACCGGACTGTCCCGGGCGACCGTCGGCCAGCGCCTGGACCGCCTCTTCCGCGCGGGCTGGCTGCGCGAGGGCGCCGGGGGCCCCGTGGACTCCCCGCTCGGCGGCCGCCCCTCCATCACCCTGGAGTTCGACGACGCCCACGCGGTCGTCCTCGCCGCCGACCTGGAGACCCGGCACGCCCGCGCGGCCGTGCTCTCCCTGACCGGCGAGATCCTCGCCGAGCACAGCGGCACCCTGGTCATCGAGGACGGCCCGGACGCCGTGCTCGGCGAGCTGGGCCGCTGGTTCGCCGAGCTGCTGGAGAAGGCGGGCCACCGGGCGGAGGAGGTCTGCGGGATCGGGCTCGCCGTGCCGGGGCCGGTCGACCTGGAGAGCGGCCGGGTGGTGCAGCCGCCGATCATGCCCGGCTGGGACGGCTTCGACATAAGAGACCGCCTCGCCCGGTCCTTCGCCGAGCACACCGGCGCGGGACCGGTCCCCGTGCTCGTCGACAACGACGCCAACCTCATGGCGTACGGCGAGCAGCGCACCTCGCGCCCCGACTGCTCGGCGTTCGTGCTGGTCAAGGTCTCGACCGGGATCGGCGCCGGTGTGGTGGTCGACGGCTCGCTCTACCGGGGCATCGACGGCGGCGCGGGGGACCTGGGCCACATCCGGGTGCCGGCGGGCGCGGAGGCGCTGTGCCGGTGCGGTTCCTACGGCTGTCTCGCCGCCGTGGCCAGTGGCGGCGCCGTGGCCCGCCGGCTGGCGGCGGCCGGGGTGCCGGCGGCCTCCGGCTCGGACGTGCGGGACCTGCTCGCCTCGGGACACCCCGAGGCGGCGGCCCTCGCGCGGGAGGCGGGGCGGCACGTCGGGGACGTCCTGGCGACGGTCGTGACCCTGCTGAACCCCGGGGTCCTGATGATCGCCGGGGATCTGGCCGGAACTCCCTTCCTCACCGGCGTCCGTGAACTGCTGTACCAGCGGGCGCTGCCGCGCTCCACGGCCCGCCTGGAGGTGGTGACCTCACGGCTGGGGGAGCGGGCCGGGCTGGTCGGGGCGGGTGCGCTGGTGGTGGAGCACCTGTACGCGCCCGAGCGGGTCGAGGAACGGTTGCTGGCCCTGGGCGTATGACGTCCGTGTTTCGGTCCCGGGACACGTCCGCATGGTGAAATCCCGGCCGCTGTGGCAGCGTGATTCTCGCCACGCTTGATAAGGGCAGGGCTCAGATGAGCGGATCTTGGGCGACTGCACTTCTCCAAGGGGTGGCACTCAGTGCCACCCCTTGATCGTTCATCGATCGAAATCAGGCGTGCCTCACACTGCTCAGATGAGCGATTCTGGCGGTCGATGGAGGTTGTTGCGTTCAAGAAGTGAAAACATCTGGCCCGTGTCGCTTGCCAAGCTTTGACTTTCGATCCGCTGGCGGACGACTGGTTACGGGCGTATGACGCCCGAGTAGACGTACCCAGACGCCTTCGATCTGGGTATGTTCCTCGCCGTCAGGGCAGCCACCGCGTCCTCGAGGGAGTCGAGACCCGTGTCGGAAAACAAAGAACCCCACGTAGCGAAGTTCGTCTACGACTTCACCGAGGGAAACAAGGACCTCAAGGACCTCCTGGGTGGCAAGGGCGCGAACCTCGCCGAGATGACCAACCTGGGACTCCCCGTGCCTCCCGGCTTCACCATCACGACCGAAGCCTGCAAGGTCTACCTGGACAGCGGTGAGGAGCCGGCGGCACTGCGTGACGAGGTGAGTGCGCACCTCGACGCGCTGGAGCAGCGCATGGGCAAGAAGCTCGGCCAGGCCGACGACCCGCTGCTGGTCTCGGTCCGCTCCGGCGCGAAGTTCTCCATGCCCGGCATGATGGACACCGTCCTGAACATCGGCCTCTCCGACAAGTCGGTCCAGGGGCTCGCCAAGCAGGCCGGCGACGACCGCTTCGCCTGGGACTCCTACCGGCGCCTGATCCAGATGTTCGGCAAGACCGTCCTCGGCGTCGACGGCGACCTCTTCGAGGAGGCCCTCGACAAGGCCAAGGATGCCAAGAAGGTCACGGTCGACACCGACCTGGAGGCCGCCGACCTCAAGAAGCTGGTCACCGCCTTCAAGAAGATCGTCAAGAAGGAGGCGGGCCGGGACTTCCCGCAGGACCCGCGCGAGCAGATGGACCTCGCCATCCACGCGGTCTTCGACTCCTGGAACACCGACCGCGCCAAGCTCTACCGCCGCCAGGAGCGCATCCCGCACGACCTGGGCACGGCCGTCAACGTCTGCTCCATGGTCTTCGGCAACCTCGGCCCCGACTCCGGCACCGGCGTCGCCTTCACCCGCGACCCCGCCTCCGGCCACCAGGGCGTCTACGGCGACTACCTCCAGAACGCGCAGGGCGAGGACGTCGTCGCGGGCATCCGCAACACGGTCCCGCTCGCGGAGCTGGAGCAGATCGACAAGAAGTCGTACGACCAGCTGATGCAGATCATGGAGACGCTGGAGAACCACTACAAGGACCTCTGCGACATCGAGTTCACCATCGAGCGCGGACAGCTGTGGATGCTCCAGACCCGGGTCGGCAAGCGCACGGCCGGCGCGGCCTTCCGGATCGCGACCCAGCTCGTCGACCAGGGCCTGATCGACGAGGCCGAGGCGCTCCAGCGCGTCACCGGCGCCCAGCTCGCCCAGCTGATGTTCCCGCGCTTCGACGAGAACTCCAAGGTCGCGCAGGTCGGCCGGGGCATCGCCGCCTCGCCGGGCGCGGCCGTCGGCAAGGCGGTCTTCGACTCGTACACCGCGGTGAAGTGGTCCCGTTCCGGCGAGAAGGTGATTCTCGTCCGCCGGGAGACCAACCCCGACGACCTCGACGGCATGATCGCGGCCGAGGGCATCCTGACCTCCCGCGGCGGCAAGACCTCCCACGCGGCCGTCGTCGCGCGCGGCATGGGCAAGACCTGTGTCTGCGGCGCCGAGGAGCTGGAGGTCGACACCAAACGGCGCCGGATGACCGTGCCGGGCGGGCACGTCGTGGAGGAGGGCGACCTGATCTCCATCGACGGCTCCAGCGGCAAGGTGTACCTCGGTGAGGTCCCGGTCGTCCCGTCCCCCGTCGTGGAGTACTTCGAGGGCCGCATGCACGCGGGCGCCAACGACGCCGACGAGCTGGTCGAGGCCGTGCACCGGATCATGGCCTTCGCCGACCGCAAGCGCCGGCTGCGGGTACGGGCCAACGCCGACAACGCCGAGGACGCGCTGCGCGCCCGTCGCTTCGGCGCCCAGGGCATCGGCCTGTGCCGTACCGAGCACATGTTCCTCGGCGACCGCCGTGAGCTGGTCGAGCGGCTCATCCTGGCCGACACGGAGGCCGAGCGCGAGGAGTCGCTGAAGGCGCTGCTCCCGCTCCAGAAGCAGGACTTCGTGGAGCTGTTCTCGGCGATGGACGGCCTGCCGGTGACGGTACGGCTGCTCGACCCGCCGCTGCACGAGTTCCTCCCCGACATCACCGAGCTGTCGGTCCGTGTGGCGCTGGCGGAGTCCCGCCAGGAGCCGCACGAGAACGAACTGCGCCTGCTCCAGGCCGTGCACCGCCTGCACGAGCAGAACCCGATGCTGGGCCTGCGCGGCGTGCGCCTGGGCCTGGTCATCCCCGGCCTGTTCACCATGCAGGTCCGCGCGATCGCCGAGGCGGCCGCCGAGCGCAAGAACGCCAAGGGCGACCCGCGCGCCGAGATCATGATCCCGCTCGTCGGCACCGTCCAGGAGCTGGAGATCGTCCGCGAGGAGGCCGACCAGGTCGTCGCGGAGGTCGAGGCGGCCACCGGTGTGGAGCTGAAGCTGTCGATCGGCACGATGATCGAGCTGCCGCGTGCCGCGCTGACCGCCGGTCAGATCGCGGAGGCGGCGGAGTTCTTCTCCTTCGGCACCAACGACCTCACCCAGACGGTGTGGGGCTTCAGCCGGGACGACGTGGAGGCGAGCTTCTTCACCGCGTACCTGGAGAAGGGCATCTTCGGAGTCTCTCCCTTCGAGACGATCGACAAGGACGGCGTCGGCTCGCTGGTCAAGCTCGCCGCCGAGGCGGGCCGGAAGACCCGCCCCGACCTCAAGCTCGGCGTCTGCGGTGAGCACGGCGGCGACCCGGAGTCCGTCCACTTCTTCCACGAGGTCGGCCTGGACTACGTCTCCTGCTCCCCGTTCCGCATCCCGGTGGCCCGCCTGGAGGCGGGACGCGCGGCGATCACGGCGAACGGGAGCGACCACCGGTAGGCCCCTGATGGCCATGGCCATGGCCATGGCCATGGCTACGGCCACTGGACTCCGGAACCGCCGCCCGTCCCCGACCCTCATCCGATGGGCGGCGGTTCCGGATCACGGAAAGAGGGGGCGGCACCCTTGTGCGGGGGTGCCGCCCCCTCGTGGTGGGCCGCGGGCGGCTCAGGTGTCCGAGCCCTCGCCGGCCGGTCGCAGTGCGGCCAGTTCGCTGTCGGACGGGCGGTGGACCGCCTCGGCCGCCTCGCGCAGGACCCTGCGGTCGACCTTCTTCCGGTCGGCGATGAGCCGTACCACCACACCGTCGCGGGGCACCGCGTACTCGTGGACCCCGCCCGCCGTGCGGTACCAGGCATCGCCGTCCCGCTCGCAGACGACCGGCTTGAGCGCGTCGGCGCCCAGTGGCTGCTGAGCGCAGTTCTCCGCCGTCAGGGTCTCGCGGTCCGCGAAGAGGCCGATCCGCCTGGACCCCTGGTCGGACCGGTACGCGGCGGCGAACTGGCCGTCCCCGTACGCGCCGACCGACGCCGGGAACACGGTGAAGCCGGGGACCTTCGTGACATGGACGAGTTCCGGCTCGACACCCCAGTCCTGGGCGGCGGCCGCGAGGTCGGCGCTGTCGGCGGCCGCCCCCGCCGTCCCGCTCCCCTTGTCCGCACCGCAGCCCGTCAGAAGGACCGGCAGCAGTGACAGGGCGAGGAGGGCACGCGCGTTTCGTGTCATGCGCACATCCTGGCGTACGGGCCCGTGGCGGGAGGAACGATTATCGGGAACCCCCTCCACCAGGCCCGCCGTCACGCGCCCGGGACCGCCGACGGCTCAACTGTCGCAGGCCACACCGTCGTTGTCGCGGTCCAGATGGGAGGCGTAACCCGGCTCACCGCGACGGATCGGCGCGGCACCGGCTGCCCGGGCCTCGGAGCAGTTGGCGTAGTAGACGCTGCCAGAACCCGAGTCGGATCCGGAACCCGAGTCCGAGCCGGATCCGGAGCCGGTGTCCGCCTCGGTCTGTGCCGTGACGGTCCTGGTGACCTTGACCGTCTTCGTGGCGGTCACGGTGGCCGCGGGCTCCGGGGTCGCGGTGGCCGTAGCCGTCGCCGTCGCCGTCACGGTGACCGTCGGCTGCGGGCTCGCGGCGGCCGGCTTCGCGTCGTTCGTCGTCCCGCCCTGGTCGCCGGCGCCCATACCGACGCCCAGGAAGAGCGCGACCGCGAGGGCGGGCAGGACGTACCGCTTCCGCGCCCACTTGGGAGCGGGCCGGAAGGCGGGCGGCGGCGGTGCGGGCTGCCACGGCGGCGTGGGCTGGGTGTGGTACGGGTTGGTCATCTCGTCCCCCTGGAGGTGTTACGTGAGGGGATGACCGTATTGCTGTCGCGGCAGTTATGGAGGTGAAGTGTTGAATCCGTGACAATTACATGTCATGCGGCGTTACCTCCGGCCGGCCGCGCTCATAGGCTGGACGTACCACCCCCGTCTGCGGAGGGAGCCGGTCATGTCGGGCTGGAGTGCCGAGGACGTCCCCGGCCAGAGCGGACGCGTGGCCGTCGTCACCGGGGCCAACAGCGGGATCGGGTACGCCACCGCGCGCGAACTCGCCCGCAGCGGAGCCCGCGTGCTGCTCGCCTGCCGCAGTGAGGCGCGGGGCGCCGAGGCCAGGAACCGGCTGACCGGTGAAGTCCCGGGCGCGGAAGCGGAGTTCACCCGCCTCGACCTCGCGGACCTGGCCTCCGTACGGGAGTTCGCGAGCGCGTATCCCTACGGCCGTCTCGACCTGCTGGTCAACAACGCGGGCGTGATGGCGCTGCCGTACGGCACGACGGCGGACGGCTTCGAGACCCAGTTCGGCACGAACCACCTGGGCCACTTCGCGCTGACCGGCCTGCTGCTGCCGACGCTCCTCGCGACCCCCGGCGCGCGCGTCGTGACGGTCTCCAGCCCCGCGCACGCGCTGGCCAACATCGACATCGACGACCTCAACAGCGAGCGCCGCTACCGGCGTTGGGTCGCCTACGCCCGCTCGAAGACCGCCAACCTGCTCTTCGTCCACGAGCTGGCCCGCAGGCTGGCGGCCCACGGCTCGGACGTGATCGCCGCGGCGGCGCACCCCGGGTACGCGGCCACCAACCTCCAGACGGCGGGCCCGAGAATGGCCGGCCGCACAGCGGCGGAACGCTTCATGCGGGTCGGCAACCGCTTCTTCGCCCAGTCCGCCGACGCCGGCGCCCTGCCCACCCTCTACGCGGCCACCGCCCCTGACGTGCGGCCCGACTCCTTCACCGGCCCGTCCCTGGCGGGGTGGCGCGGCTCCCCGGCCCCCGCGTGGCGGGCCCCCTGGACCCGCGACGACCGGGTGTCCCGGCGCCTGTGGGCCGCGTCGGAGGAGCTCACGGGGGTGAGGTACGACGCCCTTAAAACCTGATCCCCGTAGCCCTGCAGCCCCGCACTCCCGCAGTCCCGCGGTCCCTCAGCCCTCAGTCCTTCCGGCCGGTCACCGCCACCGTCACACCGAGCCCGATCATGGTCAGTCCGCCGACCCCGCCCACGGCGGAGAGGCGGCGCGGTGAGCGGGCGAACCAGCCCCGCGCGGTCGCCGCGACCAGTCCCCACACCGCGTCGGAGAACAGCGCGATGACGTTGAACACCAGTCCGAGCAGCAGCATCTGCGCGGCCACCCCGCCTTCGCCGCGGTCCACGAACTGCGGCAGCACGGCGGCGAAGAACACGATCGTCTTGGGGTTGGTGACGCCGACCGCGAACCCCTCCCAGAACGTGCGCAGACCGCCCTGCCCTGCCGCGACCGCCGACATGTCCTCGGCGAACGCCGCGCGCAGCGACCCGCGCCCGCGCCACGCCTTGACGCCCAGGTACACCAGATAGGCGGCACCGGCGAGCTTCAGCGTGGTGAAGACCAGCACCGAGCGCTCCACGACCGAGCCGACCCCGAGGGCGACGGCGAGCACCAGCACGTAGGCGCCGACCGTGTTCCCGGCCACCGTGGTCAGCGCGGCCCGCCGCCCCTGAGCGAGCGCCCGGCCGATCACGAACAGCACACTGGGTCCGGGGACCACGATCAGCAGGAACGACATGGCCGCGAAGGCGAGGAGACGGTCGGTGGGCACCATGCGCTCATGCAAGCACGGCCCCTCTTCCGCTCTCCAGCCGATTTTCGCCGGATACGGGACGGCCGCGAGTGCATTCCGGCGGATCCCGACCCGCAGGCCCTCGGCGTCAACGGCTCCGGTCAGGGCCCCGGTGAAGGCCGGAGCCGCCCGGCGATGCCTCGGTGCCGCCTCCAGTGACGGGAAGGGCGGCGCTGAGAACGTCATGCGGTACGGCGCTGCCCCCGCGGCGCGCGGGGTCCTGCTGCGGGACGCCACCGGTCACCCCTGGCTCGGTCGCTCCGCCGCTGACGGCAGCGGCGCCGGTGACCGCCCCGAGACCGTGGAGGACACGCCCCACTCCCGTACGGATCGGTGACTCGGCCGGGGGCGGGGGAGGGGGCACCGGAGCATCGCCGGAGAAGACCGCGTACGGGATCGGGCTCACCTCCGCCAGCGGTACCGTGCCACCGGGCGCGCCCGGACAGTCCGGGGCGGTGAGCTTCTCGCGGTTCCAGGTCCCCATGGCCTCGACCTGCGAGTTGTACGCGCCCCCCAGCTGCTCCATCACCACGACTGCTTCGAGGCCGTGCCGCTCGCCGGCGGACAGCCTGCCCCGGCCGGCGGTCAGCACATCCTCGGCGCTCATCCTGCTCGTGGGGTCCTCGCTGATCCGCGCCATGGTGCCCAGGAGGTCGTCGTCGGCCGGGGGCATCGCGTCGATGTGGGTCTTGTACTCCTGCAACGCGTTGGCGGCACCTCGCAGGGAGGTGGAGAGGTACCTGGCGTGTTCGGCGGTGTCGGCGATCTTGTGGTGGAAGCGCTCCATCTCCGCACGGAACGCCTCGGCCGCTGCGCCTTGCCAGGACCGGGTGAGCCGGGCGACAAGGGCGTCGAGCACACCGAGGACACCGCCGTCCTCTCCTCCGACGAGATCTTCGTGGAACGCGTCCCAGCCGTGGCCGGCGGCCCGGATCTCCTCGGGGTCGGCGTACACGACCATCGCCTTGATCTCCCGCAGACTGCTGGCCGCGAACGCCGTGGAGTGCTTGCTCGCATAACGCCGGCCAGGCCGCAGGTAGTCGTATTCCTTCTCTGCCATGTGGCTGTGCCTAATACTCCGCGTCGTCGTAGGCGTCCCGTGTCCATTTCATCTTGCGGGCGACTTCTTCCGCGAAGACACGGAGGTGGGCGGCGACATCCTCCAAGTGGGTCTTCACCAATGCCTGTCCGGCGTAGAAGTCGTACGCCTCCTCGAATCCGGTGCCGAGCGAGTCACGGGCGAGGCCCGTCCGGTAGCGGGCCTTCAATTCTGCTTCTTCCAAGCGCCGGATGACGCCGTACAGCTGGCGGAGTGCCAAGTCCATCTCGTCCAGATCGACTTGGTAACGCTGCACAGCCAATGAGGCCCCTCCTCGTCATTCAGGTCTCGTGTGGCGGCAGACTACTAGTGTTTTGACCTCCCCTTACGGTGAGTTCACTTATGGGGCTTCGAAGATTTCCACGCCCGAAAGCCCCTCCCAGCCGGTCAGGTCCGCCCCCTTGGGGACGATCAGCCGCCGCAGAGCGGGAAGCCGGGGGACGCGGTGCACCCCGGTCGCCTCGTCGCGGACGGTCCCGCCCAGGTCCAGGACGGACACATGCGGGAACTGCCCCGGCATCCCCAGGAGTCGCCCGGCGGACAGGGAGCCGACCAGGGCCAGTCGCCGGAGTCCGGTGATGACCAGTCGTGGCGGGAGACAGGCGAGCGAAGGTGCCGAGACCGTCAGATCATCAAGCGTGGGGTGACACTGGACGGCCGCCCAGTCCGCCATGGAGGAGGGGCTGTTCCCCCTCCCGAGGACGAGGGACCGTAACGCGGGCCACCGGCCGATGTCCTGCAGCACGGGCAGCCCCCCGGGCTCGTCCAGCGAGACGTGCTCCAGGCCCGGCAGTTGAGCCAGGGCATCGACGCACCTGAGGTTCGGGCAGTTCGACAGGGTGAGGCGGCGCAGTCCTGCCCACTCCTTCAAGAAGTCGAGGTTTCTGAGGGAGTTGTTCATGCTGACCACCAGCTCGTGCGTACGGCCGGGCGGACGCGGGCGAGCGGCGGCGAGCGAGCTTTCGTCGAAGTCGCCGCGCAGTCGCAGCCGTGGTCGGCTGCCGAGCTCCTCCAGGGTCGCCATCTGCCCGGGAGTCCTGACGGTGAGGATGTCGTCAGCCGGGAGGTGTGCGATCACCTCCCGCGCGTAGCGGACGGCGTCGAACGACCCCCAGGCGTCGACGACCCGTTCCCGCACCCGGGCCCACGGTGCCTCGCAGAACCGCGCGAGCAGGGGCAGAGCCGCGTCGTGGACGATTCCCGCGGCGGTCTCCAGTACGTACCCGGCCTCCCACTCGGTGAGCTCCTCCGGGCCGGGCAGCAGTTCCAGGACCATGGGCCCGACCTTGATCAGCGCGTCCGACTCCTCGATGGTGCGGGGCGGGATGATGTCCGAGGCCCGGGCCCTCACCAGCGTGCGGACGGTTTCGTCGAGCTCCGCCGCGTGCTCCAGGCATGCCATGGCCAGCAGGTGAACACGGCGGTCCTTGAGCCGGTCACCGCGCTCGACCAGGTCCCTGAGGAGGTTCGCGCACTCCTTGGGGCGCGCATGGGCGACGGCCATCCTGATGACGTCCTCCCACTGGGTCTTGTCCGCGCTGTCCGCCAGCAGACCGAAGTCACCCTCCTCCACGGCCGCCCGCGCGGCCAGGAAGTCCTGAAAGGTGCGGTGGACGAAGTCGATCGCGTCCACCGCCGGCTCGCGCAGCAGTCCGCTGCGCAGCAGCAGATGGTCCAGAACCCGCCGTGCGTCGCCGAGTTGCGCCACCTGCGGCACGGAGGGGAGAGCGTCAGAGACGATCTGTGTGGCACGGCTGCGGTGGATCTCGGTCTGCTGGTTGCGGATCATCCAGTAGGCCAGCTTCTGGAGCAGCGCGATCTGCGGCTCCTTCGTCAGCTCCAGGCCGATGGTCTCGAACAGGCCCTTCACCTGCTCCCGGCGCTCCAGCAGCATCGCCAGCGCGGCGTCGTACAGCTCCTTGCGACCGTGCGGCAGATACCCCTTCCGCTCGCGGTGCAGGGCGCAGATCAGGGCGCACATGAGCGGATTGGTCGCCAGCGCGGCCAGGTCCTGCTTGGTGCGGACGGCGGTCAGCAGCCTGCGGGCGAGGGACGCCTCGGCTCCGGTGGCGGAGTGCCAGCGTTCCACGAACTCCGTGACCGCGTCCCGGTTCATGGGGCGAAGAGCGAGTTCGGCGAACCCGTCGAGAGCGAGCCAGCCGTCGTGCACGGCGGACGGCCGGGAGGTGACCAGCCACAGGTTCCCCGGGTAGGCGGAGATCAGGTCGTGCAGCCACCGGCGGGTGCGTTCGCGGTCCGGTTCCGGGATCTCGTCGATGCCGTCGACCAGGAGCAGGCCGCGCCCGTCGGTCAGGACGCGGTCGGTCCAGCGGCTCGGCTGGGCCCCCGCGATGGGGCAGCCCACGGCGGACAGGAAGCTCTCGGGGGAAGGCAGTGGGGCACCGTCCCGGGCGAGATGGCGCAGGGGGAGGACGAAAGGAACGCGCCCGTGGAGATAGGTCAGGTCGCCCAGCGCCCGGCCACCGGCGGCAGCGACCGCCAGCCACTGGACGAGAGTGGTCTTGCCGGACCCGGCGACTCCGCGCAGCAGCACGCGGTCCTGGCGGGCCAGGGCCCTGTCGGCCGGTAACGGGCCGGTGCCGGCGGTCGGGTCCGCGCCCCCGGGCGGGCGCTGCCTCGCCGTTGCCTCCAGGCTCAAGTAGGAGGCGTCCAAGGGCCATTCACGGTCGTGGTTCAGATCGACGCCGTAGATCGTCAGGCAACTGTGCTTGTTTCGCACGTACGCGGCGTAGCGCTCCTCGAACTCGGCGTCCGGGTCCGGTGGCGGACCGTGGACCTCGCGGATGACGTCCGGGGCGGGGCAGCCGAACTCGGTCAGCGTCTTGACGAAGGAGCCGTCGCCCAGCAGATCCTCGACCCGCGTGGCCTTCAGACGAGCGTGGAGCCAGCCCTCGGCGTCGGCGGCGATCACCCCGATCAGCAGGCCCCGCGCGAAGAGGGCGGCGCCGGAGAAGCCCGCCCAGGGCGAGCCGCCGTCGGCGCGGGGCGCGGGCGCCCGGTCGATGTCCATCACGTACGTCGGCCTGATCAGCGCGGAGCCGCACTTGACGGTGCCGGTCACGTGCTCGCTCTCCAGCCGGGCGTCGCCGCCCCGCTGAGCGTACGGATAGCCGATGGCCTCGCAGCCGGGCAGGGGCGCGAGGCCGCCGACCCTGCCCCAGCGGGGGGTCCGGGCGTCGTCGGTGAGAGGTTCGTCGGCCAGCAGCAGGGCGGCGTCGCAGGACGCGTCGTCGCGGTGCCAGACCCGCTCACAGGGCACCGGCTCACGGCTTCCGGGCACCAGGACCCGGATGCCGGAGCCACGCGCGACGACGTGGGCGGCCGTCAGGACGAGGCGCGGAGAGAGCAGGTAGCCACTGCCCTGGGTTCCGCAGAGGACTGCGGCCAACCGGTCCTTGAGAGGGCCGCCCTGGTCGCCGAGCAGCACGATCAGTCCCTGGCCGCGGCGGAGAAGCCGCTCACATCGCCTTCGTCGTCGGCGGCGATGAGCCAGTCCCGGCCCTTCACCGTGTCCCTGGGTTTCAGAGTGAACGAGACCTTGTGCGTAAGGGCCCTGGACACACCGGCCTCCGCACCCGTGTCCACGACCCACGCCTTGACGCCGCCCTTCGCACGGGCGTCACGGCGCACCTCGACCACGAACTCCATGTGGATGTCGCCGAGTTCGAAGCGGAGCCCCTGACCGGCACCCCGGTCGGCGGCCTCCACCAGGCCGTCGCGCACGGCCCCGACCACATCGGCGAGTTCAATGCTGTCGCTCACTGTCCCCCGTTCACCATCAGGCTCTTGCGTCACCACCGCAAGAAGCTATCTCGCTGCGGCGGGGCGCGCACCCTGTCCGCGGACTTCGGGGGCGCACAGCGGAATCGGCTGTGTCACCGCGCGCCCCGCAAGCCGTCGGCCGCCCGGAGAAGGGGCCGGCCCGGAGCACCGCGGCTCCGGGCCAGGGGGGAACTGGCGTGCTGTCTACGCCCGTACGCGCGAGGTCACTGCGCCCGCACCTCGTACGTCGCGATCCGCACCGACTCGTCGTCCAGGCACACCCCGGTCTCCAGGTCGAACCGCTGCTTGAGCAGGGGGGAGGCCACGAACGGGCGGCCCTGGGTGCTGCCGGTCAGGCCGCGGGAGAGGACTGCCGCGCCGCTGAAGGGGTCACGGTTGTCGACGGCGTAGAGACGGCCCGCGCGGTCGCGGAACAGGGCCGCCTGCCGGCCGTCGGGCAGCAGGGCCGCCACGCCGCGGCCGGGGAGCAGCCGGGCCAGCTCGCAGACCGCGAACCAGTCGCCGTTCAGCTGGAGTTGAACCTTCAGGTCGGTGGTCTCGGGTGCCAGGGTCATCGCTGGGCGCTTCCTTCCAGGGGACGGTGGCCGATGGTCAGCAGCGGCAGGTCGGGCTTGATCTGCTCGCGCTCGGGGACGAAGCCGACGACCGGGTCGGGGGTGTCGGGGGCGTTGACGAAGGACACGAACCGGGCGAGCTTCTCCGGGTCGTTGATGGTGGTCGCCCACTCGTCGGCGTAGTGCGCCACGTGGGCCGTCATCAGGGACTCCAGCTCCTCGCAGATGCCGAGGGAGTCCTCCACGACCACGTCCCGGACGTGGTCCAGGCCGCCGGGGATGCGCTCCAGCCAGGTCGAGGTGCGCTCCAGGCGGTCGGCGGTGCGGATGTAGAACATCAGGAACCGGTCGATGAGCCTGATCAGTTCGGCGTCGGTGAGGTCCTGGGCGAGCAGGTCCGCGTGGCGCGGGGTGGCGCCGCCGTTGCCGCCGACATAGAGGTTCCAGCCGTTGGAGGTGGCGATGACGCCGAAGTCCTTCGACTGGGCCTCGGCGCACTCGCGGGCGCAGCCGGAGACGGCCGACTTGAGCTTGTGGGGCGACCTGAGCCCCCGGTAGCGCAGCTCCAGGTCGATGGCCATGCGGACCGAGTCCTGGACGCCGTAGCGGCACCAGGTCTGGCCGACGCAGGACTTCACCGTGCGCAGGGACTTGCCGTAGGCGTGGCCCGACTCGAAGCCGGCGTCCACCAACCGGGTCCAGATGAGGGGGAGCTGCTCGACCCGGGCGCCGAACATGTCGATCCGCTGGCCGCCGGTGATCTTCGTGTAGAGGCCGAAGTCGCGGGCGATCTCGCCGATCACGATGAGGCCCTCGGGGGTGATCTCGCCGCCGGGGATGCGCGGCACAACCGAGTAGGAGCCGTTCTTCTGGATGTTGGCGAGGAAGTGGTCGTTGGAGTCCTGGAGGGCCGCCTGCTCGCCGTCGAGAACGTAGCTGCTCGCGCCGATCGTCGGGGCCAGGGAGGCGATGATCGAGCCGACGGCCGGTTTGCAGATCTCGCAGCCGTCACCGCCCCGGGCGCCGTCGCGGCCGTAGCGGTCCAGCAGGTCCTGGTAGGTGTTGATGCGCAGGGCGAGGACGATCTCGTAGAGCTCCTCGCGGGTCTGCGAGAAGCAGCCGCACAGGCCCTTGTCGACCTCGACGCCGGACGCCTCCAGTTCGGCGGTGACCAGCTGGCCGAGCACCTTGACGCAACTGCCGCAGGTGGTACCGGCCTTGGTGCACTTCTTCACCTCGGGCACGGTGGTGCAGCTGTGCTCGGTGACCGCCGCGCGGATCGTGCCCTTGCGGACGTTGTTGCAGGAGCAGATGATCGCGTCGTCGGGCAGCGCGGTCGGGCCGAGCTGGACGGACTCCCCGGCGCCGGCCGGCAGCACCAGCGACTCGGGCCTGACCGGCGGGACCGAGCCGGTGAACGCCTTCAGGGTGCCGTACGCCTCCGCGTCGCCGACCAGGATGCCGCCCAGCAGCGTGCCGTCGCGGCCGATGACCAGCTTCTTGTACAGGCCCGCGCGGGAGTCGGAGTAGACGACGTCCAGGCAGTCCGCGGTGGCGCCGTGCGCGTCGCCGAAGGAGGCCACGTCCACGCCGAGCAGCTTCAGCTTGGTGGAGAGGTCGGCGCCGACGAACGAGGCCTCGTCGGAGGCGATGGTCGCCGCCGCGGTCTCGGCCTGCTCGTAACCGGGGGCCACCAGGCCGTACACCCGGCCGTCGGCGGCCAGAGCGCACTCGCCGATCGCGAACACGTGCGGGTCGGCGACCGTACGGCACTGCTCGTCGACCGCGATGCCGCCGCGCTCGCCGACCGTCAGACCGCAGTCGCGGGCCAGCTGGTCGCGGGGGCGGACACCGGCGCTGAACACCACCAGGTCGGTGGCGAGTTCGGAGCCGTCGGACAGCTTCATGCCGGTGACGGCGCCGGCCTCGTCGACCACGATCTCCTGCGTGCCGACGCCCGTGTGGACGGAGAGTCCCATCTCCTCGATGGTCCGCAGCAGCGCCGCGCCACCGCCCTCGTCGACCTGCACCGGCATCAGCCGCGGCGCGAACTCCACGATGTGGGAGGTCAGTCCGAGGCCCTTCAGCGCACCGGCCGCCTCAAGTCCCAGCAGACCGCCGCCGACCACGGCACCGGTGGTGCGGGTCCTCGCGTACTCCTCGATGGCGAGGAGGTCCTCGATCGTGCGGTAGACGAAGCAGCCCTCGGCGTCCTTGTTCGGGACCGGCGGCACGAAGGGGTAGGAGCCCGTGGCGAGGACGAGGGTCTCGTACCCGAAGACCTGCCCGGACCTCGCGGTGACCTTCCTCGCCTCGCGGTCGACCGCGACGGCCGGGTCCCCGACGTACAGCTCGATGCCGTGCGTCTCGATGAACTCCATGTCCGTCATGGACAGTTCCTCGGGCGTCTTCCCCGAGAAGTACGAGGTGAGCGCGACGCGGTCGTACGCCGGACGCGGCTCCTCGCAGAGCACGACCACGCGGTGCGTGGCGGTCAGGCCGCGCTCGGCGATCGCCTCCAGGAAGCGCTGGCCGACCATGCCGTGGCCGACGAGGACGATCGTGGGGGTGGCCTCCGTGGCCTCCGGGGTGGCGGTCATCAGGAGCCTCCATCGTTGGTGAGCAGGTGGAGCAGCGGTCCGCCGTCGGAGGGGAGCGGCTCTGCTCCCTCCCAGGCGCGGGCGAGCGCGCCGACGGTGCCGAGTTCGCCGACGAGAACCCCGCCGACCAGGCGGTCGTCGCGCACGACGACCTTGCGGTAGGTGCCGCGGGTGGCGTCCGCGAGCTGGACGACGTCGTCCCCCGGCAGCGCCTCGGTCTCGCCGAACGCGGCCAGGTCGAAGGCGGTCTGTCCGGGGAGCGTGAGCCGGGTCAGCGAACGGGTGCCGGTGTAGCGGGCGCCTTTGTTTCCGGAGCCGGCCGCCAGCAACTCGGCCAGCACGTCCGCCTGTTCCAGGGCCGGGGTGGCGAGGCCGTAGACGGTGCCGTCGTGCTGGGCGCAGTCGCCGACGGCGTGGATGTGCGGGTCCGAGGTGCGCAGTTCGTCGTCGACGACGATTCCCTTGCGCACGTCGAGCCCAGCGGTCTGCGCGAGACCGACACGGGGGTGGACCCCGCAGGCCAGGACCACGATCTCGGCGTCCAGGGCATATCCGTCGGCCATCTCGACCGAGCGGACCGCCCCGCCGACACAGCGCACGTCCCGCACGCGCAGGTCGGTGTGGACCTCGACGCCGAGGTCCCCGAGGTGGCGCCGGACGAGCCGGGAGGCGCTCGGGTCGAGCTGGCGTTCCATGAGCCGCTCGGACTGCTGGGCGAGGATCACCTGGGCGCCGCGCTGGGCGAGCGCGCGGGCCGCGGAGACCCCGAGGAGTCCGCCGCCGATGACGACGGCCTTCACGCCCGGCTGCACGGCCTTGGACAGCCCCAGGCAGTCGTCCATGGTCCGGAACGCGTGCACGCCCTCGGGCAGCTCGTGGTCCGGGGTGAACAGGCCGCGCAGCGGCGGCAGCACGGGGTTGGAGCCGGTGGCCAGGACCAGCGTGCCGTAGGCGATCTTCGAGCCGTCGGCGCACTCGACGGTCCGGGCCCCGCGGTCGATGCCGGTGACCCGGGCACGGGTCAGCGCGGCCGGCGCCGGGAGCGCGATCACGTCGGGGGTGTACCGCCCGGCCAGCACCTCGGCGAGGAGCACCCGGTTGTACGGGCGGTGCTCCTCCTCGCCGATCAGCGTCACGGGCGTGCCGAGCTCGCCGAGCCGCCGGGCGAGCCGGACGCCCGCGAGCCCGGCGCCGATCACCACCACACGCGTATTCGAGGTCATGCCAAGGAGCGTGCGGTGCGGGTGTTACCCGACCGCATCACCTCTGTTTCCCGCGAGGAACGCTGCCCTCAGCCGGGGCCGGGGGCGGGTGTGAGGGTTCGGGACGGGCGCGCGGGGAGCACTGTGAGGACGCCGGCCCCCGACGGCACCCGGGTGGGTGCACGCTGCAAGGACCCCGTCCCTTAGGGTCGCGATCATGCCCGACATATCGCTGACCATGGTCGTCGTCCTGTGCCTCGCGGCGTTCGCGGCCGGCTGGATCGACGCCGTGGTCGGCGGCGGAGGTCTCCTGCTGCTGCCGGCCCTGCTGCTCGCGCTGCCCGCGCACACCCCGGCCGCGTACGCGCTCGGCACCAACAAGGCGGTCGCCATCGTCGGCACCTCCGGGGCGGCGGTGACGTACGCGCGCCGGACGCCCGTCGACGTACGGCTCGCCGTCCGCATCGGGATCGCGGCCGTCGCCGGGTCCTCGGCCGGTGCCTTCCTCGCGGCGGGGATGAGCACGGCCGTGCTCAAGCCGCTGATCATGGTCGTACTGCTGGGGGTCGCCGCCTTCGTCATCCTGCGCCCCGCCTTCGGCACCGCCCCCGCGACCGGCCCGGCCGGCCCGCGCCGGGTCCTCGCCGCGATCGGTCTCGCGGGCCTCGGCATCGGGTTCTACGACGGCCTGATCGGTCCCGGCACCGGTACGTTCCTCGTCCTCACCCTCACCGCGGTCCTCCACCTCGACCTGGTGACCGCCTCCGCCACCGCGAAGATCGTCAACTGCTGCACCAACGCCGGGGCGCTCGCGATGTTCGCCTGGCAGGGCACCGTCCTGTGGTGGCCGGCCGCCGTCATGGCCGTCTTCAACCTCGCGGGCGGCATGCTGGGGGCGCACACCGCGCTGAAGCGGGGCAGCGGGTTCGTACGGGTCGTGCTGCTGACCGTCGTTCTCGCCCTGGTCGCCGATATTGCGTACGAACAGTGGCTCGCCTGACGCTACGGTGACGCCGTGACGACTCAGGTGATCATGCTCAACGGCGGCTCCAGCTCCGGCAAGACGGCGATCGCGCGCGCTCTCCAGGACGTGCTGCCCGAGCCGTGGCTGGCGTTCAGCATCGACGACTTCGTCGACGCGATGCCGTCCGCCCTCCAGGCGTCGGACGCGGGCCTCGAGGTCACGGCGGACGGCGGGGTGAGCGTGGGGGCGGACTTCATGCGGCTGGAGGCGGCCTGGATGGCGGGCCTCGCCGCGACCGTGCGCGCCGGTGCCCGTGTCGTCGTCGACGACGTCTTCCTCGGCGGACCGCACTCCCAGGAACGCTGGCGACGAGCCCTGTCCGGCCTCGACGTCCTGTGGGTCGGCGTGCACTGCGAGCCCGCCGTCGCCGCGGCCCGCGAACTCGCCCGGGGCGACCGGGTCCGGGGCATGGCCGAGAAACAGGCACGGACCGTCCACGAGGGCGTGGCCTACGACATCCGGGTCGACACCACCGACATGGACCCCGCGACCTGCGCCCGCGCCATCGCTCGGGCGGTCGGGAGCGGTGACCCGGGCGGTGCGTGAACGCCACGGGGATGGTCGGCGGGTCGGCGTGCGTGGCCGGGGCTTGGTCCGGGACGAGGAGGTCGGCGCCAGCTGGGCCGGGTCTCCGGACGGCGCGCGCGTGATCGCCGTGGCGGGTGTCGGCGGTTGCCCGAGCGGTGTGCATGAGGGTGCCCGGCGGGGCGCGTACGTGGCAGGGGCTTGGTCCGGGGAGTGGAGGTCGGCACTACCCGCACCGGGTCTGCGGGTTGTGCGCGCACGCACGATCGCCATGGGGGCGTCGGCGGTTGCCCGTGCGATGCGTGGCCGGCATGAGGTGCTCCCGGCGGGTCGCGTGCGTGGCCGGGGCGTGGAGGCCGGCACCACCCGCACCGGGTCTGCGGGTTGTGCGCGCATGATCGCCGCGGCGGGCGTCAGCGGACGTGGACGTCGGCGCCGGTCTGACCGGGTCTCCGGACTGGGCGTGCACGAGCGCCGCGGCGGGTGTCAGCGGTTGCTCGTGAGGTGGGCGAAGACCACCACGTTCCCCCGGTAGCCGGTCGAGCGGGAGTAGCCGCCGCCGCAGGTGATGACCCGCAGCTCGGGTCTCCTCGCGGCGCCGTACACCTTCTCGTCGGGGAAGTCCTTCGCGTCGTACACCTCGACCGCGTCCACCGTGAACACCGCGACGCTTCCGTCGCGCCGGTCCACCTCGATCGCGCTGCCCTTGCGCAGGGCGCCGAGGTCGTAGAAGACGGCCGGTCCCTCGGCGTTGTCGACATGCCCGGCGAGGATCGCGGTGCCCGTCTCACCGGGGGTGGTGCCGGCCTCGTACCAGCCGGCGAGGTTCTTCCTCGACGCCGGCGGCACGTCGAGGCTGCCGCTCGCCGTGAGGGCCAGGCCCATCAGCGGCGCGTCCACGCGAATCGCGGGGATGCGGACGCGGTCGGGCGGGGACGGCGGCAGCGCGGGCGCCGCGGCCCGCCCGGTGTCGCCGCCCGCGTGCGCCTGCGCGGCGGACGGCTGCGGCGGGGCGTGCGTCTCGGCGCCGCTGTGCAGCAGCCACGCGCCGCTGCACAGGGCCACCAGGGTGACCCCCGCTATGGCGGTGTTGCCCACACTGCGGTTGCGCACAGGAGCCTCCTCGTACGGCTGGCCTGCCCGTCCCCCTCCGGGCCGCGAGGGGCGTCGGACCCGGAGGGGGAGGGGACATGCGGTACCGGCGGACGGACAGCGGAGGGTGTCCGTCAGATCCCGTCGCCTCTCGCCCGGCGATGCAGGAGCCAGGTACCGCCCGCGGCCGCGACGGCGAGAGCCGCCACGCCGGCCGCGGTCTGCACGGGGTCGGGGCCCAGAGCGCCACCGACCCCCGTCTTCACACTTCCTCTGGGATGGACCACCGCCGGCTGACGCTGGGACGTCAGCGTGACCACCAGGTCACCGGTCACCCGCCGGCCGCCCTCCGCACAGGTCGCGGCGATCTCGTACGTCCCCGGCTGCGCGCTCGACGGCACCCGGAACTGTCCGGTCGCGTCACCGTCCTGCGTGCCGGGCGCCAGCGTGAACGCACCCGCGCCCACCGCGCTGGCGTCCCCCGCGGCCGCCGTACTGCCGTCCCCGCACGCCGCCGTGCTCACGGAGACCTGCCCGCCCGGCACCACGGAGGACGGGAACACCGCGAGCCCGTCCGTGTCGCCGGCGTACGCGGGCGCGCAGAGGAGCCCCGCGGCGGCGACGGCGAGCGCGCTGCCGGTCAGCAGGCGGGTGGTGGTGCGCATGGTGCTCCCTCGAGCTCTCGGGCGGGTCCCTGTGTCTTCGAGGTAAGTGGCAGTGCGCCGAGCCCGCTTCCTGAGGGGGCGTCAGAAATACGGTGAATGGGTGTCAGATCGCCGTGCCCCGGGCCGGTTCGGCCGGAGTTTCAGCAGGTCACCGCCGTACGGCGGGCGGCTCACCGAAGAGAACCCGAAGAGTGCGCGGCGCGCGTGTGAACGGGTGACCCCTCGGCCGGCAGCAGCGCTTGACCTCAACTTTGGTCGAGGTATCAGGCTGTCCCGTATGCAGACAGACACCGCACCTCTCCACGTCACCCTGGTCGTCGGCAGCAACCGTCACGGGCGCTTCGGCCCCGTCGTCGCCGACTGGCTCCTCGACCACCTCCGCGACCGCGACGACCTGGTCCCGGACGTCGTGGACGTGGCCGGGACCGACCTGCCCACGTCCATGGCCCGCACCCCCGAGGCGGCCGCCGCCCTGGCCTCGGTGACCCCCAAGCTCGCCGCGGCGGACGCCTTCGTCGTGCTCACCCCCGAGTACAACCACTCCTTCCCGGCCGGCCTGAAGAACCTGGTCGACTGGCACTTCACGGAGTGGCAGGCCAAGCCGGTGGCCCTCGTCTCCTACGGCGGCATCTCGGGCGGTCTACGCGCCGTGGAGCACCTGCGCCAGGTCTTCGCCGAGCTCCACGCGGTGACCGTCAGGGACACGGTGAGCTTCCACAACGCGGGAGGCTCCTTCGCCGACGGCCGCCTGAAGGACCCCTCGGGCCCGGACGCGGCGGCGAAGACGATGCTGGACCAGCTGGTGTGGTGGGGGCGGGCCCTCAGGGAGGGGAGGACCGGACAGCCGTACGGCGGATGAGCCGCCCGCACCACACGCACGCCGCCGCCACCCCGCGCACGTCGTCTTGCCCACCCACGCCCTCGCCGCCGCCACCCCGCGCCTGCCTCCCGCCCTCCGGCTACGGTGAGGCGATGGGCATGGAACAGCGCATCACCCTGATCACGCTGGGCGTCTCGGACCTCGCCCGCTCCAAGGCCTTCTACGAGGCCCTGGGCTGGCGCGGCCAGGAGGTCGCGGAGACGGTCTTCTTCCAGGCGGGCGGCCTCGGCCTGGTCCTGTGGAGTCGGGAGAAGCTCGCGAAGGACTGCGGGCTGGAGCCGGGACCGGCGCACGGCTTCGGCGGCATCGCCCTCGCCCACAACGTCCGCTCGCGGGCGGAGGTCGACGCCCTCCTGGCCACGGTCGCGCAGGCGGGCGGCACCGTCACCAAGCCGGCCGCGACGAACGAGATCGGCTTCTACTCCGGCGCCTTCACCGACCCGGACGGCCACGCCTGGGAGGTGGCCTACAACCCCGGCTTCCCCCTCGCGGAGGACGGCACGCTCACCCTCCCGGACTTCGGCCGGTAGCCGCCCGCCGGGCTCGGCCGGGGTGACGGACGCCCCCGGCGGGCCGGACACGTCACCCGGTCCGGGCGCGGCGAGATCAGGGCGTACGGCACCCGTGGCCCGCACCCGTGGCGACGGTGCTCGGCAGGTCGCCCGACAGGTCGAACACGGCCGCGAACATGGTGCGCACGGCGGCCTCACCGCGGAGCGCCTGCGCCCCGACGGATGTGCGGGTCGCCCTCGCCCACCTCGCCCTCCCTCCCGCCACGGGCACGGCCGCCCCGGAACCGGAGGCGGCCGTGTCGCAGCTGAGGAGAGCGGTGGACGTCAGTTCACGTTCACCGCGCTCCAGGCCGCCGCCACCGCGTTGTACTCCGTGCTGCCCGCGCCGTACAGGTCCTTCGCCGCGTTCAGGGTGGCCGTGCGGGCTCCCGCGTAGTTCGTGGAGGACGTCATGTAGACCGTCAGCGCCCGGTACCAGATGGCGCCCAGCTTGTCCCGGCCGATGCCGGTGACCGTGGAGCCGTTGGAGGTGGGGGAGTTGTAGCTGACCCCGTTGACGGTCTTGGCGCCGCTGCCCTCCGCGAGCAGGTACGCGAAGTGGTTCGCGACCCCGGAGGAGTAGTGGACGTCGAGGTTGCCGACCGAACTGCTCCAGGAGTCGGCGGACTTGCCGTCCTTGGAGGGCTTGTCCATGTAGCGCAGCGCGTCCCGCCCGAAGCCGGAGCGGACGATCTTCTCGCCGATCAGGTAGTCGCCGACGTCGGAGGAGTTGCCCGCGTAGAACTCCACCAGCGTGCCGAAGATGTCGGAGGTGGCCTCGTTGAGCCCGCCCGACTCGCCGGAGTACGTCAGCGCCGCCGTCTTCGAGGTCACGCCGTGCGACATCTCGTGGCCCGCCACGTCCAGCGACACCAGCGGACCCAGCTGCGTCCCGTCACCGTCGCCGTACGTCATGCAGAAGCAACTGTCGTCCCAGAAGGCGTTGTTGTAGTTGTTGCCGTAGTGGACGCGGTTGTAGGAGCCCTTGCCGTCGCCGCCGATCCCGTTCCGCCCGTGGACCTTCTTGTAGTAGTCCCAGGTGACGTCGGTCCCGTACTGCGCGTCCACCGCCGCCGTGGCCCGGTCCGAAGTCGCCCCCGTGCCCCAGTGGTTGTCGGCGTCGGTGAACAGGGTCGCCGGCGCCCTGCTGATGCAGATGGTCAGGAAGCACAGGTCGGTCTTGTTGGCCGCGTCCCCGGTGTACGTGTTCCCGCGCGTGGCGTCCTTGAGCTGGTACGTCGATCCCGACTGGGTCGTCTCCAGTGAAACCGTGCCGCTGTAGAGCGACTTGCCGTCGCCGGCCGCCTGCTCGATGCTGTCCCACGCGTCGATCTGCGCGCCCGTGCGGGCGTCCGTGAGCACGGTCCGCGCGACCGGGTTGCCGAGCGAGTCCTGCGCGGCGGCGTTCGTCCGCCAGGCCAGCTTCGGCGCCCCGTGCAGGGCGTCGACGACCAGCTGCGGCTTGGCGGTGAGCTTCTTCAGCGTCTCGCCGAGGTTGGCCGCCTTCAGCGCGTTCGCCGCGAGGTCGGCCGCCTTCGGGGCGGACAGCACCGGGGTGACGCTCGACAGGGAGATCGCGCGTCTCGTGGCGCGGGAGGCGCTCTCGTAGGCCCCGTTCGGCGCCAGGTGGAGCACGAAGTCACCGCCAAGTACGGGCAGTTGGTGGTAGGTACGGTCGTAGCGCACGTGCTGTGTGCCGTCGGCGTCGACGATGACGTCACGGACCTTGGTGGCCTGGGCGGAGGTGAGCCCCAGTGCCGTGGCCCGGTCGGCCAGGACGGAGGCGGCGTTCTCGAGTGCGGTGGCCCTGGTCGGCCGCTCCGCCGCACCGGCGGCGGGGGAGAGGGCGGCGGCCAGCAGGGTGGCGGCGGTGGCGGCGACTCCGGCGGTGGCGAGACGACGGGAGCGGGCACCTCGGACGTACGGCCGTATCCGACTCATCGGTCTCCTCAGAAAGGCGCCAATGGGGCGCGTGGGGGGTGGCGCGGACGTTGACCAAGATTTAAGAGGCCATGACAAGCCGTGTCCATACCGCGTCACGTGCAGGTATGTGAGAGGAGAGAATCGTTTCTGTGACCCCCGCGACCCTCCCCTTCTTCGTCTACGGCACCCTCCGCCCCGGCGAGGCCAACCACGACCTCTTCCTGCGCGGCCGCATCCGCTCCGAGGCGCCGGGCCGGCTCACCGGCGCGCTGCTGTACGACGGCCCCGGCTACCCGTACGTGGTGGAGGAGCCGGGCGGCGGACCGGTCTTCGGTGAACTCCTCACCGCGGGTTCCGAGGAGTACGACGAACTGCTCGCCGCACTCGACGAGTTGGAGGAGTACACGCCGGGCGACCCGCGCAACCTCTACGAACGGGTCGCACGCGAGGTCGTGCGCGTCGCCGACGGGACGGCCGTGCGCGCGTGGGTGTACCTGGCCGCGCCCTCCGTCGCCGTACGCCTGCGAGCGCGCGGCAAGCTGATCGAGAGCGGTGACTGGCTCGCGAGGTGAACTACCGTTCCACCGGCTCCACCCGCACCGCGCACGCCTTGAACTCCGGCATCCGGGACGTCGGGTCCAGCGCCGGGTTGGTGAGGGTGTTGGCGCGGCCCTCGCCGTACCAGTGGAAGGGCATGAAGACCGTGTCGGGGCGGATGCCGAGCGTGATCCGGGCCGGGGCCACGGCCCGCCCGCGCCGCGAGACCACGGCCACCGGGTCGCCCTCGGCCGCCCCCAGCCGCTCCGCGAGCCGCGGGTGCAGCTCCACGAACGGGCCCGGCGCGGCCGCGTTCAGCTCGTCCACGCGGCGGGTCTGCGCACCGGACTGGTACTGCGCCACCACCCGCCCGGTCGTCAGCAGCACCGGGTACTCCTCGTCCGGCTCCTCCGCGATCGCCCGGTGCGAGACGGGGGCGAAGCGGGCCCGGCCGTCCGGGTGGGCGAAACGGTCGAGGAAGAGCCGCGGGGTGCCGGGGTGCCCCACCTCCGTGTCGTCCATGGGGCACGGCCAGAACACCCCGTTCTCCTCCGCCAGCCGCCGGTAGGTGATCCCGGAGTAGTCCGCGGGGCCGCCCGCGCTCGCCCGCCGCAGCTCCTCGAAGACCTCCTCCGCGTCGGTGGGGAAGCCCTTCTCCACGCCCAGCCGGTCGGCGAGTTCGTGCATGACCTCCAGGTCGCTGCGGATGCCGTCCGGAGGCGTGATCGCCTTTTGGCGCAGCAGCACACGGCCCTCCAGGTTGGTCGTCGTGCCCGTCTCCTCGGCCCACTGCGTCACCGGCAGGACCACGTCCGCCAGGGCGGCCGTCTCCGACAGCACGACGTCACACACCGCGAGGAAATCAAGGGACTTGATGCGCTCCTCGATGTGCGCGGCACGCGGCGCCGACACCACCGGGTTGGAGCCCATCAGCAGCAGCGACCGGATGTCCGTACCCAGCGCGTCCAGCAACTCGTAGGCGCTGCGCCCCGGTCCGGGCAGCGCGTCGGGGTCCACACCCCACACCTCGGCGACATGGGCCCGCGCCGCCGGGTCGTCCAGCTTGCGGTAGCCGGGCAACTGGTCGGCCTTCTGCCCGTGTTCGCGCCCGCCCTGTCCGTTGCCCTGCCCCGTCAGACAGCCGTAGCCGCTGTACGGCCGTCCCGCGCGCCCGGTCGCCAGGCACAGGTTGATCCACGCGCTCACCGTGTCGGTGCCCTTGGACTGCTGCTCGGGCCCGCGCGCGGTGAGCACCATCGCGGACTCGGGCTCGCAGAACATCCGTACCGTCTCCCGCAGTTGGGGCACCGGCACGCCGGTGATCCGCTCCACGTACTCCGGCCAGTGGGCCATCGCGGCGGCCCGCGCGTCCTCCCAGCCGACCGTGCGCTCGCTGATGTACGCCTCGTCGGTGCGGCCCTCCGCGACCACCAGGTGCAGCAGCCCGAGCGCGAGGGCGAGGTCGGTGCCGGGCCGGGGCATCAGGTGCAGGTCCGCCTGCTCGGCGGTCCTGGTGCGGCGCGGGTCGATGACGATCAGCGTGCCGCCGTTCTCCTTGAGTTCGGTGAAGAACCGCAAGGAAGGCGGCATGGTCTCGGCGAGGTTCGAGCCGACGAGGATCACACAGCCGGACTTCGGGATGTCCTCCAGCGGGAAGGGCAGTCCGCGGTCCAGGCCGAAGGCCTTCATGCCGCCGGCCGCCGCGGACGACATGCAGAAGCGCCCGTTGTAGTCGATCTGCGAGGTGCCGAGGACGACCCGGGCGAACTTGCCGAGCGTGTACGCCTTCTCGTTGGTCAGGCCGCCCCCGCCGAAGACCCCGCACGCGTCCGGGCCATGCTCCGTACGCGTGCGGGACAGCCCCTCGGCGATCCGGTCCAGCGCCTCGTCCCAGGTCGCGGGCACCAGCGTGCCTCCGGAGCGCACCAACGGGGAGGTCAGGCGCACCCGGGAGGAGAGCACCGCGGGCGCGGTACGGCCCTTGCCGCACAGCGCTCCCCGGTTCACCGGGAAGTCCGCGCGCTCGCTCACCTCGACGGTCCCGTCCGGAGCGGGGGTCAGGTTCATGCCGCACTGCAGGGCGCAGTAAGGGCAGTGTGTGGGCGTCGCGGTGTTCTGCATGCTCCTCAGCGTGCGTCGGCCGTGTTACGCCGGTGACGGCTGCGTGTTACGCGCCCAAGACGGCGACCTCCCGCCCGGCGCCCGGAACCGGTGAGGGGCGCACTCGCCCACCTGAGAGTCGCCGCCGCGGGGCACGGAAGTTGCCTGCGATGTGAAAGACGCCACATGTGGCGCATTCCGTCGCGTGCTTGGCCGGTCACACATCGTTGAGTGTTGAAAAACCGCGGCTACAGTCGAAAGCGGATCCAGCTTGGCGCCAGGCACACCGTGATGCGAGAAGCCAGCCAGGAGGTTCCGCCAGCATGTCTCTGCGTCATCTAGAACCCCGAGACCGACACCTCTTCCGGGTCTACGGCCACGGCC
>NZ_RSAJ01000520.1 GCF_003933965.1 Streptomyces sp. RP5T
GGCCGCCATCGCCTTCCCCCTCACCCACCCCCGCGTCGTCAACGTCACCCTCGGCATGCGCACCGCCGAGCAGGTCACGCGTAACGCACAATTGCACGGGAGTACCGTCCCCGGCGCCCTGTGGGACGACCTTCGTGTCCGAGGGCTCCTCAGGGACGGCACGCCCACTCCGGACCACGTCCCTGGTCCGGCCGCAGAACGGAGCCCCTGATGTCCCTGACCGACAAGGCGATCGCGCAGATCCGCGAACTCATCGCCTCCGGAGCGCTCCCCCCCGGTGCCAAGCTGCCCCCCGAGCAGGAACTGGCCGCCCAGCTCGGGCTCTCCCGCAACCTCGCCCGCGAGGCGGTCAAGGCGCTCTCGGTGGCACGGGTGCTGGAAGTCAGGCGGGGCGACGGCACCTACGTCACCAGTCTGCAGCCGAGACTGCTCCTCGAAGGGCTCGGCGGGGCGGTGGAACTGCTGCAGGGCGACCCCTCCGCCGTGCTGGACATCATGGAGGTACGGCGCCTGCTGGAACCCGCCGCCACCGCCCTGGCCGCGACCCGGCTGTCGGACGAGGGGCTGGCCGAGGTGAAGCGGCATCTGGACGCCATGCGGGAAGCACGCGAGGACGTGGAGCGCCTCAACGCCCACGATGTCGCCTTCCACCGCGCCATCGTGGACGTCACCGGCAACGAGACGCTGATCAGCCTGCTCGAGGGCATCTCGGGACGCACCCTGCGCGCCCGGGTCTGGCGCGGCCTCGTGGACTCCCGGGCGGCGGGACGCACGCTCGCGGAGCACGAGGCGATCTACGCGGCCCTGGCCACCCGAGACGGCTCACTCGCCCATGCCGCCGCACTCCTGCACGTGAGCAACACCGAGCAGTGGCTGCGCGAGCACCTGACGGCCGCCGGCGCCTTCCCTGCGACGCCGGCGGAGCTCTGAGAGAGCCGAGGCACCCGACGGCACCCGGCACGGCTTCAGCCGGTCGGTCAGCGCCTGCCGAGCTGTGGGGTCGGTACCCGGTGTGTTTCACGGCCGCTCAGCGCCGCGAGTGAGGACACCACCGAGACGGAGATGCAGATCCACACGATGGTGTGCCAGGTGCTCGCGCCGGCGTTGAGTGCCTCGGCGAGAGTCGGGGCGAAGCCCGATGCGAGCAGGCCGAGCATCAGTCCCACCGCCATGCCGGTGTAGCGGACGGGCGCGGGGAACTGCTCGGGGTAGTAGGCCGCTCCGACACCGATCGGCATGATGTAGAGAATGCCCTGCCCGATGACGCCGGCGGCGAAGACGAGCGGAATGTTGCCCGCGTCGATCGCGCTGAACAGCACGAGGAGCGACAGGCTCGAACCCAGTGCGCCGACGACGAACACCGGCTTGCGGCCGATCCGGTCCGACAGCCGTCCGACCAGCGGGGCCATCACGACCGCGGTCAGGTTGCCCAGCGACACGACGGTCAGCATGACGGGCCGGGAGATGCCGGCGGTGCCGGTCGCGTAGGCGAGGGCGAAGACGGTGAAGATGGTGCCGACGACATTGATGGTGCTGCAGATCGCCACGCGGAGGGTGACCGTCCAGTACTCGCGCAGCAGCCTGGCGATGGGCAGGGACGCGCCTTCGTCGCGCTGCTGCATGTCGGTGAACACCTCCGGCTCCTCGACCTTGCGCCGGAGCAGGTAACCCACGATCGTCAGCACACCACTGAGCAGGAACGGCAGCCGCCAGCCCCAGGTCAGGAGCTGGTGCTCAGGAAGGGTGGCCAGCGGCAGGAAGACCAGGCTGCCCAGCCCCATCCCGAGTTGCATCCCGCTCATCGAGAAGCCGGCGTAGTAGGCGCGTCGGTTCTCGGGCGCGTGCTCGATGGTCAGCGAGGTCGATCCGGGTGACTCACCGCCCGCGGAGAGGCCCTGCACCAGTCGCAGCAGGACGAGCAGGATGGGAGCCGCGACGCCTATCGTGGCGTAGGAGGGCAACAGTCCGATGGCGAAGGTGGCGACGCCCATCAGACCGATCGTCAGGACCAGGGCGAGCCGGCGGCCCAGCTTGTCCCCGACGTGTCCCCACAGCACCGCGCCGAAGGGACGGGCGACGTAGGCGACGCCGAACGTGCCGATCGACAGGAGCGTTCCGCTCTGCCCGGAGTTCGGGAAGAAGACGTCGCCGAAGACCAGAGCGGCGGCCGATCCGTAGATGAGGAAGTCGTAGTACTCCAGGGCGCTGCCGAAGAAACCGGAGACGGCCGCGCGGCGGACGGTGCGGGATCTCGACCTGCGGGGGGCTTGCAGAGCGGGTGTGAGCACGAGGTTGCTCCAGGGGTGTTGCTGAGCTGTGGCTCAGTGGGTGATCGGGTTGAGGCGAATGGTCCGGGGGCCGTCGGTGGTGTCGAACGAGACCGCGTAGAGCCCGTCGGGACCGCCGTTGAAGACGATGTCCACGCCGAGTTCGGCGGGTGTGACGACGTCGCCGAGCCAGGCCTTCAGGTCGGCTTCGGTGCCGCCGATCTCGATGCCGGTGACCCCCGTTCCGCGTACGTCACCGGTTCCGGGTTGCGGGGCGAGCAGGCTGGAGTGGTGGGTCAGGTCGGGGACGTAGTAGATGTTGGGCTTGCCGAGCAGCCAGGAGTTGCGGAAGTCCGGCGCGTGCACCGACGGTGAGGTGCCTTGCGCAGGGACCATGCGCACCTTTCCACCCGCGATGTCGCCACTCGGTGTGACACCGCGGTGACGGGCGAACTCGGCCACCTCGTCGAGGTTGTCGCTGCGCAGGCAGAGTCCGGCGAAGCAGTCGCCCCGGGCGGTCTGGCGCTCCAGCTCCAGAGCGATCGGCGCCCGTTCGGCGATCATGCGGTGATCGACGATGCTTTCGACCTCGATGTAGACGAGGCCGCCGAGGGACAGCAGCTTCTGTCCGAGGCCCAGGCCGGGGAAGTAGCCGCCGTCGGCGCTGCCCAGGCCGGTGGCACGGCTCAGGTCGGCCGTTGTCCGGTACAGGTTGTCCGACCAGACGGCTATGTGGTCAAGGCTGATCAAGGTGCTTTCCTGTCGTTGAGGGAGGAGCGGCCCTCTGGGGCGCAGGCCCGATGGGGACGAGGGCGAGGGCCGACCCGTTTCTTCACAACGCCCTGGCCTCGCTGCGCAGTTGGGCGGCCGGTCGATGAGGGAGTTGTCGTCGCTCCTGGTGGCCCGCGGGGCCGGCTCACCGGTGACCGCTGCCTCAGGTGCTTACGGCGCCCATCCGAGGTAGGCGCGTGCATTGGCGGTCAGGGTGTCGGCGTCCAGGCCCCCTGCCGTGGCGAAGGTGAGGGGATCGCTCTGCGCCATGTCGAACGGGTAGTCGCTGCCGCACAACACGGCCTGTTTCCCGACCCGTTGGACCAGGAGGTCGAGCAGGGCCGGATCGTGTGTGACCGTGTCGAAGTACAGCTCCCGTGCCGCCTCGCCGGGTGGGCGGGCCGAGTCCCGGCGGACGTCTCGGCGCGCGTGCCAGCCGTGGTCCCAGCGTCCCAGGAGAGACGGGGCACAGCCGCCGCCGTGCACGAAACAGATCCGCAGTCCGGGCAGCGCCTCGTGTACGCCGCCCAGCAGCAGGGCGGCCACGGCGGTGGCCGTCTCCACGGGGTTGCCGACCAGGTTGACCAGGTAGTGGTGCGACCATTCCGGCCGGGACAGTTGCATGGGGTGCACCAGCACGGTGAGTCCGAGCCGTGTGCACTCGGTGAGCACGTGCCTCAGGACGCCGGAGTCGAGGGACTCGCTGCCGAGGAGCGGGGGGATCGCCACGCCGACGATGCCGGGCGTCGCGGCCAGAGTCTCCAGGCGGGTGGTCGCCGTCGCGGCGCTGTCCAGGGGTACCAGGCCGAACCCGGCCAACGCGCCCTCGGAGTCGGCGACCGCGGCGGCGAGTGCGTCGTTGAACGCGTCGACGTAGTCGGTCGCCGGTCCGGCCACCGGAAAGGCGAAGGGCGGCGCGGACAGGACCCGGACGGCGATGCCGGCTTCGGCCATGTCGGTGCGGATCGCCGCGATGTCGCTCATCGCGCGGGTGGCGATGGACAACGGGACGTCTCCGAGGTGGAGTTCGCCGTCGCGGTCCCGCAGCGGCCCGTAGGGCGCGCCGGGCGGCAGCCCGAACAGCTCCGTGGGCAGCCAGTGCGCGTGGATGTCGATCCCGCCGGTCATGCGGGGTCCAGCGGGAGCGGCTCGTTGGCGCTGTCGAGGTGCTCGACGGTGGTGAACACCAGCTCCGTGTCCCCCACGTTCTCGATGTCGTGGAGGAGGTACTGTCCGGCCGCGAAGGTGAAGTGCCGTGTCTCGCCCGCGGCGTAGGAGACGTCGCGGGTGGTGCCGTCGCTGGTGTGCTGGCGGCTTCGGCCTGCGTTCACCGCGGTCCAGAAGTAGTCGAGCACGTGCCGGTGGGCGTGCCAGCGCTCGCCGGGCGCGAGGCGGATCTCCCAGACCCGTACGCGGTCGTTCTGGCTGAGCAGCCGTGAGCCGACGGCTCCGTCGTGGGCGTGGGCGTCGAACTCGGCGCGCAGTTCGGGGCTCCAGCCCTCGAAGTCGCTGCCGATCAGTTCGCCGGCCAGCGGCAGGTCGGACAGGAACGCGGTGTCGGTCATCTCGGATCTGTTCCTTTCGGGTGTGGAGTGCGGGGTGCGTGGTGCGGTGCGGGTGTTCAGTGGCCCGGGCCGTAGAGGCCGAAGCGGAGGCTGGGGTCGCCGGGGGTCCAGGAGTTGTGGAACTGGGAGCGCTCGCCCATGTCCTTGACCCGGTCCAGCAGCCTGGCGGCCAATTCGAGCTGCGCGGGCTCCCATTTGCGCAGGGCAGCGGGGATGTCGCCCTCGGAGGAAGTCAGTGCGTCGGCCAGGGCCCAGGCGTCGGCTGCGGCTTTGGCCGTGCCGGCGGCGGCGTGGGGGCGGGCGGCGGATGCCGCGTCGCCGAGCAGGGCGATCCGGCCGTCGGCCATCTTCGCCGACCGGACGTCGGAGACGACCTGGATGTAGGGCTGTTCGGTGCCGAGGACCACTTCGGCCGCGGCCGGAGCCAGCAACTGCGCGGCGGTCGCGCGCATCTCGTCGACGTAGCGGTCCTGGACCTGGCCGGGGTGCAGCGAGACGGTGCCGGTGAAGCCGCGCTTGTCGATCAGCATCTCGGCCAGTTCCGGGCCGCTCGGCACGTTGCGGTACCAGACGTAGTTCATCAGCCGGTCCTGCGGGCCGGTGCCGGTCTCGCCCGGGATCGGGTAGAGCGTGATGTGGGAGTGCGGGACGACGCTGTAGGAGATGGCGTTGCCCAGCAGTGACCGTACCGCCGGGGGCAGTTGCCGCTCCGGTACGGTGCCTCGCCAGCCGATGTAGCCGGAGTACTCCATGGCGAAGTCGGGGTCGAGCAGCCGGCGGCCGACGGAGGTGATGCCGTCGGCGAAGACCACCAGTTCCGCTTCCGCCGTCCGTCCGCTGACGAAGCGGACGGTGGCACGGTCGGCGTCCTGGGTGACGCCGCAGGCGAACTCGCCCAGGTGGTAGCGCTCGGTGCCGAAGTCGGCGAGCAGGGCGCGGTAGAAGGTGCCCCAGGAGGTGTAGGTCCAGCGGCGCTCCTCCCGGTGGATGATCTCGTTGTCGGGGCCGAGGTACTGCACGTGGTCGGTGGAGGTGGACAGGTTCTCGGGGTGCTGGTCGCTGCGCTCCGTGAACCATCGGACGGTGTCGGGCTGCAGCACGATCCCGCCGCCTCGGCCGTCCAGGGGTGTCGGGGTGCGCTCGAAGACGTCGACGTCGAAACCGAGGTCCCGGAGCAGCAGTGCGGTGGTCAGCCCGCCGATGGAGCCGCCGATCACGAGGGCGCGGGCGTGGGCGTACGGGGACATCAGGACGTCTCCTCGAGTTGGGCCGCGGTCCGCGGTGCGGATTCCGGGTCGGAGGTGGAGGT
>NZ_RSAJ01000521.1 GCF_003933965.1 Streptomyces sp. RP5T
GACCCGCCCCCCGTCGAAGGGATCGGCCAGCACCTGTTCCTCCGGGGGCCCGAACCCGACCACGAAGTGTCCCGGCAGCGCCACCCCGTACACCGGGGCCCCCGCCCGCCGGGCCACCTCCATCCACACCACCGACAGCAGGATCGGCAGTCCGCGCCGCCGCACCAGCACCTCGTGCAGCAACGAGGACTCCAGCCGCTGGTAGTCCGCGGCGGAGCCCCGGAAGCCCCGCCGGTCGCCCAGCAGTTCCCGCAGCGACACCGCCCACGACCGCGGCCCGCCCGGCCGGAACGGCAGCTGTCCGGCCAGCTCGTCGAGTTCGATCTGGGCCGCGTCGATGCCGGCCTCGTCGAGCGCCCCGTCCGCCTGCGCGCCCACGAGCAGGCACAGCGCGGACAGATCGGGCCGCTCGGACCGGGCCTCCTCGGCGAAGCGCCTGCGCAGCTCGGCGGAGCGTTCGGGCGGTGGGGGAAACGGGGGACGCATGGCTGGCTCGTGCCCTTTCGCGGCGATCGCTACTACCGCGCCCCGCCGGAGAGGTCCGGCTCGCGGTAGTGGTGGTAGGCGTGGTGCGGGGCGAACCCCATCCGCTCGTACAGGGCGCGCGCACCGGCGTTGTCCGACTCGACCTGGAGCCAGGCGGCCGACGCCCCCTCGTCGAGGGCACGCCGGGCCAGCGCCGCCATCACGGTCGAGGCCAGCCCCCGGCGCCGCAGCGCGGGATCCACCTCGACCGCCGCGAACCCGGCCCACCGGCCGTCGACGACGCACCGCCCGATCGCGGCCGGCGCCCCCTCGCCGGGGACGGTGGCGAACCACACCGAGGGGCCGCTCCCCAGCACCCGCAGCGCCACCTCGCTCACCCCCTTGCGCTGGTAGCGCGCCAGCCAGTCCGCGTCCGCCTCCCGGGACAGGACCACGCCCTCACCGGGACGGTCCGCGACCGGTGCCAGTGCCCCGGTCCACAGCTCCGCCGTCACCTCCCGCGTCCACCCGCGCGTCTCCAGCTCCGCGCACAGCACCTCCTGGGTGCCCGCGGCGCCGGTCGCGGTCTGGACGTAGGCCGGCAGCCCGCGCTCGCCGTACCACCGTCGTACGGCGACGAGGGCCTCGTCGAGCGGCAGACCGGGGTCGCCGAGCGGGAGGACGGAGTTGGCGCGGCGGGTGAACCCGGAGGCGGCGCGCAGCTCCCACTCGCCGAGCCACTCGCTCTCCACGGGCCGCCAGCTCCGCGCGCTGACGCGGGCCAGTTCCTCGTAGGAGGCGGCGGGTCCCCGGCGGCGGGCCGGCTCGGCGGGTACGACCTTGCCCGCGACCAGCGCGGCTTCCGCGATGCGGACGCTCTCGCCGTCCCGCCGCGTGATCATGAGCACACCGTTGTCCCATGATGTGAGAACACCGACCGTGTCGGTGAACTTCTCCCCGGTGACGCCGGTTTCGTCCAGGCACCGTACGGATACCCGTTTGCCCACGTCAGCTGCGGAGATACGGACGACGAGGCGTCCCGCGGCGGAGATTTCCACAGGTCAGTTCACCCCTCCTGTTCGGATCATGCCCAAGAACGGAGATACTAGGGGCGGGCATCGACGACGCCGCGCTCCCGCGCGCCAGGCGGCGGAGCCTGAGGAGGCCCGCCAGCGCCCTATGGAGGAGGAACGACAGCGTGACCTACGTCATCGCGCAGCCTTGTGTCGACGTGAAGGACAAGGCCTGCATCGAGGAGTGCCCGGTCGACTGCATCTACGAGGGCTCCCGGTCCTTGTACATCCACCCGGACGAATGCGTCGACTGTGGTGCCTGTGAGCCGGTCTGCCCGGTCGAGGCGATCTTCTACGAGGACGACACCCCGGACGAGTGGAAGGACTACTACAAGGCGAACGTCGAGTTCTTCGACGAGCTCGGCTCGCCCGGCGGCGCCAGCAAACTGGGTCTGATCGAGCGGGACCACCCGTTCATCGCCGCGCTGCCGCCGCAGGCCTAGTCATCCGCATCAGCGGCCCGCACCTCGTGCCGCCTCGGTCCCGTACGGCCTGATCGCCTCCGATCGTGGCCGTACGGGACCGAGGCGTTTGCCGTACGACCCGAAAGTGAGCCCGAAAGCCGTGTCCGCAGTCTCCGACCGCCTTCCCACGTTCCCCTGGGACAAGCTGGAGCCGTACAAGAAGACGGCTCTGGAGCACCCGGGCGGCATCGTCGACCTCTCCGTCGGCACCCCGGTCGACCCGGTCCCCGATCTCGTCCAGAAGGCCCTGATCGACGCGGCGGACTCCCCGGGCTACCCGACCGTGTGGGGCACCCCGGCCCTGCGGGACGCGATCACCGGCTGGGTCGAGCGGCGCCTGGGCGCCCGTGACGTCACCCACCGTCACGTCCTGCCGATCGTCGGCTCCAAGGAACTCGTGGCCTGGCTCCCCACCCAGCTGGGCCTCGGCCCGGGCGACCGGGTGGCCTATCCGCGCCTCGCCTACCCGACGTACGAGGTCGGCGCCCGTCTGGCCCGCGCCGAGTACGAGGTCTACGACGACCCGACCGAGCTGGACCCGGCGGGCCTGAAGCTCCTGTGGCTCAACTCGCCGTCCAACCCGACCGGCAAGGTGCTCTCCAGGGACGAGCTGACCAGGATCGTCGCCTGGGCCCGGTCGCACGGCATCCTGGTCTTCTCCGACGAGTGCTACCTGGAGCTCGGCTGGGAGGCCGACCCGGTCTCGGTCCTGCACCCGGACGTCAACGGCGGCTCCTACGACGGCGTCGTGGCCGTCCACTCGCTCTCCAAGCGCTCCAACCTCGCCGGCTACCGCGCGGCCTTCCTCGCGGGCGACCCGGCCGTCCTGGGGCCCCTCCTGGAGATCCGCAAGCACGGCGGCATGATGACGTCGGCGCCGACCCAGGCAGCCGTGGTGGCGGCCCTGGGCGACGACACGCACGTGCGTGAGCAGCGCGAGCGCTACGCGGCCCGCCGGGCGCTGCTGCGCGAGGCCCTCCTGGGCCACGGCTTCCGCATCGAGCACAGCGAGGCGAGCCTCTACCTGTGGGCGACCAGGGACGAGTCCTGCTGGGCGACGGTCGCCCACCTGGCCGGTCTCGGCATCCTGGTGGCCCCGGGCGACTTCTACGGCACGGCGGGCGAGCGGTTCGTCCGGGTGGCGCTGACGGTGACGGACGACCGGGTGCGCGCGGCGGTCGAGCGACTGGCGTGACCGCCCCCCGAATACGGCGAAGGGGCCCAGGGTGATCCCTGGGCCCCTTCGCCGTATCGGGTACTAGCCGAGCGGGAGGCTCTTCACCGGCAGGGTGTCCGCCGACGGGAGGCCGCCGCCCTTGGCGAGGGAGTCGGTCGGCAGGCCGCCCTTCGTCGCCGTGGACGTGGTGTCGCCGAGGACGCCCCCGGCGGAGCCCGCGGCGTCGCCCGCCGTCTTCTGCGCGACCGGCGCGGCCTTCTTCACGGCCTTGCCGCCGGCCTTGCCCGCGGACGGCACCGCCTTCTCGACGGCCTTGCCACCGGTCTTGCCCGCGGTCCCGGCCAGGTTCTGCGTCGCGCCGTCCACCGTGTTGCCGACGTGCGCCCCGTCCAGAGCGGTCAGCCCGCCGAGGTTCGGGGTGGCGGGCAGCGCGGCGGGGGCCGCGCTGGCGGAGCCGGCCGCACCGACCCCGGCGGCCGCTCCGGCAGCGACGAGCAGCGCGGCACGGGCGATCCTGCGGGTCAGGGGGAGGGACATGTTGCTCCTTCGACGGAGGAAACGTTGCTAGGACGCCGTGACTACCGCTCGAAGCCCACGAAGGTTGCGGACGCGCAACGTAAAGAGTTGGCAATGCGTCGCATTATCACCTGCGGATAAAAACGGGCAAAAACCTTCCGGTCTGAAAGTCCGCCGAATGCGCGCAGCCCTTTGTTCGCAAGGGATTTCGCGGACACGGGGGTGAGGTGGCGAAAACCTGCGCACACCCGCTCCGGCGGCGGCCGGACGTGACCCCTCCAGGTGATCTTCCGAACTACCGTGCCGTCAGTATGCGCACCGCGCTCGTGTCACCCCGGCCGCCGGCCGCGCGCCACTCGCTGTCCGTGCTTCCGGCCGTCCACTGCCGCCCGGCGTACGAGACCCGCTGGATGCGCAGCGCCGAGGAGTTGGCGACGGCCCAGTGGGCGAGCTGCCAGCCCCGCTCGGTGAGGCTGCGGCGGGCGCCGGCGCCGATGTCCTCGCGCACGGGGAGGGTCACGGTGCGCCCGTCGGCCGCGGTGGGCGCCGGGCTCGGCGCGGCCTTGCCGCCCACTTCCGCGGCGGTCGTCTCCAGCGCGTCGCGCCCGAAGTCCCGTACGAGGGCCGACCGCACCGCGTCCGGGCCCGTGGCCCGGGCCGCCCGGCCGGTCTCCTGGCGGCCGTCACAGGTGAGGGTGGCCGCCGAGGTGCCGGTGAGGGCGGCCGCCAGCAGCCCGGCGTCCGGCTCGTGCTTGGCGTACGCCTCCGGATAGCCGCTGCGCTGCACGCGCTGGGCGGCGACGGTCAGCGGGAGGTCCTGGTAGCCGCGCACCTTGACCAGGTGCTTGTAGAACTCGCCCGCCGCGTACGTCGGGTCCAGGATCTCCTCCGGGGTGCCCCAGCCCTGGGAGGGCCGCTGCTGGAACAGCCCGAGGGAGTCACGGTCGCCGTGCGAGATGTTGCGCAGCCCCGACTCCTGGAGGGCGGTGGCGAGGGCGATGGTCACGGCCCGCTCCGGCAGCCCGCGCCCGGTGCCGACGGCGGTGATCGTCGCCGCGTTCACCGCCTGCTCGGGCGTGAACTCGTACGACGGCCCGCCCGACCGGCCGGAGACGACCCGGCAGCTCGGCCCGTCGGTGCCTCCGGTGACGTACTGCACCACGAGGTAACCGGCGACCGCGCACAGGACCACGAGGGCCGCCCCGAAGCGGAGGAGGCGGCCACGACGCTTGCGAGTGGAGGGCAACGGCTCTGGCATCCGGACAAGATACTGGAGAGTACTGAGACGCCCGCGCCGGACTGGACAGCAAGCGCTTCGGGTGGGGGCGTTAGGGTCGGGAGCATGGCCGACACCCCTCTTGACCTTTCGCTGGACGCTGCCCGGCTGACCGCGCAGCTCGTGGACTTCCCCTCCGAGAGCGGCACCGAGAAGCCCCTCGCGGACGCGATCGAGAGCGCCCTGCGCGCCCTGCCCCACCTGACGGTCGACCGCCACGGCAACAACGTCGTGGCCCGCACGCACCTCGGCCGTGCGGAACGCGTCATCCTCGCCGGCCACATCGACACCGTCCCCGTCGCGGGCAACCTCCCCTCCCGTCTCGACGACGAGGGCTACCTGTGGGGCTGCGGCACCTGCGACATGAAGTCCGGGGTCGCGGTCCAGCTGCGGATCGCGGCGACGCTCCCGGAGCCCAACCGCGACCTCACCTTCATCTTCTACGACAACGAAGAGGTCGCGGCCCACCTCAACGGTCTGGGACATGTGGCCGAGGCCCACCCCGACTGGCTGGAGGGCGACTTCGCGGTCCTCCTGGAGCCGACGGACAACCAGGTCGAGGGCGGCTGCCAGGGAACCCTGCGGGTCCTGCTGACGTTCAGGGGAGAGCGGGCGCACTCCGCGCGCGCGTGGATGGGGTCCAACGCGATCCACAAGGCCGCCCCGGCCCTCGCCAAGCTCGCCGCCTACGAGCCGCGCAAGCCGGTCGTGGACGGACTTGAATTCCACGAGGGGCTCAACGCGGTGCGGGTGGAGGGCGGCGTGGCCACCAACGTCATCCCCGACTCCTGCACCCTGACGGTCAACTTCCGTTACGCGCCGGACCGCAGCGAGGCCGAGGCGGAGGCCTTCGTGCGGGACTTCTTCGCGGACTGCGGGGTCGACGAGTTCACCGTCGACGACCACACCGGCGGCGCC
>NZ_RSAJ01000522.1 GCF_003933965.1 Streptomyces sp. RP5T
GTCGTGAACCGGTCCAGGGCCGCGACTCCCGCCACCGAGTTGCCCCGTTCGTCCAGGCCCGGGCTCCACACGCACAGCGTGCACCGGCCGGGGACGACCGCGATGATCCCGCCGCCCACCCCGCTCTTGCCGGGCAGCCCCACCCGGTAGGCGAAGTCGCCCGCCGCGTCGTAGGTGCCGCAGGTCAGCATGATCGCGTTGATCTGCTTGGCCTGGCTGAGGGTGAGCAGGCGGGTGCCGTCGGCGCGGATGCCGTGGCGGGCCAGGAAGGTGGTGGCGAGGGCCAGGTCGGCGCAGGACGCCCTGACCGAGCACTGGCGGAAGTACTGGTCGAGCAGGAGCGTGATGGCGTTGTCGATGTTTCCGTAGGCTGCCATGAAGTGGGCCAGAGCGGCGTTGCGGTCGCCGTGGGCGGACTCGGAGGCGGCCACCTCCTGGTCGAAGTCCAGGCCCGGGTTGCCGCTCTCCTCGCGCAGGAACGCCAGCAGCTCGCCCGCCGCGTCCCCGGTACGGGTCTGGAGGCGGTCGGTGACGACGAGGGCGCCCGCGTTGATGAACGGGTTGCGCGGGATGCCGTTCTCGTACTCCAGCTGCACCAGGGAGTTGAAGGGGTTGCCGGAGGGTTCGCGGCCCACGTGCTCCCAGAGTTCGTCGCCCTCACGGGCCAGGTCCAGGGCGAGGGTGAAGACCTTGGTGATGGACTGGGTGGAGAACGGCTCACGCCAGTCACCGACGCCGTACACCGTGCCGTCCAGCTCCGCGACGGCCATGCCGAAGCTGCGCGGGTCGCAGGCGGCGAGCGCCGGAATGTAGTCGGCGGCGCGGCCGCGGCCCGGAGTGCGTCCGATCTCCTCGGCGATGCGCTCCAGGACCGGTTGGAAGGTGAGCGACGACGTCGTTGGCATGATCACCATTGTGCCTCCGGGCCGGTCCTGGCGCGTGTCCGTACAGGTGAGGCCGTCAGGCCGGGCGGGAGCCGCTGCCTGCCAGGATCTCCGGGCGCAGCAGTTCGGCGAGGGTCTCTGCGGGCAACAGGCCCTTCTCCAGGACGAGTTCGGCCACTCCCCGGCCCGTGGCGAGGGCTTCCTTGGCGATGTCGGTGGCCGCCGTGTAGCCGATGTGCGGGTTGAGGGCGGTGACCAGGCCGATGGAGTTCTCGACGGTCCGGCGCAGCGCCTCGGTGTTGGCGGTGATGCCGTCCACGCAGCGCTCGGCGAGGGTGAGGCAGGCGGTACGCAGGTGGGTGACGGACTCCGACAGCGAGTGCAGGATGATCGGCTCGAAGGCGTTGAGCTGGAGCTGTCCGGCCTCGGCGGCCATGGTGATGGTGACGTCGTTGCCGATCACCTCGAAGGCGACCTGGTTGACGACCTCGGGGATCACGGGGTTGACCTTGCCGGGCATGATCGACGAACCGGCCTGCACGGGCGGCAGGTTGATCTCCCCGAGGCCGGCGCGCGGTCCGGAGGACAGCAGCCGCAGATCGTTGCAGCTCTTGGAGAGCTTCACCGCGATCCGCTTGAGCACCCCGGACATCTGGACGAACGCGCCGCAGTCCTGGGTCGCCTCGACCAGGTTGGCGGCGGTGACCAGCGGGAGCCCGGTGATCTCGGCGAGGTGGCTACGGGCCGACTCGGCGTATCCGGCGGGCGCGTTGAGTCCGGTGCCGATGGCCGTGGCGCCCAGGTTGATCTCATGGATCAGCTCGACGGCCTCGTCAAGACGGCTGCGGTCCTCGTCGATCATGACGGCATAGGCCGAGAACTCCTGACCGAGCGTCATGGGCACCGCGTCCTGCAACTGTGTGCGGCCCATCTTGAGCACATCGCGGAACTCGACGGCCTTACGGGCGAAGGAGTCCTGGAGTACGGCCATCGCCTTGAGCAGTCCGCGTACCGCGAAGACCGTCGCTATCTTGACGGCGGTCGGGTAGACGTCGTTGGTCGACTGTCCCAGGTTGACGTCCTCGTTGGGGTGCAGGAACGAGTACTGCCCCTTCTCGTGCCCCAGCAGCTCCAAGGCCCGGTTGGCGATGACCTCGTTGGCGTTCATGTTCGTGGAGGTGCCGGCCCCGCCCTGGATCACGTCGACCACGAACTGGTCGTGCAGCTTCCCGTCCCGGATCTCACGGCAGGCCTCCACGATGGCGGCGGCCTTCCTGGACTCCAGCAGCCCGAGCTCCTCGTTGGCGAGCGCGGCGGCCTCCTTGACGGCGGCCAGGGCGTCGATCAGGTGGGGGTAGGCGGAGATCGGGGTCCCGGTGATGGGGAAGTTCTCCGTGGCCCGCAGGGTGTGGACGCCCCAGTAGGCGTCGGCGGGGACGTCCCGGTCACCCAGCAGATCGTGCTCACGGCGGCTGACGACGGCGGTCATGAGGGTATGGGCCCTTCTTCCGAGGAGGGTTCGGGTGAGATTTTTTCAGGGGCGGGGGAACCGCGTGACCAGCCGCAGACTGACCGCGGCCGCCGGAGGAGAGACGGGGGCGGACTCTAGGGCGTGTTGCGAAAGTCCCGCCTGCCTCGCGACGCCAGGCCCGCCCTTCGGGCGAACGACGGGACTTTCGCAACACGCCCTAGGCGCAGGCCGCCTCGGCGATGGGCTCCAGCGAACGAACCGGACGCACCTGCCCGACCTCACGGCCGCCGCCCAGAAGCGCCTCTCCCTGGAACTCGGTCAGCAGGTCCGGCGAGACCCCGGCACGGGCGAGCGCCGCCGCGGCCACCGGAATCCGCGCCCGGTTCGCCCCGTCGGAGATCTTGACGGCGACGGCCCGTCCGTCGGGCAGCGCGGCGACCTGGACGCCCTCGAAACCGTCCTTGGTGAGCAGTCCGGGTACGGCCTTCATCAGCGCGGCCACGTCCCGTCCGGCCCCGGACGCCATCTCGGCATGCTCCCGCATCGCGTCGGCGACCCGGGCCTCCGGCGTACCGGGGGGCGCCGAGGTGATCCGTGCGGCGGCGCGGGCGAGGCCGTGCAGGGAGACGGAGAACAGGGGCGCACCGCAGCCGTCGACGGTCACGCGCGCGATGCGCTGGCCGGTCAGGTCCTCGACGATCTCGGCGATCGCCTGCTGGAGGGGGTGCGCCGGGTCGAGGTAGCCCTCAAGAGGCCAGTCGTTGAGCACGCACGTGTACAGCATCGCCGCGTGCTTGCCGGAGCAGTTCTGCGCGAGCCGGGACGGCCCGCGCCCCTCCCGGATCCACTCGTCCCGCACCTGCGGGCCGTAGGGCATGTCCGGGACGTTGCGCAGGGCGTCCTCGGAGACACCCGCCAGTTCCAGGATGTGCCGGGCCCCGGCGAGGTGGCGTTCCTCGCCGGAGTGGCTGGCCGCGGTGAGCGAGAGGAGCTCGCCGTCGAGGGGCAGCCCGGCCCGGACCATGGCGACCGCCTGGACCGGCTTGAGCGCGGACCGCGGATAGAACGCGGCCTCGATGTCGCCGAGTTGGAAGCGGACGTCCCCGTCGCCGCCGAGGACGACGACGGAACCGTAGTGGGTGCCCTCGATCAGCCCACCGCGGATGAGGTGGGCGACCGGGGCGTGGAGGGGTTCACGGACCAGGGGTGCGGCCGCGACAGAACTGCTGTACATCACTTCCTGCTTCTCCGGGAACGCCACGCGGATCACGCGGGCGTGCCGGTGGGTTCGGGCTGGGGATGCGCGCGAGCGGTCACGCGCGGGTCGATTCGGTCTCCGCGGAGGTACGGGACACCCGGCCGCGGACGGCGAACCAGCCGGCGACCAGGGCGGCGACGATCAGCGGGAGGCAGAGCACGGTGGTGCGGCCGGCGCCGCCGTCGGCGTACATGAGGACCAGGACGGAGGCGAGGAAGGCCAGGGTCACGAGTTCGGTCCAGGGGGACCCCGGCAGTCGGTAGCCGGGGCGGGTCAGGTCGCCCTTCTCGGTCTTCTGCCAGAAGAGCAGGTGACAGACCATGATCATGCCCCAGGTGGCGAGGATGCCGATGGCGGCGAAGTTCAGCACGATCTCGAAGGCGTCGGCGGGGACCACGTAGTTGAGGCCGACGCCGAGGACGCAGACACCGCTGGTGAGCAGTATGCCGCCGTAGGGGACCTGGCTGTGGCTCATCACGCCCGTGAACCGGGGGGCCGAGCCGGACTTGGCCATGGAGCGCAGGATGCGGCCGGTGGAGTACAGGCCGGAGTTGAGCGAGGACATGGCCGCGGTGAGGACGACGAGGTTCATCACGCCGCCGGCCGCCGGGATGCCGATGTTGGACAGGACGGTCACGAAGGGGCTCTCGCCGCCGGTGTACTTGTTCCAGGGCAGCAGCATCGACAGCAGGAGCACCGAGCCGACGTAGAAGAGGCCGACGCGCCACATGATCGAGTTGATCGCCTTGGGCATGATCTTCTCGGGGTTCTCGGTCTCGCCCGCGGCGACGCCGACCAGTTCGACGGAGGCGTAGGCGAAGACGACGCCCTGGATGATCAGCAGCATGGGCAGCAGGCCGTTGGGGAAGACGCCGCCGTTGTCGCTGATCAGGGACGGGCCGGGGTGGTGGCCGTCGATCGGGTGCCGGGTGGCCAGCAGGAAGACGCCGATCAGCATGAACGCCACGAGCGCGCCCACCTTGATGATGGCGAACCAGAACTCCAGCTCGCCGAACATCTTCACCGAGATGAGGTTGACGGTGAGGACGACCGCGAGCGCGACGAGGGCGATCACCCACTGGGGGATGTCGGAGAACATGCCCCAGTAGTGGGTGTAGAGGGCCACGGCGGTGATGTCGGCGATTCCGGTGGTGGCCCAGTTCAGGAAGTACATCCAGCCGGCGACGTAGGCGCCCTTCTCGCCGAGGAACTCCCGGGCGTACGAGACGAAGGCGCCGGAGGAGGGCCGGTACAGGACGAGTTCGCCCAGGGCGCGGACCACGAGGAAGGCGAAGACGCCGCAGACCGCGTAGGCGATGAACAGGGAGGGGCCGGCGTCGGCGAGGCGGCCGCCGGCTCCGAGGAAGAGGCCGGTGCCGATCGCGCCGCCAATGGCGATCATGTTGACGTGCCGTGACTTGAGGGACTTGCTGTACCCCTCGTCTCCGGCGTCGACATGGCCGGAACGTTTCTGCACGCCGTCGTGCAGGGACTGCTCGCTCACGCCTCTGATCCGCCTTCCGTGGAACTGTCCGTGCGCGGGGAGCGCACGATGTCGGTGAGGGTGGTCTCGACGCGGTCGAGATGGTGGGACATGGCCTCCACCGCGTCGTGCTCGGAACCGTCGATCAGCGCCTCGACGATCGCGCGGTGCTCGCGGTTGGACTGCTCCCGGCGGCCGCCCAGTTCGTTGAGGAACGCCGACTGACGCGCCAGTGCGTCGCGGATCTCCTCGATGACCCGGCGGAAGACCGGGTTCTGGGCGGCCTCGGCCACCGCGAGGTGGAAGAGGGTGTCCATCGCGACCCACGCCGTGGTGTCGGTCTCCCGTTCCATCCGGTCCAGGAGGTGGGCCAGGTGGTCGAGGTTCTCGTGGGTGCGGCGCCGGGCCGCGTATCCGGCGACCGGGATCTCGACGTGACGGCGCACCTCCAGGAGGTCGCTGGCCGCGTAGTCGCCGAAGGTGGGGTCCTCCACCGCGTTGGCCACGACGAAGGTGCCCTTGCCGGTCTTGGAGACGGTCAGGCCCATGGTCTGCAGGGCCCTGAGGGCCTCGCGCAGGACGGGCCTGCTGATCTCCAGGCTGCGGCAGAGCTCCGCCTCGGAGGGGAGCTTGTCGCCGATGGCGTACTCCCCGCGCTCGATGGCGTCGCGCAGATGCGCCAGCACCGCCTCCATGGCGCTGACACGCCTCGGCGGCTGACTGGCTGTCCGGCTGTCTGACAGGTTCACGGGAGTGATACTCCGGGCGGCGGGAGGGTGCTGTCAAGGGG
>NZ_RSAJ01000523.1 GCF_003933965.1 Streptomyces sp. RP5T
ACCCGGCGCAGCGCGTCCGCCGGCCGCAGGCGCGACGCCCGCCAGCCGCCGAAGGCGCCCGCGATGAGACCACCGGCCACCGCCAGGCCGACCGCGATCGCCACCGTCGTCAGGCTGACCGGGGCGGTCAGGGCGACGTCCAGCGTCCTGGCGGCCGCTTGGCGACCGGGGCCGCCGAAGCCGCCCCCGCCACCGGGACCACCCGCGCCGCCTGCCCCGCCGCCCAACTGGGCCTGCAACGTGGGGCTGATGGCCGTCACGGCGTACGCGCCCGCGAGGCCGAGCGCGATGCCCAGCGCCCCGCCCAGCAGCCCGTTGACCATGGCCTCGCCGACGACCTGCCGGGTCACCCGCCCCGACTTCCAGCCCAGCGCCTTGAGCGTGCCGAACTCCCGTACCCGGCGCGACACCGCGGAGGAGGTGAGCAGTCCGGCGACGAGGAACGCGGCGACGAGCACGGCGATCGACAGCCACTTGCCGACGTTCGTGGCGAGCGAGGACGCCGTCGACAGCGACCCGGACACCGTGTCCGCGAGATCCGCCGAGGTCGTCACCGTCGTACCCGAGATGTTCTGCTGGATCGTCGACTTGACGGAGTCGATCTTCTGGGAGTCGGTCGCCTTGACGTAGATCGTGGTGACCTTGTTCTTCGAGTCGCTGAGGGTCTGCGCCTGGGTGAGCGGGATGTACACGTTGGCGGCCGCGTCCCCGCTGTCCGCGGTGGCGATGCCGATCACCTTGAACTTGACGCTCTTGATGGTGACGGTGGAGCCGACCTTGAGCTTCTTCTCCTTGGCGTACGCGGAGTCGACGACGGCGACCTTGGCGTCGGTCTCGGCCGAGGTGAACGTGCGTCCGTCGGTGATCCGGGAGGAGGTCAGCGGGCCGAGGGCCGCCTTGGTGACGTCGGTGCCGTAGACGGAGTAGTTGTTGACGTCGAAGTCGGCGCCGCCGCCCCGCACTTCACCCTGGGGCTGGCCGGTGCCGCCGCCGTTGCGGCCGAATCCGCCGCCCGCACCGCCGTTGCCGTCCTGCTGGAACTCGCCGCGGGTGAACTGGCCGCTGATCTTGATGACCTGAAGGCTCAGCCCGCCGACCGCGTCCGAGACGCCGCTCTGCCGGTCGACCTTGGTGACCGTGTCGCTGGACAGGGTCTGGAACCCCTGCACCAGCACCCGGTCGCTGCTCTGCTCCGCGTCGGAGCCGTTGTCCTGCGCGTCGAACCGGAAGCGCGGCCGGTCCGACGAACTGGCCTGTGGCTGGGCGGCCTTGGTGACCGTCATGTCGGTGCCGAGCCCGTACAGCGACTGCAGGACCTTGTCCTGGGCCTTGCCCATGCCGGACGACACGGAACTGACCACGATGACCAGCGCGATGCCGAGCGCGAGCCCGGAGGCGACGACGAGGGCCGCCTTTCTGCGGCGGCGCAGTTCGCGCCTCAGGTAGGTGAAGAACATGGCCGCAAGCTAGGTACGGCGCGTGATGACTCCATAAGCCCCCCATAAGAGCCGCATGAGAAGGCTGTGCGCGGGCCCGGAAACACCGATGCCGCCCCTGGGGGCGGCATCGGAAAGCTGTGAAATACGGGTGGCTCAGACGGCCGAACCCGCCTTCCAGTCGGCCCAGCTGAGGTTCCAGCCGTTGAGGCCGTTGTCCGGGGCCACCGTCTTGTCGCCGGTGTTCTTGACGACCACCACGTCACCGACGATGGAGTGGGTGTACATCCAGTAGCCCGCGGTGCCGGTGTCGTTGGCGCCCTTGGTGTCGGACAGGCCCACGCAGCCGTGGCTGGTGTTCACGGAGCCGAAGATGGACTTGGCGCCCCAGTAGTTGCCGTGCATGAAGGTGCCGGAGTTGGTGAGGCGGATGGCGTGCGGCACGTCCTTGATGTCGTACTCGCCCTTGCCGTCGTCGTCGGTGAAGCCCACGGTCGCGCCGTTCATGCGCGTCTCCTTGAACTTCTCGGACATCACCATGACGCCTTCGTACGTCTTGTTGTCCGGCGAGCCGGCCGAGATCGGGATGGTCTTGATCGTCGCGCCGTTCTGCGTGACCTTCATCTGCTTGGTCTTGGCGTCGACGTACGAGACCTGGTTACGGCCGATCTTGAAGGTGACCGTCTTCTGCTGGACGCCGTAGACGCCGTTGGCGCCCTGCACACCGTCGAGCGCGAGCTTCAGCGTGACGGTGGAGTTCTCCTTCCAGTAGTCCTCGGGGCGGAAGTCGATGCGGTTGGCGTTGAACCAGTGACCGACGACCTCCTGACCGCTGCTGGAGGAGACGGTGATGCCCTTCTGGACGGCCGCCTTGTTGGTGATCGCCTTGTCGAAGTTGATCGACACGGGCATGCCCACGCCGACGGTCGAGCCGTCCTCCGGCGTGAAGTTGCCTATGAAGCTGTTGGCCGGGGAGACCGTCGTGAACGAGGCGTTCTCGTGGGCGACGAGCCCGTCGGAGTCCTTGGCCTCCGCGGCGACCTTGTAGGTCGTGGAACGCTCCAGCTGGGTGTCGGGCTTCCAGCTGGTCTTGTCGGCGGACAGCTCGCCGGCGACCTTCGCGCCCTCGGAGGTCGTCATCGTCACGGCGGTGAGCGTGCCCTTGCTCACGGTGACGGCGGCGGAGTTGTTGATGGAGGCGTTGTCGGTGCCGTCCTTGGGCGTGATCTTGATCTCGGCCTGGGAGCTCTTCTTGGCCGCCGCCTCGTCGGCCTTGGCCTGTGAGGTGTCGCCCCCGCCGTCGCTCGAAGCAGAGTCGTCGCCACCGGAACAGGCCGAGAGCACCAGCACTCCGCCGAGCAGAGCGGACGCGACCGTCAGGCCCCTGCGCCGCTTACTGACCGTCATCACACGCTTCTCCATCGTTGCCGAATCCCAGAAACCCCGAGAGTCCCCGTCAATAAAACCTAAACGCTACGACCGGTTCGTCCCGTTCCACCTTCCCGGAAGGTGTGGGGCACACCACGTCCGCGGTGGCGGCAGGTGTGTCTGTCGGTCCGTGCGAGCCCTGAGACGACGAAACCCCGGGCGGCGGTTGCCGCCCGGGGTCACGATTTTCCCGAGCGCGCTCAGCCGACGACCTCTTCTTCGTCGTTCTCCTCCACATCATCCTCGTCGAGGTCCCAGTCCGGCGAATCCGGGTCGTAGTCGATGTGTTCGCTGCTCCAGGAGGCCTGGGCCAGTTCGACCCCCGCCACCTCCCCCACCAGGTCGAACGGGTCCACCAGATACGCGAGGGCCTCCGCAGTGTCTTCCGTCACAGCGCTCTCGGCATGCGCCCGCTCCTCACCCGGCATGTCCGGATCCTCCGCGATCCGCGCCAGCGCGGCCCGGGTCACGGCGTCCTGGTCGTCGATCTCGACGACCAGCTCCACCCGAAGCCGTACAAAACGTGATGTGTCTTCAGTGCTCATGCCCGGAGCGTAAAGCCCATGCCTCCCGTGACTTTCCCGTGACCCGCGCCTTTCACTAACATCGCCCCACACGGCCAATTCGCCAGCACCACAAGGGGATCGATATTCCGTGTCATCCGTTCGTCGTCCGTTGCTGACCGCCACCGCCGCGGGGACCCTGCTGGGTGCCCTGTGGTTCGTCCCGTCCGCCAACGCGACTCAGGAACAGCCGGCGAGAACAGAGCCGTCCGTGCAGGCCACGACGCAGGCGCGGGTCACGACCACGAGCGCGGAGGCGTCCACGGACGACACCCGGCTCGCCGACACCGGCAGCTTCGACACCACCCCGTACGTCGTCGGCGGCACCCTCTTCCTCACGCTGGGTGCGGGCTTCGTCGTCTATTCGGTGCGCCGGGAACGACTCGGCTTTTAAGCCTGCTTGACGATTTCTTGGCGAGACCTTCAAGGTCCGTCCGCGCGGTCGTCGAGGGCGAGCCGACCGCGCCCACATCACCATCGCAGGGGCCCTGTTCAGCCGTACGCCGAACAGGGCCCCGCCCGTCTACAGCAGCGGCCCGGTGACGGCCTCGACCGCCGACACCAGATGCCCCTCGCGCATGAACTCGTCCGCCGCGGCGAGGTCCGGAGCCAGGAACCGGTCGGGACCGGGCCCCTCGACACCCGCCTTGCGTACGGCGGTGATGGCGGCCCGGGTCGCCGGTGCCGGGCTCAGGCCCTCGCGCAGTTCGACGGCGCGCGAGGCGGCGTACAGCTCGACGGCGAGCACCCGGGTGAGGTTGGCGACGGCGGTGCGCAGTTTGCGCGCGGCCGACCAGCCCATCGAGACGTGGTCCTCCTGCATGGCGGACGAGGGGATCGAGTCCGCGGACGCGGGGACGGCGAGCCGCTTCAACTCGCTGACCAGTGCGGCCTGGGTGTACTGGGCGATCATCAGCCCGGAGTCGACACCGGCGTCGTCGGCGAGGAACGGCGGCAGGCCATGGGAGCGGTTCTTGTCGAGCAGCCGGTCGGTGCGCCGCTCGGCGATCGACGCGAGGTCGGCGACGGCGATGGCGAGGAAGTCGAGGACGTAGGCGACCGGCGCCCCATGGAAGTTGCCGTTGGACTCGACCCGCCCGTCCGGCAGGACCACCGGGTTGTCGACCGCGGACGCCAACTCCCGCTCCGCCACCAGCCGTGCGTGGGCCAGGGTGTCCCGCCCGGCCCCGGCGACCTGCGGGGCGCAGCGCACGGAGTAGGCGTCCTGGACCCGGGGGGCGTCGTCCTGGTGGTGCCCGGTGAGCTCCGAACCCTTCAGCACGGCCAGCATGTTGGCGGCCGAGGCCCCCTGCCCCGGGTGCGGCCGGATGGCGTGCAGCTCGGGCGCGAGCACCTTGTCGGTACCGAGCAGGGCCTCCAGCGACAGGGCGGCGGTGATGTCGGCGGACTTGTAGAGCATGTCCAGGTCGGCGAGCGCCATGACCAGCATCCCGAGCATGCCGTCGGTGCCGTTGAGAAGGGCGAGCCCTTCCTTCTCGCGCAGTTCGACGGGGGTGATCCCGTGCTCGGCGAGCAGCTCACCGGCGGGCCGCACGCCCCCGTCCGGGCCCTCGGCGTCCCCCTCCCCCATGAGCGTGAGGGCACAGTGGGACAGCGGCGCGAGGTCCCCGGAGCAGCCGAGCGACCCGTACTCGTGGACGACCGGGATGATCCCGGCGTTGAGCACGTCGGCCATGGTCTGCGCGACCTCGGGCCGCACCCCCGTGTGTCCCGAGCAGACGGTCTTGAGCCGCAGGAACATCAGCGCCCGTACGACCTCCCGCTCGACCCGCGGCCCCATTCCGGCGGCATGCGAGCGGACGATGTTGCGCTGCAGCCGGCCCCGGAGCTCCTGGCTGATGTGCCGGGTCGCGAGGGCGCCGAAGCCGGTGCTGACGCCGTAGACGGGCTCGGGCTTGGCCGCGAGGGCGTCCACGATCCCGCGGGCCGTGGCGAGGGCGGCGACGGCCTCCCCGGAGAGCTCGACACGGGCACCGTCCCGTGCCACGGCAAGGACGTCGGACGCGGTGACCCCGGACGTCCCCACCACCACAGTGTGCATATCCATATTCAGGAGCGTACGCACTGAATTCCAGGATGTCACTAGTGGGTGGGGGCTACGCCCCTTACACACCGTGCCCCTGACACACCGGACGGGCCGGACCCGCTCAGGGGTGGCGCCCCCGGAAGGTCCGCCGCTCGGCCGTCCGCCCGGAGGGCGCCGCGTCGGCCAGCCGTACGACGGGGTCGTCGGGGCCGCCCCGGCCCGCGACGACGGGCCGTTCGGCGCGCTCGGCCTTGGCCCGGTACTGCGCGGCGTCGGCGAGCCGGAAGAGCCGCCGGGCCGAGCGGACGGGCCCGATGGGGTCGGCGGTGGAGGCGACCCCGCACGCCACCCC
>NZ_RSAJ01000524.1 GCF_003933965.1 Streptomyces sp. RP5T
CCTCATGCCCTCGCCGGATGCCCCCCATGCACCCCCGGTTCACTGGGAGGACGACCGAGCGTAGTCAGGCCGCTTCGCCGCTCGCAAGGCGTCCACGACGATCTTGTCCGACCGCTCGACGGTAACGGTGGCCTGCTCCTTCTCAAGAGTCTGCACCACGCCTCCAGGGATGTTCAGGGCCGGTTCGAGGTCCTGCGGATTGCCGATGACCTTGAAACGAAACGGCGCGGTGATCTTGTTCCCGTCGACGCTCACGCTCTTGTCCGAATCCGACAGATAGGTGTCGGCGACGACCCGCACGCCGTTCACCTGGATCGCCTCCGCCCCCGCCGCTCGCAGTTCCTGGATCGCGTCGAGCAGCATGTCCGCCTCGACCGTCCCCTTGCTGTCCTCGATCGTCATCGTGATGCCCGGCCCCTGCGCGGCCACCGTGCCCGCGAGGATGCCGAGTTGCCGCTCCTTCTCGACTGTCTGCTTGCGGGCCTCCTCCGCCTGGTCGGAGCTGTTCTCCAGCTCGTCCCGCTGCTTCTCGAGGCCCTGCTTCTCGTCTTCAAGACGTTGCGTACGGTCGTCCAGTTCATCGAGGATGCGCACGAGATCCTCCTGCCGCGCACCCCGCAGCGCACTGTCGCTGTCGCTGTTCGACGCCACCTGGATGGCGAGACCGAACCCGAGGCCGAACAGCAGCACGGCGACGATGAGTTGAGCCCGGGTCACACGCGGCGGCCACAGCCCCTGCACCAGCCTCTGGCGGCCGGTCAGCCCGGGCTCCGCAGCCGGAGTGCCGGACTCCTCCGGCTTCTCGGCGGGTGTGGCCGGGACTTCCTCCGGCAGCTCCTTGCGCAGCCCGTTGCCGGGCGTCTCCTCGTGCTCGCTCATCGGCCTCACGCCCGGAAGACGTGCCGGCGGATGGCCGCGGCGTTGGAGAAGATCCGGATGCCGAGCACGACGACGACACCGGTCGAGAGCTGGGCACCCACGCCCAACTTGTCGCCCAGGAACACGATCAGCGCGGCCACGACGACGTTCGACAGGAACGACACGACGAAGACCTTGTCGTCGAAGATGCCGTCGAGCATGGCCCGCAGCCCTCCGAAGACCGCGTCGAGCGCCGCCACCACGGCGATCGGCAGATAAGGCTCGACAACCGCCGGAACCTCAGGCCGGACCAACAGGCCGGCCACGACTCCCACGACGAGGCCCAGTACGGCGATCACGATGTGCCCTTCTCAGTTCTCGGCTCTGCTGTACGTACGATCACACTCGGTGCGGCCGGCAGCCGGAGGTCGTCCTCCGCGGAAATGGCGGTCCGGATGCCGTAGTTCTCCTGCAGGGCGTGCAGATACAGCCCGTCGGCGCTGTCCTGGAACCTGGTGCTCAGCCGCTGCCCGTCCCCCACGGCAAGCACCGTATACGGCGGAACCAGCGGCTTGTTGTCGACCAGTATCGCGTCACCCGCGGCCCTGATCGCCGACAGGGCGGTCAGCCGCTGCCCGTTGATGGAGATGGCCTCGGCGCCCGACTCCCAGAGCCCGTTGACCACCCGCTGCATGTCGCGGTCGCGCACCCGCCCGGTGTCGGAGAACCCCGTGGTCTCGCGCGGATTCCCGTCACCGCCGCCCGTGCTGGCTTCTTTGGCGTCGTTCACGACCAGCTTGACGCCGGGGCCGTGCACCTCCACGGCACCCGACAGGATGCCCACGAGATCGGTCTTGCCGCCGTCGCCGCTCTGCTTGAGCGCCTCGCGCTGCCGGGTGCTGACGTCCTCGCGGAGTCGGTCGACGCTGTCCTCGAGCTTGTCCGCCGTCTCGGTCTCGCGGTCGATACGGTCGATGAGCTCCTCGCGCTCCTTGGCGACGACGGGAGCGGCCACGCGCGCCTGCGCCGCCCCCACGGTGACCACGAGGGCGGCGAGCACCAGGCCCAGGGCGAGACCCAGTCTCGCCCGCAGCGTCTTGGGCAGTCCGCCTTCGCCGGCGGCCTTCTTGCGGGCCGCGGCCTCGGCGTAGCCGTCGTCGAGGCTGTGGTCCATGACGTTGGTGAGCAGCGACATGGAGGCGTCCGGGCGCGACGGGCGCGTGGGGGTGCTCCGAATGGGGGGCTGCTGCGGCATGCCGCACATCGTCGCACGTCGCGGCCCGTACCTCCGAATGGCCCCATCGGCGTGCCGGACAGGCCCCCTTAGGGGACACATGTCCGGCACGCACGCGTGCGTGGTTCAGCGGCCGGCGCTGTCCACTACCGCCGACCACTCGTCCAGCAGTGCCTGTGCGGACGCGTCGTCGGGCCCCTCGGCCCACAGATGCGTGACCGCTTCCGCCGGGTCCGGCAGCACCATCACCCAGCGTCCGTCGGTCTCCACGACCCGGACACCGTCGGTCGTGTCGACGAAACGATCGCCCGCCGCCTCCACGACCCTGCGCATCACCAGGCCCTTGACGGCCCACGGAGTCGCCAGATCCCGCTTGAGGACGTGCGCCCGCGGAATCCGCGCGTCGATCTGGCTGAGGGTGAGCTGCGTACGCGCCACCAGCCCGATCAACCGTACGAAGGCCGCCGTACCGTCGAAGACGCTGCTGAACTCCGGAATGATGAAGGCGCCCTTGCCGTCACCGCCGAAGATCGTCGAGTCGTCGCGGCCGACCCGCGTGAGGTCGTCGGGCGAGGTGGTCGTCCACTCGACCTGCGTCCCGTGGTACGCCGCCACCTGCTCGGCGATCCGCGTGGTGGTGACCGGCAGCGCCACCCGGCCGCTGCGGCGCTCAGCGGCGACCAGGTCGAGCATGACGAGCAGCGCCCGGTCGTCCTCGATGATCCGGCCCTTCTCGTCCACCAGGGACAGCCGCTCGCCCACGGGGTCGAACCGCACACCGAACGCGGCCCGCGCGGACGCCACGATCTCGCCCAGCCGCACCAGCCCCGACCGCCGGGCATCCGCGGTCTCCGTCGGCCTGGACTCGTCGAGCCCCGGGTTGATGGTCAGCGAGTCCACCCCGAGCTTCCCGAGCAGACTCGGCAGCACCAGGCCCGCGCTGCCGTTCGAGGCGTCCACGACGACCTTCAGCCCGGACTCGGAAATCCCGGTGATGTCGACATTCCGCAACAGCGAACCGGTGTAGGAATCGAAGACGCTGGCGGGGAAGTGCAGGTCACCGATCTCCCCGGGGAACGCGCGCCGGTACTCCTGCCGCGCGAACACCCGGTCCAGCTTCCGCTGGCTGCCCTGGGAAAGGTCGGCGCCCCGCCCGTCGAAGAACATGATGTCCACGGAATCCGGCACCCCGGGCGTGGTCCGGATCATGATCCCGCCGGCGCTCCCGCGGGCCGTCTGCTGCCGGGCCACGGGCAGCGGTACGTTCTCCAGGTCGCGTACGTCGATGGCGCTGGCCTGCAGCGCGGAGATGACCGCCCGCTTCAGTGCCCGCGCGCCACGGGAGTGGTCGCGGGCGGTGGTGACGGTCGACCCCTTCTTGAGGGTCGTCGCATAGGCACCGGCCAGCCGGACCGCGAGTTCCGGGGTGATCTCGACATTGAGGATGCCGGAGACACCACGGGCACCGAAGAGATGTGCCTGGCCCCTGGACTCCCAGATGACCGAGGTGTTGACGAAGGCACCGGCCTCGATGGTCTTGAACGGGTAGACCCGGACGTTCCCCTGAATGATCGATTCTTCGCCGACGAGGCACTCATCGCCGATGACCGCGCCGTCCTCGATACGAGCCGCACGCATGATGTCGGTGTTCTTGCCGACGACACAGCCGCGGAGATTGCTCTGCTGTCCGACATACACGTTGTCGTGCACGACGGCCTTGTGCAGAAACGCCCCGCTCTTCACGACCACGTTCGAGCCCACGACGGTGTGCTCGCGAATCTCGGCGCCGGCCTCGACCTTGGCGTAGTCGCCGATGTACAGCGGACCGCGGAGTACGGCATCGGGATGCACCTCGGCACCCTCGGCCACCCATACCCCCGGGGAGAGCTCGAAGCCGTCGATCTCGACGTCGACCTTGCCTTCGAGGACGTCGGCCTGCGCCTTGACGTAGCTCTCGTGCGTGCCGACGTCCTCCCAGTAGCCCTCGGCGACATAGCCGTAGATCGGCTTGCCTTCCTTCATCAGTTGCGGAAAGACATCGCCGGACCAGTCGACGGGCACATCGGGATCGACGTAGTCGAAGACCTCGGGCTCCATGACGTAGATGCCCGTGTTCACGGTGTCCGAGAAGACCTGGCCCCAGGTCGGTTTCTCCAGGAAGCGCTCGACCTTGCCTTCCTCGTCGACGATGGTGATACCGAATTCAAGCGGATTGGGTACACGCGTCAGACAGACGGTGACCAGCGCGCCCTTTTCCTTGTGGAAGTTGATGAGCTCGGTGAGGTCGAAGTCGGTCAGGGCATCACCGGAGATGACGAGGAAGGCATCGTCCTTCAACGCCTCTTCGGCGTTCTTGACGCTTCCGGCGGTACCGAGTGGCTTCTCCTCATTGGCATAGGAGAGCTCCATTCCGAGCTCTTCACCGTCACCGAAGTAGTTCTTGACCAGTGAGGCCAGGAACTGCACGGTGACGACGGTCTCGTTGAGCCCATGCCTTTTGAGCAGCCGCAGAACGTGCTCCATGATCGGCCGGTTTGCCACCGGCAGGAGCGGCTTGGGCATGCTCGAGGTCATGGGACGAAGGCGTGTGCCTTCGCCTCCGGCCATCACGACGGCCTTCATGTCGGAAGCGTCCTCCTTAAGAGATGACGGTCCAGCCGACTTCACCCGTCCAGATTCTCCCGCACTTTTCTGTCGGGGGCCATCGAGCCGCTACAGCGGCGCCAAGGGGCGAGTTCAGCCGGCCCTGACGTCCGCACGGACCAGGCGGCGGACTTGGACCACATAGAGCACTCCTGCCCACCAGTACAGCGTTGTACCCCATCCGGCGAACGCCCATCCGAAAATAGCAGCGAGTGACGCGATCCATCCAGTTCCGTCACTGAGCAGAAGGAGGGGGAAGGCGTACATCAGGTTGAAGGTGGCGGCCTTGCCGAGGAAGTTCACCTGCGGCGGCGGATAACCGTGCCGCCTGAGGATGCCCACCATCACCAGGAGCATCAACTCCCGCAAGAGCAGTGCAGCCGTCAACCAGATTGGCAGAATCTCGCGCCAGGTGAGACCGACGAGCGTCGAGAGAATGTACAGGCGGTCGGCAGCCGGGTCGAGGAGCCGGCCGAGGCTGCTGATCTGGTTCCACCGCCGGGCCAGCTTGCCGTCCAGGTAGTCGCTGATCCCGCTCAGGGCGAGTACCAGCAATGCCCAGCCGTCACTCTTGGGCCCTCCGAACTCGGGCCTGAGGATCAGCCACAGGAAGAGCGGCACCCCAACGAGCCGCGCCATGCTGAGGATGTTGGGGATGGTGAGGACCCGGTCCGTCTGGACCCGGGTCTCCTGGACCTCCACCCGGGGGCCTCCTGTGGGAAACGTGCGAACGATGCTCCCTGACCCTACCTCAACGCAAAAAAGCTCTGGCTCTTGGGCTGCGTGCCCAAGAGCCAGAGCTCTAAAAGGAGTTCGGCGGTGTCCTACTCTCCCACAGGGTCCCCCCTGCAGTACCATCGGCGCTGTAAGGCTTAGCTTCCGGGTTCGGAATGTAACCGGGCGTTTCCCTCACGCTATGACCACCGAAACACTATGAAGTTGGACCGGAAACACGACACGGTCGTTGCCTCAGAACTAACACAGTGGACGCGAGCAAATATGGACAAGCCCTCGGCCTATTAGTACCGGTCACCTCCAGCGGTTACCCGCCTTCCAGATCCGGCCTATCAACCCAGTCGTCTAC
>NZ_RSAJ01000525.1 GCF_003933965.1 Streptomyces sp. RP5T
CCCCCGGCCGCCCCCGCCCGCACAGGGACGACAGCCGCCGCGCGCATACACCCGGGCAGGGCAGGGAACCCGGCAGAATGACCATGCGCCTCATCGCGAGCAGCCGACCATGAACGCCGCCCCGCACGACGGGCAGTCCGAACCGCCCGTGTCCCGGAATTCGCCTGTGACCACAGCGGTCGGCGAGGATCGCACCATGCACACCCAGTCCGTCGACTCCCCGCCCCGACCGCCGGAGCACCGGACCGCCGCCCGTGCCACCGGCGTCCTCGCCCTGCTCTCGCTGCTGCTGCTCGCCCTGGTGGTGGCCAAGTGGCATCCCCTGCTCACCGTGGACGGCGACATCGCCGACACCACCCATCGCTGGGCCGTCGACGAACCGGGGCTCACGCACGTCTTCCGCATCCTCACGGACTGGGTCTGGGACCCCTGGGCGATGCGTCTGCTGGCGGCGCTCGCGGCGATCTGGCTGGTGTGGCGGCGCCATGCCCACTGGATCGCCGTATGGCTGATCGTCACATGTGCTGTGGGCACACTGGTCCAGCAGGTCCTGAAGGCGGCGGTCGGCCGGAAGCGCCCCGTGTGGCCCGATCCCGTCGACACGGCGCACTTCGCGGCCTACCCCTCGGGCCACGCACTGACGGCCACCGTCGTGTGCGGCCTCCTGCTGTGGCTCCTCCACCACTACGGAGTCGGCCGCGCCGTCCGGTTCACGGCCCTCTCCCTCGCCGTGATCTCCGTCGTGGGCGTCGGCCTCACCCGCATCTGGCTGGGCGTCCACTGGCCCTCCGACGTACTCGGCGGGTGGCTCCTCGGCGCGCTGCTCGTGGCCCTGGCGGTGCTGGTCGAGCGGCGGTACCGGCGGTGAACGACGGCCCTTAGGATCACCGCATGGCTGCCGTCCTGTTCGACTTCTCGGGAACCCTCTTCCGTATCGAGTCCACCGAGTCCTGGCTGAGGACCGTCCTCGACGAGGCGGGACTCCCCCTCCCGGAGACGGAGTTGGCGCGGGCCGCGCGGGAGCTGGAGCACGTGGGGGCGTTGCCCGGCGGGGCGGCGCCCCGGGTGCCGATGCCGGACGAGCTCGCCGCCGTGTGGGGAGTCCGGGACGAGAGCGCCGAGCTGCACCGGGCCGCGTACACCGGGCTCTCGCGGCTGGTGACGCTGCCCGATCCCGACCTGCACGACGCGCTGTACGACCGGCACATGCTCCCCGCCGCCTGGCAGCCGTACCCCGACGCCGCCGAGGTGCTGCGCGCGCTGCGCGAGCGCGGAATCAAGGTGGGCGTGGTCAGCAACATCGGCTGGGACCTGCGTCCGGTCTTCCGCGCGCACGGGCTCGATCCGTTCGTGGACGCGTACGTGCTGTCGTACGAACACGGCATCCAGAAGCCCGACCCCCGGCTGTTCGAGGCCGCCTGCGCGGCGCTCGGTGTCGAGCCCGGGGACGTCCTGATGGTCGGCGACGACCGGCGGGCGGACGGCGGTGCGGCCGCTCTGGGCTGCGGGGTGCACTTCGTGGACCATCTGCCGGCGGCGCAGCGGCCCGACGCGCTGCGGCCCGTGCTCGGCCTCGTGGGGTAAGGGACTGTGCGACAGCCGCCTCGACGGGTACGCACGACCGACGCGGAAAAGTGTCCTGAAACGGGGTGGTCACCCCGTCGATAAGGTCGCCTGAGGACACCATTGGGGCGTTTGCTCGCCCACCCTGGACGATCCCCCGCGTCGCCCAGAGCAGGCGGCAGCCCCGACCAGGCCTTTTACGGGCCGGTCCGGACACACTGAGTATAGTTGGCTGATAGCCAGTCAACGCAGGAGTTACAGCATGTCCCCGCGCAGCGCCTTGGTCAACGAAGAGTTGCGCCGCCGTTCCCGGGAGCGGCTCCTGCAGGCGGCCATCGAACTGGTCTCCGAGCGCGGCTACGAGGCCACGACCCTCGGGGACATCGCGGACCGGGCCGGTTCGGCGCGCGGTCTGGTGTCGTACTACTTCCCCGGCAAGCGTCAGCTCGTGCAGTCCGCCGTGCACCGGCTCATGCACCGCACGCTGGAGGAGGCGCTGGAGCGCGAGCCGCGCACCGAGGACGGCCGGGAGCGGATGGCCCGGGCCATCGACGCGATCCTGGGTCTGGCGCGGGACCGTACCGTGCTGATGCGCCAGCACATGGCGGGCCTGCTGGACGTCGACGGCTTCGTGCAGTGCCCCGAGCAGCAGCGCCTGGCCGAACTGCTGCGGGACACGATGGAACGGCACGGTTCACAGACGGTCGAGACCGACTACCCGATGCTGCGCTCGCAGCTCATGGGCGCGGTCTACGCGATGGTCGTGCCGAACGTCCCGATGCCGATGGCGACCCTGCGCGCCGAGCTGTTCACGCGCTATCGCCTCGACTGGGAACAGGGCGTCCCGCCGGGAGCCGAGGCACCCGACGGGACGCGTGAGGCGGATCTGTCGCGTTTCTTCGAGACGGGGCCGGAGCCCGGGGGTCAGTCGAAGTAGTCCGGCTGCGTCTGGACGTTGAGCTCGCCGAGCCGCACCTTCCTGGCCGGGTCCGTCCGCTTGTCGCTGAGCTTCAGCACGTCGAAGCCCTTGGCGATGTCGTTGGAGTAGATGTAGCCGTTGTAGTAGTACGCCGACCAGGGACCGGCGGTCGTCAGCCGCTCTGTGGTCACCGGGCCCCGCTCGAAGTAACCGATCTCCTTCGGGCGCGAGGAGTTGGTGAAGTCCCAGACGGAGACACCGCCCTGGTACCAGGCCTGGACCATGATGTCCCGGCCCTTGACCGGGATCAGCGAGCCGTTGTGGGCCACGCACACCTCGACGTCCGCCTGGTGGCGGGGGATCTTGAAGTAGCTGCGGAAGACGAGCTTGCGCCGGTCGCCCTTGCCCACGATGTCGTAGATGCCGTCGGCGCCGCGGTTCGGACCGATCTCCGCGTTGCAGGTGGCCGCGCCGCCGCCGCCCAGCTCATCCACGAAGACGACCTTGTTCGCCTTCTGGTTGAAGGTCGCCGAGTGCCAGAAGGAGAAGTTCACGTTGTCCTGCACCCGGTCGATGACCCTCGGGTTCTCCGGGTCGGCAATGGAGAACAGGATGCCGTCGCCCATGCAGGCGCCCGCCGCGAGGTCCTCGTCCGGGAGCACCGTGATGTCGTGGCAGCCGGTGGTCTTGGAGACACCCGGATTGGTGGGCGCACCGGGGTTGCCGCCGCCGTCGGGGCCCTCGCCCGGGAAGAGCACCGGGAAGCTCACCACGGCGGCCGTCTCGGGGGCGTTGCGCGGCACCTTGATGACCGAGATGCCGTCGTGCGGAGGCTGGCAGTCGGGGTACGCGGCGTTCGGCGAGTACGAGGAGACGTAGATGTAGACGTTCCTGCGCTCGGGCACCAGGGTGTGGGTGTGCGAGCCGCAGGCGGTCTCGACGGCGGCGACGTACTTCGGGTTCCTCTTGTCGCTGATGTCGAAGATCTTCATGCCCTCCCACGACGACTTCTCGGTGGCGGGCTGGGTGGTGCTGTTGCAACTGCTGTCGCTGCGCGAGGAGTCGGTGGACAGGAACAGCAGGTTCCCGGAGACGGAGATGTCGTTCTGCGAGCCGGGGCAGAGCACCTGAGCGACGGTCTTCGGGGCCTTCGGGTTGCTGATGTCGAAGATGCGGAAGCCGTCGTAGTTCCCGGAGAAGGCGTACCTGCCCTGGAAGGCCAGGTCCGAGTTGGTGCCGGGCAGCGCGTCCTTGGGGATGTTGACGAGGTGCTGGATGTTGTCGGAGTGGACGATCTCGTCCTGGCCGGGTATCGCGCCGTCGGCGATCGCCGCCTCGACCTCGGCCTCGGTGCTCTTGGAGACGCCCCTGCCCGACGTCGGGCCGTCCCCGGGGTCGGGGGTCGCGACGGCGGGGACGGCGGTCAGCAGTGCGGCCAGGAGCCCCGCGGCTGCCGCCGCAACTCCCAGACGTCTGTGCCGGGTTCGGGACTCTTTCAACAGGATCACTGTTTCCTCCCTGTGCCGTTCATGTGGAACGGTTCACGCGTCACCGCAGTATCGTCTTCACCATGCACAGATCAACAGGGGGCAACGAACCCGTCATGAAAGGACCACGGGTGACCACTGTGCTCTTCCGCCGCGCGCCGTACGCCGCAACCGGCTTGGCCGTACTGACGGTCCTGGCCCTCGGGGGCTGCGACTCCGGCACGGACCCCAAGTCCGCCTCGGCGACCGGGCCTTCGGTGTTGGTGCCCGGCAAACCCGGTGAGGCTAACCGCACGATGTCCGCCCAGGACGCCCAGGAGCAGCGGTCCGACGACGACACTCCCAACTCCGCGGACGTCTCGTACGCGCGGATGATGATCGCGCACCACGCCCAGGCGCTCGAGCTGACCGAACTGGCCCCGCTGCGTGCCGAGTCGGCGAAGCTCAAGGCCCTCGCGGAGCGGATCTCGGCCGCGCAGGGGCCGGAGATCGAGGCGATGAGGGCCTGGCTGAAGGGGTACGGCAAGTCCGAGGAGGCCGCGGGCCACGCGCACGCCACGATGCCCGGCATGGCGACCGAGGCGCAGCTGAAGAAGCTGCGCGCGGCGAAGGGGAAGGCCTTCGACGAGCTCTTCCTCACCCTGATGATCACTCACCACGAGGGGGCGATCACCATGGCGACGGAGGTGAAGGGACAGGGCAACAACATCCGGATCGAGGAGATGGCGGACGACGTGGTGGCCCAGCAGACGAGCGAGATCAACCGCATGCGGGACATGCGGTGAGGGATACCGGCTGAAACCGTCCGCTCAGCGCCGTGCGTGACGTGGCGTCAGGTAACCCGCGTCGCGCGCCTGGGAGATGAGCCGCAGCGACCTGCGGCGGCTGTGCCCGGTCGCGCACATCACGGCGAGGACCGGGTCGACGCCGTCCTCCTGGGCGGCCCGGTATTCCTGCGCCACCAGCCACCGCCCCTCCAGACCGCGCGGCCACGCCGGGCGAGCGCGCCGCGGCCCAGGCCCTTCGACCCCTTTCTCGGGCCGCCTTCCGCACGCCGCGAAGAGGGGCTCCTCGATCCAGTCCGCGAGCGCGGCCAGGTCGTCGAGCGACAGGGCGGGCGCGGCCCGTACGTCCTCCAGTGAGACGCCCTCCTGGGTCACCACGGCGAGCGCGTCGACCCTGGCGCCGTCGGAGAAGGCCAGCCGGACGCCGAACCACGCCGTCGCGGCGTCGTCCTCCCGCACTTCCCACGCGGGCCACACGGACACGTGGCCGTCCGTCGGACAACGATCAGAAAGATTAAGAAAGGATGCTTCCAGCATATACGCAACGTAACCGAATGATCACATTCCATACGAACGGACACGCGCGCCCGGCTCCCGCCGGCACCCTGTCAGAGCAGCATCGGCGGTGCAATCCTGGGGGTGTCAGCGACTCCTCCCGTAGGGAGTTCCGCCGTGCTGCGTGTCGCCGTCGTCGGCTCCGGGCCCAGCGGGTGCTACACGGCCCGGAGCCTCGTACCACGAGAAGATCAAGTCGCTCCGGAACAGCCTGCGGACGATCCTGGAGCACGAGCGGGTGCGGTTCCTCGGCGGCGTCGGGGTCGGCCCCGGCGGGGTGCCGGCCGCGCGGCTGCGCGAGCTGTACCACGCGGTCGTGTAGTGCGTGGGTGCCGCCGCCGACCGGCTTCTCGGGATCCCCGGCGAGAAGCTGCCGGACAGCTGGGCGGCGACGGAGTTCGTGTCCCTGCTTGAGGACGCCCCCGCCCTCGTGGACGGAGAACTGCGCGAGGATCCGCTGGACGCGCTGCGGGCGGCGGGGCTCGCACCGGTGGGGTG
>NZ_RSAJ01000526.1 GCF_003933965.1 Streptomyces sp. RP5T
CGGCGTGGACACCGCGTACGAGTCCACGGACATCGGCGACCCCGCCCTCGCCACCCGCTCGGCCACCGAGAAACGCGTCATGCTCAGCCGCGACCGGGGCCTGCTGCACCGCAGGGAACTGTGGGCGGGCGCGTTCGTGTACAGCACCCGGCCCGAGGACCAGCTCAGCGACGTCCTGGAGCGCTTCCGCCCCGAACTGCGGCCCTGGACCCGCTGCACCGCCTGCAACGGCCTGCTGCGCGAGGCCACCAAGGAAGAGGTGGCGGACCGCCTGGAGGGCGGCACGGAACGGTCGTACGACGTCTTCGCCCAGTGCCAGGAGTGCGGCCGCGCCTACTGGAAGGGCGCCCACCACGAACAGCTGGAGGCGATCGTGGCGAACGCCCTGGCGGAGGCTAACCGACCGGCCGGCCACCCAGCGCCGCCCGCAGCGCCTCCGCGTCGGTCGTAGGCGCGTCACAGGTGAAGTGCCGGCACACGTACGCGGTGGGCCGGCCCTCGACCAGCACCCGGTCGGCGAGCAGCGGCAGTTCGTCACCGCCCGGCGCCCCCACCGCGACCACCGCGCCGGGAGCGGTACCCAGAAGTGCCGTACGGTGCAGCGCCCTGGTGGCCTCGTCGGCCGCCGCGGGACCCACGACCGCGACCTCCCTCGGCCCGTCCAGGAACGCCTCCGCCACCGCGAGCCCCCACCCGACGAACCGCGGCACCCGGGGCCCGAGCGCCTTCACCACCCCGAGCGCCTTCCGCGCCGCCTCCCGGTGCGGCTCGGACCCGGTCTGCGCGGCGTAGGACAACAACGCCCCCGCCGCCGCCGTCCACCCGGAGGGCACCGCGTTGTCCGTCGGGTCCTGCGGCCGCCGGATCAGCCGCTCGGCATCGGCGGCGGTGTCGAACAGCGCCCCGTCCGGCCCGGTGAACCGCGTCAGCACATGGTCGAGCAGGAACCCGGCGAAGTCGAGCCAGACCCCCTCCCCGGTCACCGACGCCAGCGCGAGGAACCCCTCGGCGACATCGGCGTAGTCCTCCAGCACCCCGGCGTTGGCACCCACCTGACCGTCCTTGCTGGTACGGGACAACCGGGCCTGCTCGTCCAGATGCAGCCGTACGAGAAGGTCGGCGGCCCCTAGGGCGACGTCGACCAGGTCGGGGCGGCCGAAGTACGCCCCGGTCTCGGCGAGCGCGGCGATCGCGAGCCCGTTCCACGCGGCGACGACCTTGTCGTCCCGGCCGGGAGCGGGCCGCTCCGCGCGCGCGTCGAACAGCCGCCGCCTGATCGACTCGACCTTCTCGGCGTCGAACACCGTTTCCTGCTGCGGGAGTTGGAGGACGGACTGGCCGTGCTCGAAGGTGCCCTCCTCGGTGACCCCGAAGTACTGCGCGGCGAGCTCGGCGTCCTGCTCCCCGAGCACCGCGCGCAACTGCTCCGGCGTCCACGCGTAGTAGGCGCCCTCGACGTGCCGGCCGGTCCCGTCGTCGCTGTCGGCGTCCAGCGCGGACGCGAACCCGCCCTCGGCGGTGCGCAGTTCACGCACCATGAAGTCGGCGGTGTCGAGCGCGACCCGACGGGCGAGGTCGGAGCCGGTCGCCCGCCACAGGTGCGCGTAGACCCGGCACAGCAGCGCGTTGTCGTAGAGCATCTTCTCGAAGTGCGGCACGATCCAGTCGCGGTCCACGGAGTAGCGGGCGAAACCGCCGCCCAGCTGGTCGTGGATGCCGCCGCGGGCCATGCGCTCGCAGGTGTCCTGCGCCATCTGCAGGGCGCCCTCGGCACCGGTGCGGGCGTGGTGGCGCAGCAGGAACTCCACCACCATGGACGGCGGGAACTTCGGCGCCCCGCCGAACCCCCCGCGCTGCGCGTCGTACTCGCGCGTCAGCCCGAGCAGCGCCGCGGCCAGCTGCTCCTCGCCGGGCGCCTGCGAGTCGCCGTAGGAGATCTCCCGCCCGGCGAGGTCCCGCACGATCTTCCCGGCGACCTCGGCGACCTCGTCCCGCCGGTCGCTCCAGGCGGCCCGGACCCCCTCCAGCACCTGCCGGAAGGAGGGCATGCCCTGGCGGGGCGAGGGCGGGAAGTAGGTGCCGAAGTAGAAGGGCTCGGCCTCCGGCGTGAGGAACACGGTCATGGGCCAGCCGCCCTGCCCGGTGGCGGCCTGCACGGCCTCCATGTAGACGGCGTCGACGTCGGGGCGCTCCTCGCGGTCGACCTTGATGTTGACGAAGTGCTCGTTCATGAAAGCGGCGACCGCTTCGTCCTCGAAGCTTTCCCGGGCGAGGACGTGACACCAGTGGCAGCTCGAATACCCGACGCTCAGCAGAACGGGTTTGTTCGTCTTCCGCGCCTCCTCGAAGGCCTCGGCCGACCAGGGCCACCAGTCGACCGGGTTGTCCGCGTGCTGGAGGAGGTAGGGGGACGTCTCGTGGGCCAGTCGGTTCGGCATGGGGTCCATCCTGCCGCAGTACCCCTCGGGTCGGGCGGCAGGCGGGTCCCGGACGGTGACGTCGGCGGACCCTCCCGGTCACGCCCGGAGCGTTCGCCCTCTCGCCCCGATGCCCCGTCGGCAGCACACTTGACCAAGAAAGCCGTTGCCGCCGGAGGGGGACGTGACATGCGGGACAGCCATCGGGCGGAAGCCGAAAGGCTGTTGGGGCGGGCCGTGGAGGAGGAGGTGCGGCGCTCGGGCGGGCGGATCGACGGCGCCGTACTGCTCGCGCGGGCCCGTGGATCACTGGACGCGATGGCGCAGACCGCCGCCGAGGAGTACGAGGCCTACACGCGCGCGCTGGACGAGGCGCAGGCCGGGCAGCTCAGCTTCGGGCAGCGGTACGCGAAGGAGGCGTCCGGAACTCCCCTGCTGGTGGCGGCGGTCGCAGCCCTGGCCGCCGCCGTCGCCGACCTGGCGCTCGGCACCGGCGCGGGCACCGCGCTGAGCGCGGGTGTGGTCGTGGGCGTGGCGGGCGCGGCGGCGACCGTAGTGAAGGTGGCCGGCTCTCACCTGCCGGCCGCACACCACCGGGCGGGCGCCCTCGGCCAGCCCGGCGGCCCGGAACAGCTGCGGCTCCAGTGGCTGACGGCGTTGGAGGTACGGGGGATCCGGCCCTTCCTCGACCAGCAGCGGGTGCTGAGCGCGTCGACCGGGCCGAAGAAGGCGGGCCCGCGACTGCGCGGCACGGACAAGAGCGCGGCGGCCCGCGGAAGAAGCGTGCTGGAGCAGTCGTTCGCACAACTCCCGGAGCGAATAGGCGAGTTCGCGGACCGGCGGACGGAGATGGGGCGCATCCGGCAGTGGGTGCAGGCCTCGCGCGCCACCACCGAGACCCGTCCCACCGTGGTCGTGCTGCACGGGCCGCCCGGCAGCGGCCGCACGGCACTCGCGGTCCGGGCCGCGCACGAACTGAAGGACCACTTCCGCGGGGCCTGTGTCGTGGACCTGCGCGGGGACAACCCGGAGGAGTCCCCGCTCTCCACCCGCGACGCGCTGCTGCATCTGCTGAACCGGCTCGGCGCCCCGCGCGAGCAGCTGCTGTTCCGTGAGCGCTCCTCCCCCGACCAGCAGGTCAAGCGGCTGAGCGAGCTGTATCACCAGCATCTGACGGGGCTGCCGGTGACGATCGTGCTGGACGACGCCTCGGACCCCGAGCAGGTCCGCACCCTGGTGCCCGAGCGCTCCGACAGCCTCGTCCTGGTCACCGCGCGCGAGCCGCTCGGCCTGCCCGCGGACCTCGCCGCCCACGTCCACGAGCTTCCGGTCGACGCCCTGGAGGCGGCGGGCGCCGAGGAACTGCTGGACGCGGCCGCGCAGTCCGCCACCGGCCCCTACGACGCCCAGTCCGCCGACCGGATCAGGGAGCTGTGCGGCGGACTGCCCCTGGCCCTGCGTATCGCGGGCTCGTCCCTCGGCCCCCGCTCCCCGCGCCAACTCGCCGCGGATCTCGGCGCGTACGGCCCGGTCGGGCCCGTCGAACGCGCCCTGTGGCTGCGCTACACCGACCAGTCCGAGCAGGCCCGGCGGCTGCTGCGCCGGCTCGCGCTGGCCGGGCGGGCCTCGCTCGGCGCCGCCGCGGCCGCCGCGCTGCTGGCCACCGACGAGACGGAGGCGGTCCGGCATCTGACGGCCCTGGCCCGCGCGGGCCTGATCGACCACGTCCGCGGCAGCCGCTACCGCGTCCACGACGTGGTCCGCGCCTTCGCCCAGGCCAGACTGCTGGACGAGGAGGAGGCCGCCGAGCGCACGGCCGCGCAGGAGCGCCTCATCGTCAACTACGCCGACCTCGCCGACTCGGTGCTGCGCCTGGTCGACGGCAACATGTCGACCCGCTCGGACCGTTTCAGCCCGCACGGCTTCACCTCCCTCGACGAGGCGCTGCGCTGGCTGGACGACGAGTCGAGCTTCATCACGGCCGCGCTGCGGCACGCGGACGGCGTCAACCAGGGGGCGGTCCTCAACCTGCTGGGCGCGCTGTGCGACTACTGCCTGCTGCGCGGCGACCTCTACCGCCTGGGCGAGATCAGCGAGTTGGCGCAGGCGGTGGACCAGGGGCTGCTGGTCCGTTCGGTGCAGTGGCGCACCGGTATCGCCGCCCGTCAGCTGGGCGAGCTGGACAAGGCGCGCACCACGCTGACGTCGGTGGTCGACCTCTACATGGAGGCCCACCACGACGCGGGGGCCGCGCGCGCCCTGTGCTCCCTGGGGATCACGCTGCACCACCAGGGCCAGCTGACGGAGGCGGCGGCGAAGCTCCAGGAGGCACTGGACCTCCAGGCGCCTCCCGAACTGGCCACCGACCGGGCCTGGACCATGCACGCCCTCGCGGCCGTCGAGCGTGACCGCGGCCGGGTGGCCGAGTCCCTGGACCTGCTCACCCGCTCCCTGGTCCTGCACCGCGCCGGCGAGTCCGTGCACGGCGAGGCCTGGGCCCACTTCCAGCTCGGTCAGCTCTCGCTGCGGATGGGGGACGTGCCGCGTGCGGAGTCGGAGCTCAGAACCGCCCTCGACCTGTACGGCCGCACCCGCGACGCCCGTGGCGAGGCGTGGGCGATGACCCAGCTGGCGCGGGCCCGTCTGGTGGCCGGGGACCCGTCGGCGGCGGTGGACGGCCTGCGCCAGGCGGCCTCCCGGCACCGTGACAACGAGGACGCGCGCGGCGAGGCGTGGTCGGTGTACTACCTGGGCCAGGCGCTGGAGGAGACCGGCAACCTGGACCTGGCGGTCCGCGAGCTGGAGCGTTCCCGCACGATGTTCTCCCGGATGCGGGACGTCTACGGCCTGGCCTGCGCCCGTCACCACTCGGCCCGCGTCACCCGTGACCAGCGGGCCGCGCAGACGGGGTCGCTGCGCAACTCCGGCTTCGCCCGTCAGCTGCTGGTCGACGCCCGCGCCGACTTCCAGCGCATCGGCGTCGCCCACGGCGAGGCGTGGACCTGCCTGGAGCTGGCGGTGGTGGACGCGGGCAACGGCCGCACCCCGCAGGCCCTCGCCCTGTGCGACGAGGCGGCGGCCCTGTTCGCCTCCTACGGCGACCGGCGGGGCGAGGACTGGGCCCGCTTCCTGCGCTGCACCCTGCTGCCGTACGCGGCACCGGGCGGCGTGGAGATAGGCGCGGCGGTCGCCCAGCAGGAACTCTCGGACCTGGCCCGCCGCGAACACGACACCCGGGACGAGAAGCTGGACGACTACGTCGGCGCGTACGGACTGCTGCTGGAGCGCGGCGTGAACCTGGACACAGGCTGGCAGGCCTGGCGCCTGGGAATGGTCCCGAACCGTCATGCGCGCGAGGTGATGGGGGTGGGGGTTACATC
>NZ_RSAJ01000527.1 GCF_003933965.1 Streptomyces sp. RP5T
CCCCGCACCCTTCCCGCCGATGAGGTTGGAGAGCAGGTATCCCGCGGAGTCCCCCGGGTCGCTCGACCACCCCGTCCCCAGCAGCGACACCGGCAGCCGCTCGGGGTGGGCCGCCGTGCCCACCAGGCCCGCCAGCAGCAGCTGGGAGTTCTTCGTCCACTCGCCGGGGTGGGTCAGGTTGTACGGGTCCAGGGGGTTGAGCGTGCGGGCCAGTTTCAGGACGTCCGTGCCGCCGCGTACGAGGCCGCCCAGGACGTGGACCGAGTTGAGCTGGGTGCCGACGAACAGGTCCGCCGCGCCCGCGCCCAGGCGGTCGGTGAACTCCGGCTTGGGCGGGGCCTTTTCCAGGGCCGCGGCCACCTTGCGGGCGGCGTCCTGCGCCATGTCCGTGCGCTGGCGGCGGGCGACGGACAGGATCTCCCCCGCCTCCTCGCGGGCCGCCGTGCCGGGGTCGACGTAGTCGCCGGGCTTCGTCGGCTTAGCGCCCGGGTCGCCGCCCGCCTCGACGGTCGCGTTGTAGCGCTCGGCCGCCTGGTTGTACGCCGACACCTGTGCCTTGTACGCGTCCGCCGCCCGCCGGGAGGCGTTCTGCCCGGCCCGGTACGTGTCGATCGCCAGCCGCGCCTGCTCCTGTGCCCAGCGCACCATGTCCGCGTACGACTCCAGCGCGGCCGCCGCCGAGGTGCAGGCGTCCGCCGCCGTGAGCCACTGCTTGGGCTGGACGTCGAACTTCGCGCGGAACTCGTCCGCGGCCCTGCCCCGCCATTCGCCCGGGTCCAGCGAGCGCATGCCCTGGCCGACGTTCTCGAAGGCCGCAGCGAACCTGCGCAGATGGCCCGCGCGTTCGTGGAGCGCCCCCGGGCTGCCGTGGACCAGTTCCTTCGGGTCCTCGCTCTCGCCCAGGGCGCGTTCCGCCACCGTGCCGCCCAGGCGGTTGTCGACGCTCTCGCCGAAGTCGCGGACCTTCTCGGCCGTCCCGTCCGCGCCCACGTCCGAGAGCAGGCCCGCCGTCTTGTCCGTGCCCCAGCCGACCGCCTCGCCGACGCCCTTGTTCAGACCGTCCGCCGCGCTCTCCAGCCCGTCACCGAAGTCGTCGACCAGATCCCCGAAGCCCATCAGCCCTCATCCTCCGCGGAGTCCGCGTCGGGAGGCCCGCTCCACTGCCAGTCCGTGCGCGGGTCGAGGAACGCGTCCGGCGTCACCGTCGAGGTCGAGACGTCCTCCGCCGCCTGCGACCAGGCCGCCCTCACCTCGTCCCGACCGGCCGCGAAGGACTCCGCGCTGTAGTCCGCGTGCGCCGCCTGCGAGAGGGGGTTATCCTTGAGCGTCTGTGACCAGGAACGTTCCTTCACCTCGTCCGGGGACAGGTACGGGTTGCCCGTGCCGGCCGTCCACACCGTCTTCAGGGTGTCGGAGACGTACTGCTCCTGCTCGTGGTAGAGCCCCGCCGACAGCCCCAACCGGCCCGCGAACTCGTTCGCGTCCTGCATCAGGGAGCGCACGCCCCAGCCCCAGCGGTCGCAGAAGTCGGCGAACACCTGCTGGAGGGCGTCGTCGCCCGCCTCCAGGCCGGTCAGGGAGAGGTCGTCGAAACCGCGGCCGAGGTTCGCCTCGATGTCGAAGCCGAAGTTCTTCAGCTCGTCCATCGCCTGGTCGATGCCGCGGGTGATCCGTGCCATCGCCTCCGGATCGACCTGGTAGCCGTCGCTCACGCTGCCGACTCCCCCGTGTCGACCGCCACCGCGTCCGGCACGATCTCCGTCACCGGCGGCAGCACCAGGCCCGCCGGGCTGCCCGCGTCCACCGCGATGCCGACCGGGCCGCCCACCGCCGGCACCACCTGGTCCAGCAGCCGCGCCCCGTGCACCGGCACCCGGTCGGGCACGGCCTCACCCCGTGCCTCGGCGAACCGTTCCAGCGCGGGCACGTCCGTGAACGCAAACAGCCAGCGAATGCCGCCCGCCTCCGCCGACAGCAGCGAGCCGTCGACCACCGGCACCAGGACCTGCCTGCGCCGGAACTCGCCGATCTCCGCCTGCCGTTCCCGCAACGCCTCGGCGCTCACGCCGGCCGCCCCCCGTCGTTGACCTCATCGAACGTCGCACAAGTGAACGATGATGCTAGACGATTCGGCCGGCCGCCGCCCTCCGAGCCGGAGCCGCCCCCTGTGTTTCAGACAGCCGGTACCACGGTCACCGCCGACAGCCGGTGCACGTCCCGGGCCGTCCCCGTGACCCCGGACAGGAATCCCTGTGCGCGCGGCGAGGCCGTCTCCGTCAGCCAGTCGGGGTCGATGTCGCACACGGCCACGCGGACCTCCGTGCCGGCCAGTGCCAGCGGGAGGGTGTGGACGACCGTCGAGGGGAAGCTGAGGATCGTCCGGCCGATCGGGCCGCGGCGGGCGATCAGTTCGAGCGGGAGGTCCGGGCGGACGATCTCCAGGCCCGTCTCCACGGCCAGCCGGTGGAGCTTCTCGGTCGCCTCGCGGCGGTGGGCGAAGTAGCGGGTGGCGCCATGGGTCTTGGCCAGGCGGGTGACGGCCTCCAGATAGCGGTCGGCGTCCACCACGCCCGTCTCGACGAGGGACGTGCCCACCATGTCCGCGCCCTTGGTGATGCGCGGCGGGCCGAAGCGGGCGCGGGTCCAGGCGAAGGAGTTGACCGAGACGGTCACTCCGGCCGGGGTCTGCGCCATCGGCATCGAGGAGAAGATCTCGACTCCCCGGCCCTCCCCCGGCGTCAGCCGCTTGCGGGCCGCGGCGGAGATCGGGGCGAAGGCGAGGTCGCGGGGGCTCGGGCGGCCGCCCTTGCGGTGCCAGCGCACCAGCCGTTCGCCGCTGGCCAGTTGGGAGACGAACTCCATCGTCGCCGTGCCGTCGTCGACCACGACCAGTTTCGTGGCCCGGGTGATGGTCAGCAGGAGTTGCACATAGCGGGAGAACGGGTCGCCCAGGACCACGCGGTCCGCCCTGCGGAGCATGCCCGCGAGGCCGCCGATGGTCTGGAAGGGGGCCGCGGGGCCGCCCCTCGCCTCCTCCCAGCGGACCTCGTGGCCCTCCTCGCGGGCGAGTTCCGCCATCCGGCGCAGCTGGCCGCGGGTCATGGGGTCGGTCGGGGACAGCACGACGAGGGTGAGCTCCGCGCCGGGGGCGTGGGCGTGCGCCCACTCCAGCACGTTCAGCAGCTGGACCGGGCTCTCGACGAAGGCGAGAGTGTGGGTGCCGGTGTTCCCGGCGCGGGGGCTCATCGACGTACGACCGTCCCGTCGTAAGGCGCTCATGCGGCGCGCGTAATGAACGCCGGGTCCACGGCAGGGGTGAACGGCCGCCACGGACCCGGCACTTGGTGGCTCAGACCGAGACCGGCTCGCCCGCCGCCGCGGCGATCTCCGCCTCGGCGACCACACCGGTGACGCGGCGCAGCTTCTTCATGGGGCCGAGCTCGGAGTCGTAGACCTTCTTGACGCCGTCGCCGAGGGAGGCCTCGATGGTGCGGATGTCGCGGACGAGGCGCTGCAGGCCCTGCGGCTCGACGGAGGCGGCCTGGTCGGAGCCCCACATGGCGCGGTCGAGGGTGATGTGGCGCTCGACGAAGGTGGCGCCGAGGGCGACCGCCGCGAGGGTGGTCTGCAGGCCCGTCTCGTGGCCGGAGTAGCCGATCGGCACGTTCGGGTACTCCTCCTGGAGCGTGTTGATCACGCGCAGGTTGAGCTCCTCGGCCTTGGCCGGGTAGGTCGACGTGGCGTGGCAGAGAAGGATGTTGTCCGAGCCGAGGACCTCGACCGCGTGGCGGATCTGCTTCGGGGTGGACATGCCGGAGGAGAGGATGATCGTACGGCCCGTGGCGCGCAGGGCGCGCAGCAGCTCGTCGTCGGTGAGGGAGGCGGAGGCGACCTTGTGGGCGGGGACGTCGAACTTCTCCAGGAAGGCGACGGCCTCGGTGTCCCACGGGGAGGCGAACCAGGCGATCCCCTTCTCCTTGCAGTACTCGTCGATCTGGCGGTATTCGTCCTCGCCGAACTCCACGCGGTGGCGGTAGTCGATGTAGGTCATCCGGCCCCAGGGGGTGTCGCGCTCGATGTCCCACTGGTCGCGCGGGGTGCAGATCTCGGGGGTGCGCTTCTGGAACTTCACGGCGTCGCAGCCGGCCTCGGCGGCCACGTCGATGAGCTTGAAGGCGTTCTCCAGCTCACCGTTGTGGTTGATGCCGATCTCGCCGCAGATGTAGACGGGCTGGCCGGGGCCGGCGACGCGCTCGGTGCCGAAGGTGCGCAGACGGGAGTTGCTCATGGCGGGGAGGTGTCCTTACTTGTCGAGGGAGTCGAGAGAGGGGCCGAGGATCCAGCTGGCGATCTCTCGGATCGCGCCGTCGCCACCGGGGACGGTGGTGACCGCACGGGCGGCGCCGCGTACCACGTCGTGGGCGCTCGCGACCGCCACGGGCCAGCCCACGAGGGCGAAGCACGGGAGGTCGTTGACGTCGTTGCCGACGTAGAGCACGCGCTCGGGCGCGATGCCCTGCTCCTCGCACCACTGCTTCAGGGCGAGGTCCTTCCGGTCGATGCCGTGCAGCACGGGGATCTTCAGCTTCCGTGCGCGGGCGGCGACGACCGGGTTCTGCTCCGTGGAGAGGATCAGCATCTTCAGGCCGCTGTTGCGCAGGGCCGCGATACCGAGTCCGTCGCCGCGGTGCACGGAGACGAACTCCTTTCCATCGGCGTCGATCAGCACCCGGTCGTCGGTCTGGGTGCCGTCGAAGTCCAGGACGACCGCGTCCACGTCCTCGAAGGAGGGCAGCGAACCGGGGCGGTCCGCGTCGAAGAGGGGGGCCAGCGCGCGGGCGCGGGCCAGTTCGTGGTGGTCGTCGATCTCCAGCACGCGCGCGGGGTCGGTGCGCACGAGTTCGGTGCGGCCGAAGAAGCGGTGCTGGTGCTTGCGGAAGCCGGTCGCGTCCATGCCGTAGACGGCGCCGGTCTCCAGGAAGTCCTGGGGGCGGTCCTGGCGGCGCGGGCGGAAGGACTTGTCGTGGTTGACGCCGTAGCCGCCGCCGACGGCCGCCTCGGCCTCGCCCACGGTGCCCGCGCGGGCCTCGTCGTCGGCGTCGCGCCACACGAAGCCGTGGAAGGGGGCCACGGTCATCGCGGAGTCCGCGCCGTTGTCGACGAGGGCGCCGACCACGCCGTCCACGTCCTCGCGGATGATGAAGGGGCTCGTGCACTGGACGAGGAGCACCACGTCGACCGGGGCCCCGTGCAGCGCCTCGTGGGCGTCCATGGCGTGCAGGACGGCGGCCTCGGAGGTGGCGGTGTCGCCCGCGATGGCGGCGGGGCGCAGCACGACCTCGGCGCCGGCCGAGCGGGCCGCGGCGGCGATGGCCTGGTCGTCGGTGGAGACCACGACGTCGGTCACCAGGCGGGAGGCCCGGCACTCGCGGACGGCTCGCGCCACCAGCGGGACACCGCCGACGGGGGCGAGGTTCTTCGCGGGCACGCCCTTGGAGCCGCCGCGCGCGGGGATCACCGCGAGTACCCGGCGCACGGAGGCGTGTTGGCCGGTTTGCGGGTGGGACATGGGTTCAGCTCCTCGCAAAGGGCTTCGGAAGGTGGTCACAGCTCTCCCATCCGGCGGATCACCGGGGCCACTCGCTGCACTCCGTGGCGGTACGCCCCCCGGGCCGCGCGGCGCACGATCTGCCGGACCGGGCCCGGCTCCCTGTCGTGGGCCGGGGCGCCGGGCAGCGGGGTGCCGTCGGGGCCGAGGTGGTGGCGGGCGAGGATGCCGGGGAGGTAGCCGGGGGC
>NZ_RSAJ01000528.1 GCF_003933965.1 Streptomyces sp. RP5T
CTGTGACGGGAAGCCGGGGCCCCGCCCCTGCAGGCCAGTTGGAGGGCGACCCACGGTGGGAATTTTGGGCCCTTGTCCCCTGCGGGGCAGGGAACAAGGGCCCAGGATGTCGGGGGATCAGGGCTTGAGGGTGAAGGTGAAGTCGGCCGAGAGGCGGGTGTTCAGGCGGATCGCCGAGACGAGGTTGCCCTCGGCCAGCAGGCTCTCGACCTCGGCGCGGGACAGACCGCAGCCTTCGGCGATCAGCCGTACCGGCCGGACCGGGATCCGCGCCGCGAAGCAGACCGAGACGTCGAGCACGTCACCCTCCAGCGGAGCCGGTCCCCCGGTGTCGAGCCGCCAGGCACCCTCCCAGTCCAGGGCGATGCGGTTGCGGCGACGCAGCTCCGGGTCCTGGAGCAACTCCGCTGCCAGGAGCGGGTCGTTGTCGTGCATCCGGTCCAGCAGCTCAGGCCGTATGGAACGCACGTGCCTGCGCTCCAGGACCGTGAGCTTCGCCGTGTCCCCGCAGCCGGCGCAGAGCACGAGGAGCCAGGCGTCGAGGAGTTTGTGGTTCGCGTTGACGCGGAACTTGCCGTTCGCCCGGAAGCGCTCCGACGTGCAGGTGGGGCAACGGCGAAGGACGAGCGGAAGGCGTGTGGGCATGACAACCCAGGTGGTGAGCACAGAAGTACACCGGTTTCAGTGAGAAGTCCGCAGCAGGAAGCAGCGCGGCGCACGGCGGCGACGCGCGACCGATCAGCGCTCGGGGGGTCTCACAGGGTGTACAACGGCACGTCCTTGCCTTGGCGACCTGGTTCGGCAGCACGCTAACGGCGAAGCACGGTGCTCATCCAACGATTTTCGACCGAACGCACAACTGCCGTCACACCCACGTCATATGCGTGACGTCACCGATGCCCCGCTGCCCGAGACCGCCCGCTGCCCCACCTCGGGTTCCGGGGCCGCCGGGAGGTCGATCGTGAACTCCGTGCGTCCTGGGACGCTGTCGACCCGGATGCGACCGCCGTGCGCCCTCGTGACCGCCGCCGCGACGGCCAGGCCCAGTCCGGAGCCGCCGGGGCTGCCAGGGCTGGCCAAGCCCGCCGAGTCGGCGTCGGTGCGGGTCCGGGAGCGGGACGTGTCCGCCCGGGTGAAGCGTTCGAAGACCGTGGGCAGGAGGGCCGCGGGGATGCCGGGACCGTTGTCGCGGACGCGGATCACGCAGTGTTCGGCCGTGGACTCCACCGCTGCCGTCACCCTGGTCCCGGCCGGCGTGTGCATCCGCGCGTTGGACAGGAGTCCGGCCACCACCCGGTGCAGGCGGGACTCGTCGCCGGCCACCAACGCCGGTTCGTCCAGGCTCAGTTCGAGCTGCCAGTCGTGGCTGTCGGCTGCCATCCGCGCCTGCCACACCGCCTCGGCGACCAGTGCCGTCACGTCCACCTCACGGGAATCCAGGGGGCGGCCCTCGTCGAGACGGGCGAGCAGCAGGAGGTCCTCCACCAGGCCCGTCATCCGTGCCGACTCCGCCGACACCCGCCGCCAGGCCAGCCACGGTTCGACGCGGTCGGTGCCGCGGTTCATCAGCTCGGCGTATCCGGCGATCGAGGCGAGCGGGGTGCGCAGTTCGTGGCTGGCGTCGGCCAGGAAGCGCCGCATGCGTTCCTCGCTGCTCCGCATCCGCTCCTCGCCGCGCCGCCGCTCGGTGAGGGAGGACTCCACCTGGTCGAGGAGCCGGTTGAGCGCGGCGCCGACCTGGCCGGCCTCGGTGCCCGGGTCGGTGTCCCGTGCGGCCACCCGGGGCAGGCCGGTGACCTCACCGGGATCGAGCGGGGCACGGCAGACCTCGGCCGCGGTGGCGGCGACCCTGCCGAGGGGGCGCAGTTGCCGTCGTACGACCACTGCGCAGACGCCGCCGGCGACAGCCAGCCCGGCCGCGGCCACGCCCGCCTCGATGGCAACGAGGGTGCGGATCATGTCCTGGACCTCGTCCACGGGCAGGCCGGCGAGGACCCGGACGTCTCCGTCCACCAGGACGGTGACCCGATAGGTGCCGAGGCCGGGCACGGTCCGGGTGTGCATGGCGCCGTCGGCCCGGATCCCGGCGAGGGCGGTGCGCTGGTCGGTGCCGAGGCTCTGAGTGCCGGTGTTCTGGGTGCCGGTGTTCCAGGCGTGGGCGTTCTGAGCCGGGACGTCCAGGACGACGACGGTCGCGGAAACCACGGCGCCCTTCCCGTTCAGCCGGGCGGAGAGCGTCCCGGCGGGCTGCCCGGTCATCGTCCGAGCCGCCGGATCGTCCTCGCTGTCCGGGGGCGACGAGGCCGCGCCCAGGGCTCGTTGAGCACTGTCGAGGACGCGGTCGTCGAGCGCGCCCATCAGATGGGCGCGCTGGAGGAGGACGGTGAGCACGCCCGTCGCGACACAGACGACGACCAGGGTGGCACCGACGCGGACGAGCAGGCGGGTGCCGAGGGGCCACTTGCGCGTGCGGGCGCGGCAGGCCCGGATGCCGGATGTGCCAGTCATGTACCGATCGTGTCCCCGCCCGCTGAGGGAACCCTGTGTTCCACCTGAGGGCGGGTGATGACCTGCGGTGACGGGGATATGACGAAGGGCCGCACCCCCGTCAGCGGGAGTGCGGCCCCAGGACCGTCCGAAGACCTGCGGTCGGCCTCGCGGACGACCTTACGGACGGACCTACTTGCGGATCAGGCTGCGCAGCACGTACTGCATGATGCCGCCGTTGCGGTAGTAGTCGGCCTCACCGGGGGTGTCGATGCGGACGACCGCGTCGAACTCGACGCCCGTGTCGGTGGTGACCTTGACCGTGCGCGGCGTGGTGCCGTTGTTGAGCTCCTCGACACCGGTGAAGGAGAAGGTCTCCTCGCCGGTCAGGCCGAGCGTCGCGGCGGACTGGCCCTCGGGGAACTGGAGCGGCAGGACGCCCATGCCGATGAGGTTCGAGCGGTGGATGCGCTCGTACGACTCGGCGATGACGGCCTTGACGCCGAGGAGCGCGGTGCCCTTGGCGGCCCAGTCGCGGGAGGAGCCGGAGCCGTACTCCTTGCCGGCCAGGATGGCCAGCGGGATGCCCTGCTCGATGTAGTTGCGGGAGGCGTCGTAGATGAACGACACCGGACCGCCGTCCTGGGTGAAGTCGCGGGTGTAGCCGCCCTCGGTGCCCGGCGCGATCTGGTTGCGCAGGCGGATGTTGGCGAACGTGCCGCGGATCATGACCTCGTGGTTGCCTCGGCGGGAGCCGTAGGAGTTGAAGTCACGACGCTCCACACCGTGCTCGGTGAGGTACTTGCCGGCCGGGGTGTCGGCCTTGATGGCACCGGCGGGCGAGATGTGGTCGGTCGTCACCGAGTCGCCGAGCTTGGCGAGCACGCGGGCGCCCGTGATGTCGGAGACCGGGGTGGTCTCCATCGTCATGCCCTCGAAGTACGGGGGCTTGCGGACGTACGTCGACTCGGCGTCCCACTCGAAGGTGTTGCCGGTCGGGATGGGGAGCGCCTGCCACTGGGCGTCGCCCGCGAAGACGTCCTGGTAGGACTTGTTGAACATGTCCTCGCCGATGGCGTTGGCCACGACGTCGTTGACCTCGGCCTCGGAGGGCCAGATGTCCTTCAGGTAGACCGGGTTGCCGTCCTGGTCGGCGCCCAGCGCGTCCTTGGTGATGTCCACCTTCATGGAGCCCGCGAGGGCGTACGCGACGACCAGCGGCGGGGAGGCCAGGTAGTTCATCTTGACGTCGGGGTTGATCCGGCCCTCGAAGTTCCGGTTGCCGGAGAGGACCGAGGTCACCGCGAGGTCGTGGTCGTTGACGGCCTTGGAGACCTCCTCCGGCAGCGGGCCGGAGTTGCCGATGCAGGTGGTGCAGCCGTAGCCGACGAGGTTGAAGCCGACCTTGTCGAGGTAGGGGGTCAGGCCCGCCTTGTCGAAGTAGTCGGTGACGACCTTGGAACCCGGGGCGAGGGTGGTCTTGACCCACGGCTTGCGGGTCAGGCCCTTCTCCACGGCCTTCTTCGCGACGAGCGCGGCGGCGACCATGACGTACGGGTTCGAGGTGTTGGTGCAGGAGGTGATGGCCGCGACCGTCACCGCGCCGTGGTCGATCTCGTACGTCGAGCCGTCGGGGGCGGTCACGGTGACCGGGTTGGACGGGGCGCCGTTCGGGGCGACGGCCGGGGCGTCGGACGCCGGGAAGGACTCCTTGCCCGACTCGTCGACGTCGTCGACGTAGTTGCGGACGTCCTGCTTGAACTGCTCGGCGGCGTTCGCGAGGACGATGCGGTCCTGCGGGCGCTTCGGACCGGCGATCGACGGGACGACCGTCGACAGGTCCAGCTCCAGCTTCTCGGAGAAGTCCGGCTCGGCCTTCGGGTCCAGCCAGAGGCCCTGCTCCTTGGCGTACGCCTCGACGAGCGCAAGCTGCTGCTCGGAGCGGCCGGTGAGCTTGAGGTACTTGATGGTCTCGTCGTCGATCGGGAAGATCGCGGCGGTGGAGCCGAACTCCGGCGACATGTTGCCGATGGTGGCGCGGTTGGCGAGGCTCGTCGCCGCCACACCCTCGCCGTAGAACTCGACGAACTTGCCGACCACGCCGTGCTTGCGGAGCATCTCGGTGATGGTCAGCACGAGGTCGGTGGCGGTGGTGCCGGGCTTGAGCTCACCGGTCAGCTTGAAGCCGACGACGCGCGGGATGAGCATGGAGACCGGCTGGCCGAGCATCGCGGCCTCGGCCTCGATGCCGCCGACGCCCCAGCCGAGCACACCGAGGCCGTTGACCATCGTGGTGTGCGAGTCGGTGCCGACGAGGGTGTCGGGGTACGCCTGGCCGTTGCGGACCATGACCGTGCGGGCCAGGTGCTCGATGTTCACCTGGTGGACGATGCCGGTGCCCGGCGGGACGACCTTGAAGTCGTCGAACGCGGTCTGGCCCCAGCGCAGGAACTGGTAGCGCTCGCGGTTGCGGCCGTACTCCAGCTCGACGTTCTGCGCGAACGCGTCGTTCGTGCCGAACTTGTCCGCGATGACGGAGTGGTCGATGACCAGCTCGGCCGGGGAGAGCGGGTTGACCTTCGCGGGGTCGCCGCCGAGCTCCTTGACGGCCTCACGCATGGTGGCGAGGTCGACGACACAGGGCACGCCGGTGAAGTCCTGCATGATCACGCGGGCCGGCGTGAACTGGATCTCCTGCGACGGCTGGGCCTGGGAGTCCCAGCTGCCGAGGGCGCGGATGTGGTCGGCGGTGATGTTCGCGCCGTCCTCGGTACGGAGCAGGTTCTCCAGGAGAACCTTGAGGCTGTACGGCAGGCGGGCCGAGCCCTCCACCTTGTCCAGCCGGAAGATCTCGTACGACTCGTCGCCCACGCTGAGCGTGGCGCGGGCGTCGAAGCTGTTCGCCGACACGACAGTCTCCTTCATTTTTGTGCGCTTACCACCGCATCCTGCCGCCACGCCGTCTTGGCCGATCCGCTAAGGTAAGGCTAAGTTAGGTATGCCTTACTGCCAGACCCAGCGAAAGCGTGCGACTGCGGTACGCCTCGGCAGATATCTCGATGTCGAGATAACTCTAGTACATGAGGCCGGGATGGTCATGCCCGGCCTGACGATGACGCCCGGACGGCCGGTGTGGCCGGTGGACGGGCTGGGGCTGTTGTCAGCTTTTCCCTCTGTGGTGCCGGTCGGCGCGCCGGTGAACTTCCGCCTCCGAACACGTCCCCGATCGGCGACCGCGCGACCGGGGTGAGGTCGCGACCGGGACGGGGTCGGCGTGCGGGG
>NZ_RSAJ01000529.1 GCF_003933965.1 Streptomyces sp. RP5T
AACCCGGGCTCGCCTCGTTGCGGTGATGGCCAGTCACCCGTCGGTTCAGCTTCGAGCCCCCTCACCGGCCGGCAGTTCGGAAGGCGCCGGATCCCCCCGGTGCTGCGCTCCCCGCCCACACGCCGGCCGGCACGTCGACGCCGGTCGGTATGCGGCCCGCATCTTCTCCGCACCACGGTCGTTGGTAGATCAGGTCGCGGTAAGTCCGGTTGCACGGGGGAGTCGGGCGTGGAGGTCAGGGATGTGCATCACGCCTACCGTCGGCGTGTGGTCTTACGGGGTGTCGACCTGCGCCTTCGGGCCGGAACTCTGTGCGGGATCGTCGGGGAGAACGGCGCCGGCAAGTCCACGCTGCTGAAAATTCTGTCCGGCGAACTGCGGCCCACGCGTGGATCGGTCTGTCACAGCGGCCGGTTCGGCTACTGCCCACAGCATGTGGTCCTCAATGACGCGCTGACCGTCCGGCAGCACCTGACGTTCTTCCAGACGGCCTACCGCCTCACCGATGTGCGCTACACCGAAGAGATCATGGACGTGCTGGGCTTCACCGGATACGTCGATGAGCGGGCCGGGGTTCTCAGCGGCGGCACGCGGCAGAAGTTGAACGTGACGCTGGCGCTCATGCACGATCCGCAGGTCCTGTTGCTGGACGAGCCGTATCAGGGCTTCGACTGGGACACCTACCAGCGGTTCTGGGATCTCGCCGCCCGGCTGCGGGATGCGGGACGCTCGGTCCTGGTCGTCTCCCACCTCGCGTACGACACCGAGCGCCTGGACGAGCTGTGGCGCCTGGAGGGCGGAATGCTGCGCGCGGACAAGGCGGGGGCCGTCGCGTGAGGTTTCACCCGACCCGCTTCGCTGTCGCCACCCGGTTCACGCTCATCGAGCACGGCCGCAACCGGTTCGCCATGATCCTGGTGGGCCTGTTCGTCCCGGTGTGGACGACGCTGGCGTACCTGGCAATGCCCGACACCCCGGCCCGGATGCGTCTTCGGGCCACCGGAGAGACGCTGTCGCCGCACGGCAATGAACTGACCGAGATCAGCGGCGCGCTCAACGCCGTTACGCTGATCACTGGTTTCATGATGTTCGCCGCCACGTTCTCCGGCAGCGGCTTCGACCGCAGGCTGGCCATGGCCGGCTACCCCCGCGCCCACCTCGTCCTGGCCAAGGTCACCGCCCTGGCTCTGGTCTCCGCTGCGGTCGCCGCCTACGCCACCGCGGTCACCTGCCTGGCCTGGACACCCCGCCAGCCCCTCCTGCTCGCCGCCGCACTGTTCTGCGCCGGACTCACCTACGGTGCGCTCGGTGTCGGCTTCGGGTCCCTGCTGCGCCGGGAGGTCGAGGGCATGTTCGCCATCGTGATGACAAGCATCATCGACCTCGCGCTGCAGAACCCCATCACCAGTTCCGGGGCCGACAACCCGGTCATGCGCTACCTGCCCTCCTACGGGGCCATGCAGGCCAGCACAGCGGCCGGTTTCTCCACCAGCCCGGTACCCGGCTACCTGGCCATCGAGCTCACCTGGTTCGCGGCAGCCTCCCTGGTCGCGCTGGTGGGCTTCCGCCGCAGTACCCGCAGCTCCCTGCCGTTGACCGCCCGGACGCTGCCCGGGCCAGGAAGCGGCAAGGCCGGCCTTCCCACGCCGCATCCAGCTGCCACGTCATCGGCCGTGGCGTCCGACACGGAAACACACTGAGGTCCCGGTCCCTGACATGCGCGCCACAACGCGGCCCACGACGACAGACCTCGATGCGGCCACGCGAGCACGGAGGGCGCGACCCACCGCCCGCACGCTCACCGGTGAAGACCCATTCCTGCGGGCGGCGTACCGGATGTGCCGCCGCACCACACGACAGCACGATCCCGGGATCTACGCCCTCACCCAGCTGATGCCGGCCGTCCTGCGCCCAGCGTGCTGGGCCTTGTGGGCGGCTGCCAACGTCCTTGACGACCTGGCAGACGAACGAGATGCGAAGCCGGCCGAGCGCGCGGCCCGCGTCGAGGCGTGGGCCAGGGCACTGCAGCACGACCTGGCAGCGGGCACGAGCACGGATCCCGTCCGGCACGCCCTGGTGGACGCCGCCGAACGATGGTGCCTGGACCTGTCCGGCCTGCAGAGCGCCATGGCCGGAACGCGGGACGACGCCCACGGCCTGCGCTTCCCCGACTGGGCCGCGTGGCGGGCCTGGTGCAACGAGGGACTGGTGCCCTGGGTCGACCAGGTACGCCACCTCTTCGAGCAGGCCGGCGCGCCGATGACGCTGCGGCTGGACCGGCAGGCCGACTACGAACGCTTCATCGACGGCGCCCAGCTCACCGACATCCTCACCGACCTGAGTGCCGACCTCGCCCAGGGCCACCTGCTCATTCCACAGGAGGCCCTGGACTCCTTCCCCGGTGCCGAGTCGGACCTGCCCCGGGGCCACTGGAGCCCGGCCGTAGCGGCCTTGACCGCCAAGCTGACGGGCCTGGCCCGCCAATGGGTGACCCGGCCTGCCATGACGAGAGGAATGCACCCCGGCGCCGTCATCGTGTTCGACACGGCGGCAGACCTGCTGCGCGCCCAACTCGACGCCATCGACGCGGCCGGCCCCACCCTGCTCACACGCGCTCCGCGCCCCTCCGCCGTGGCCCGCACCCGCGACGCCCTCGCCGCCCAGGGCTTCGGCATCCTCACCGAGATCGACGTCACCGCCACGCTCAAGACCAAGCTCGACCACGACATGGAGGACTACGTCATCCTCGGCGCCTGCAACCCGCCCCTCGCCCACCGCGCCCTGGACACCGACCGCTCCGTCGGCCTGCTGCTGCCCTGCAACGTGGTCGTCCGCCGCGACCGCGACCACACCGTCGTCCAGGCCCTCGACCCCGGCACGATGGTCGCCCTCACCGAACTCGACGCCCTGCGCCCGGTCGCCGAGGAGGTCACCCGCCGCCTCGACGCCGCCTTCACCTCACTCACCGCGAAGGGGAACTGAGCGGACGACGAGGGCGAACACGGCAGGGGTGGTGCCTCCCGGAAGGAGGCACCACCCCTGCAACGACGCGAACCCGGGGTTGCCGAGCGCGCTCATGGGTCTTCGGTTCACCGGACGAGGGCGCGGTCGGCCCGCACGTCTCGGCCCGCAAGACCGTCGTACACTCCCAGGTCGGCGAGGTGACCTGCGACCGCGACGTGCTCACCGTCCCGGGCTGCGACATCCGGCTCGTCGTCCACACGGTGGCCGCGGGTTCCGCCGACGCGGAGAAACTGGAGTTCCTGCAGGTCACGGGCGGCGTACGCGCCGACGGCCTGCAGCCTCAGGACGAGTCCCCGTAACGGGCGGCGACCGCGGTGGCGCGCTCCCGCAGCGCGGTCCGCAGCGGTGCCGGTGTCAGGGCCTCCGCGTCCGTGCCCAGCTGCCACAGCGCCCACTCGGCGTGCCGCAGGTCCTGGAACGTCACCTCCAGCCGCAGCCAGCCGTCCTCGCCGGGTCGTTCCGCGGCGCGCAGGGCCACGGCGCTGCTCAGCAGGTCCTCGCGCCGCTCCGGGCGCACCCGTACCCGTACGGCGATGTGGTCGTCGGACAGGAAGCGCGCGCAGCGCTCCCACCAGACCTGGTCCAGATCGACCCGCTCGGACCGCTGGGCCGGTTCGGCGAGCTCCTCGGCGTCCAGGACCCGCGCAGCTGGCGCTGAGCCTCGACAACCTGGAGGCCGTGCTCGGCGAGGCCGGCATGTCCCTCGCGCACCTGGTCCGGCTCAACGTCTGCACGACGGACGTGGACCTGCTGTTGCCGCACTACGGCGTGCCGGCCGCGCGCCTGGCCGCGGCGGGGGTGGCACCGGCCACCACGATGCTCGGGGTGACCCGGCTGGCGATCCCCGGCCGGCTGGTCGAACTGGAGGGGACCGCGGCGGCCTGACCAAGCCCCTCGCGGGCCGCGGGAGACCGGGGTCACAGTGTTGTTGCGGGCAAGGTCACAGCCGTGCCCTCTGCTGCTCGTTCGGGGGTCTGGCCTAGCATCCGAGCATGACGGTCCTGCCTGACGACGGGCTCTCGCTGGCCGCCGAGTTCCCTGACGCGAACCTTGAACAGTGGCACGGCCTGGTGGCGGGTGTCCTGCGCAAGTCGGGCAAGGAAGTCTCCGGCGCGGCAGCGGAGGACGCCCTGTCCACCGCGCTCGAGGACGGGTTGCGCACCCGTCCCCTCTACACCGCGCACGACACCGCACCCGACCCCGGTCTCCCCGGCTTCGCCCCCTTCGTGCGCGGCGCCCGCGCCGAGGGGAACACCGCCGGCGGCTGGGACGTACGGCAGCGGCACGCCGTCGCCGACAACACCGCGGTGCTCACGGACCTGGAGAACGGGGTCACCTCGCTGTGGCTGGTCGCGGGCGAGGGCGGCATCCCGGTCGCCTCGCTCGGCCAGGTCCTCGACGGTGTCTACCTCGACCTGGCGCCGGTCGTCCTCGACGCGGGCGGCGCATTCGCCTCCGCCGCGGCCGAGTTGCTGCGCCTCTACGACGAGCGCGGCATCGACGCCGAGGCCGCGCGCGGCAATCTCGGCGCCGACCCGCTGGGCCACGAGGCCCGTACCGGCGAGGCGTCGGACTTCGCGCCGGTCGTCCCGCTCGCGCGCCGGTGCGCCGAGGAGTACCCGGGGCTGCGGGCCCTGACCGTGGACGCGTTGCCGTACCACGAGGCCGGCGGTTCGGCCGCGCAGGAGCTGGGGGCGTCGATCGCCACCGGTGTCGCCTATCTGCGCGGACTGACCGAGGCCGGACTCGGTGTCGAACAGGCCTGCGCGCAGCTGGAGTTCCGGTACGCGGCGACGGCCGACCAGTTCCTCACGATCGCCAAGCTGCGCGCCGCGCGCCGGCTGTGGGCGCGGGTCGCGGAGGTGTGCGGGGCGCCGGGCGCCGGGGCGCAGGCGCAGCACGCCGTGGTGTCGCCGGTGATGATGACCCGCCGCGACCCGTGGGTGAACATGCTGCGCGCGACGATCGCCACCCTGGCCGCCGGGGTCGGCGGCGCGGAGGCCGTCACCGTGCTGCCCTTCGACCACGCGCTCGGTCTGCCGGACGCCTTCGCGCGCCGCATCGCCCGCAACACCTCGACGATCCTGGTCGAGGAGTCGCATCTGTCCCGGGTGATCGACCCGGCGGGCGGTTCCTGGTACGTGGAGCGGCTGACCGACGAACTCGCCGAGGCCGCCTGGCGGTTCTTCCGGACGATCGAACGCGACGGCGGCCAGGCGGCCGTGCTGCGCTCGGGCCGCATCCGCACCGATCTGGCGACGACGTGGGCACAGCGCTCCAAGAAGCTCTCCACCCGGCGCGAACCCATCACCGGCGTCAGCGAGTTCCCGCACCTCGACGAGAAGCCCGTGGAGCGCGCCCCGGCCCCCGAGCCCCGCACCGGCGGCCTGCCCCGCGTGCGGCGCGACGAGGCGTACGAGGAGCTGCGCGCCCGCTCCGACGCCCATCTCGCGGCCACCGGGTCCCGGCCCCGCGTCCACCTCACCGCGCTCGGCCCGGCCGCCGCCCACACCGCCCGGCTGACCTTCGCCGCCAACCTCTTCCAGGCCGGCGGCATCGAGCCCGTCACCGGGGGCACCTTCGAGGAGAGCGGCGCCACCGAGGCCTGCCTGTGCTCCAGCGACGCGCTGTACGAGGAGCAGGCCGACGACGTCGTCCGGACGCTCAGGTCGGCGGGCGCGCGGCATGTGTTCCTCGCCGGGCGGCCCGGGCCGTACGAGGGCG
>NZ_RSAJ01000052.1 GCF_003933965.1 Streptomyces sp. RP5T
CGCCCCGACCACGGCCGCGGCGCCGGCCCCGAGGCCCGTCGTGCCGAGCACGATCGCCCCGCCGAAGCCCAGCATCGAGACGAACCCGGCGATCACCGGAAGCGACAGCAGTCCGTCGAACAGCCCCTCCAGCGCACCGACGCCGTCGAGGAGTCCTTCGAGGACACCGTCAAAGACCAGAGCGAGCACCAGCAGAACGAGACCTGCGATGCCGAGACCCAGAAACAGAGTCACGGACCTTCACCTCCCCCGCCGTCGTTCACGCTGCGCCACGCGGATGCTCCCATGGGGCGGCTGCGTCCGTCATTGCCGGATTCCGGCAATCCTTGCGTGTTTTGGATGCCGGACCCGAACGGCCGCGCGACAAGGGCGTGGTCATGCGCCCTCGCTGCCCGCTGGGTTCAGGCCAGTGCGAAGTAGCGCAGCCATACGTATCCCGCCGACAACGCCACGGTGACGACCGTGACGACCAGGCCGTACTTGGTGAACTGCCAGAAGGAGATGGGCTGCCGGTTGCGTTCGGCGATGCCGAGGACCACGACGTTGGCGCTCGCGCCGATCGCGGTGGCGTTGCCGCCGAGGTCCGCGCCGAGGGCCAGGGCCCACCACATGACGTGATCGCTCGCGCCCCCCATGTTCTGCACGAGGTCAGAGGTGATCGGGGCCATCGTGGCGACGTAGGGGATGTTGTCGACGATGCCGGACAGCGCGGCCGAGGCGCTCAGCATCAACATGGAGCCCCCGAGTTCGTTGTCGCCGATGGCGTCCGCGAGGGAGCGTGAGATCTCGCCGATGACGCCTGTCTCGATCAGACCGCCGATCATGATGAAGAGTCCCGCGAAGAAGGCGAGCGTGGGCCATTCGACCTCGGCCAGCACCTCGCCCGTCTCCACCGTCGAGATCGCGATGAGCAGACCGGCGCCGAGCAGGGCGACGACGCTGGGCTCGTAATGCAGCACCGGGTGCAGCACGAACCCGGCCACCACCAGGACCAGCACCGCCAAGCCCTGTACGAGGAGGCGGGGGTCCTTGATGGCTTCCTTCTCCTCCAGCGCCATGATCTCCTCGGCGCGCGCCGCGTCGTAGACGAAGGACCTGCGGAACAGGAAGCGGCACAGAGCGATGAGTACGAGGACCAGGATCGCGGAGAGCGGCGCGAGGTGGACCAGGAAGTCGTTGAAGGTCAGGCCGGCCCGGCTGGCGATGATGATGTTGGGCGGGTCGCCCACCAGGGTCGCGGTGCCGCCGATGTTGGAGGCGAACACCTCGGCGATCAGGAACGGGGCGGCGGGAAGCGCGAGCCGCTCGCACACCAGCAGCGTCACCGGAGCGACCAACAGGACCGTGGTGACGTTGTCCAACAGGGCCGAGGCGCAGGCGGTGATGACGACGAGCATCACCATCACCCGGAAGGGCCTGGCTCGAGCCCGCTTGACGGCCCAGATGGCCAGGTACTCGAACATGCCGGTCTTCTTGAGTACGCCGACGATCATCATCATGCCCATGAGCAGGAAGACGACGTTCCAGTCGACTCCGCTGTCCTCGGAGAAGAAGGCCGACTTGTCGTCGGTTGCTCCGATGGCGAGCATCAGCGCGGCGCCGCCGAGAGACGCTCCCACACGATGAATCTTCTCGCTGATGATCAGACCGTAGGTCGCGACGAAGACCACGATCGCCGCCCAGCTCTGCCAGCCGTTCACAATCCTCCGATGAGTCGTCCCGTCAAGCGGGCAGTCGGCACGCCGCGTACCGGACAATCACCTTCCGCGACCCTGTGCCCGCAACCCCCGGCCGGGCGGGCCGGTCCCGGCGGGCTCGGCGAGTTCATGTACCCACACGGCCGACCTCCTTGGCGGTACGGGGCCCTTCGTCACCGCCGGGGACGCCGACGAGGTCCTCGACGTCGAAGAGGCGGGCGATCGGTACGTCGGTGGAGCTGTGCGCGATGATCGAGAACGCGATGCACACGGCGATCAGCGTGAAAGCCTCCTCGCCCTGCGGAATCCCGGCCTGGAGTACCAGCAGCCCGTACACGACCGACGCGAAGCCCTTCGGCCCGAACCAGGCAGCGACCAGCTTCTCCTGGCGGGTGAAACGCGTGCCCAGGAGCGACAGCAGCAGCGATGCCGGACGGACCAGCGCGATCGCCAGGACGACCGCGACGTAGCCGCCGAAGGAGAGGTCCCCGAACAGCTGCGGGGTGAGCAGGGCGCCGAAGACCAGCAGCGCCGCGAACTTCGCCAGCTCCGCCAGAGCCTCACCGAGGGGCTCGAACGACTCCTTCGCCTCCAGTGAGCGTGCCGTGAGCACCGCGCCTGCGGAGAACGCGGCGAGGTAGGGGTTGGCATGCGTCAGATGGCAGGTCGCGTAGAGGATCACGCCGATCGCCAGTGGCAGCAGCGGTTGCAGCTTGGGCTCAGCGCCCAGCAGCCGGAACCGTACGAGTTCGATCACCACGAACGGCAGAACGACGCCGAAGACCAGCCCGAGGACCAGCTCGAGCGCGATCTTCCCCAGCGACGCCTCGGCGTGTCCGGAGGTGGGCCCCGCGGCTGCGATCAGCACGAGCACGACGGGCAGTGCGAGCCCGTCGTTGATGCCGCTCTCCACGTTCAGCAGCTGCCGCAGCTTCGTCGGGACTTCCTTGCGGCCGACGATCGCCGAGGCGAACACCGGGTCGGTGGGCGCCAGCACGGCCCCGACCAGGAACGAGGTCGTCCAGTCCAGGCCCACCAGGTAGTGGGTGATCAGGGCCATGCCGACGAAGGCGAGCGGCATGCCGAGTCCGAGGGCGCGGGCCGGGTTGCGCCAGTTGGAACGCAGCTTGGGGAAGGACACGTGCATGCCGTCGGTGAAGAGCACCGCGAACAGAGCAAGGTCGGCCGTCACGGACACGATCTCGCTGTCGGGCGTGATGTGGATCAACCCCAGGAAACCGTCGCTCACGAGAGCCCCGCCGACCAGGAAGAGGAGGGACGTCGAGAGTACGGTCCGGGCGGCCAGACCTGACAGCAGCACCGCGACGAGCAGCGCCACCCCGAAGACCACGACGAGCACCATGACCTGTACCCCCGATCAGCGAAGAGAGTTGTCCTCAGACGCCGACCAGGCTTCCCGGCACACCGCTGGGAACCCTACAGGTTCTTTACCCGGCATCGACAGGCCATCAGCGGGCACTTTGATGTACCGGACATTGCCGATTCCCGGAAAGAGGCCTCGGGCCGGCTGTGTGTCCTCGTTCCCGGGCGCCGGTGTGCGGGTGAAGCCGACGCGGCTCGGGTCTGACGAGTTGTGTGCCACCGGGGTGGGTGGGACAGCAGTGCTCGCGACAGCATGGCGCCCCCCTGTGCCGGGCCGTCCGGCACCCAGGCTCGCCCGGCCGCCGTGTTCATCATCTGACCCCTCCCGTGGGGAGCGTACGGAGCTGGATGGACCTGTTGTCGAAGCCGCCGATCCTCGACTCGTCGCAGGAGGCGCAGAACAGGTCGACAGGCTGCTTGGCCACGCTGCCGTCGCGGTCGCCCTTGCTGTTCCGCCTGGCGGCGATGCAGTCGGCCTTGATGCACCGGGGCCGAACAGCGCGGCGACAGCTGTCAGCGCCGCACGCGCTCTTCAGGAAAGGTGGCTGGTTGCCCTTCGAGCGCAGGCGTGAACACCTGTGGCGGCTCTGGTCTCGGCGTGCGCGCCATTCCTGTGGCTCGCGCGCCCGCGATCACAACAGGGCTTCGATGCCACGGAGTTCATTGCGTACGAGGTCCGGTCGCGCACGCTTGCGGTCGAGGATGAGGACGAGGAACAGCCCTTCGTGCACGCGGCGGTTCAGGGGGCGGATGAAGTGGAGTTCGGTGTCGAGGGTGACCAGGATGTCCTCGATCTGTTCCGGCTTGTGGCCAGTCAGGTGCAATGCGGACAGATGCGCGCGCACGATGTCGGTGCAGGCGTGGGCAGTCACGTCCAGGTCGAGATCGACGCGACGGCTCCGGGTGCCCAGTGTCATACGGCTGACGTAGTCGACGACGGCTACGCCGAGGGTTCCGTCGAGCCGCATGGCCCAGTTGAGTGCCACCTGGATCGTGGACACGGTTGCCCCTTTCGCCGGTACGCCACATAGTCGTGCCGACCAGGCTTCCCGGCGCTCCAGTCCCGCCGCGGGACCTTGCCGGTACACCGCGCGGCGGTTCATCTTTGCATAGTGCCATGGTTCGGCGCGGTCCGCAGCCCTGTCTGTGGAGTCCTCGCCGAGAAGAGTCCGCCCGGGGTGCTAGGTGAGAGGTACCCGCCGTCACTCCAAGAACCGGGTCGATGACGTGGCCCGGCGCAAGACTGCTGGATCAGGTCAGGACTTCCCCATGGATGACCCAGTGCGCCAGGCTGCACTTCCGTGCTGCCGGTGACGTGGTGTCATCCATGGGGCTGGTGGAGCGGCTTGTCGGATTCGCGGGCTGGCGCGGGCTCTGGCTCGGCGAAGGCCCGGCGTGCTGCGGTCGATGGCGGGGTGTTCAGCCCTTGCGCCGGGTGGCTGGGGTACGGATGGGCCGGGCAGCGGTATGGGGCGGCGTGGTCGACCGACGGTGGTCTGCCAACCATCCAGGCCGACGGTTGGCGGATCGGCACCTGGGTCGACTCCTGCACGGAGCCGGTGACTTCGGGGGTCCGACGAGAAGTATGACTTCAGGCCGGCCGGGGAACGGGCCGTACGTCGCGCCAGAGGCGCAGGTCGGATGAGCTCCCCCCGGGAGGGGGCGGTTACCCCGGCTGGTGCCCCGGGCGGGTCCGAACGCGGGTGCGGGCCCGGAAGATCACCAGCCCCATTGAGGCCGAGGGCTCCTCCGGCTGCCACGGGTCACCCACGCTGGTCATGTGCCCTCCTCCGTCCAGGTGGAACCGTGTGATCCGGTGGCCGTGGAGCCTGTCGACGGCCACCCGGTCGCCCTGTGTCGCTGATCGTGCCGTCATCACTCCTGGGCGCCAGTTGGCGGGCGGCCGTCGGCGCGACTCCCCGAATACATCATTGCACAGTGCAAAATGAGGATGCCAGTCGTGCGCTTCATTTCCCGTGACGGCGGAGCGTGCGCGTTGACGCCCTGCTGGGTCGTCAGGGATGGGGCGCGCGCCCGCAGGGGTTCTCGCCGTCGAGCCGTACGAAGGGGATCTTCTGACCCGCTGCGTGGTACGACGCCTCGGTGCCGTCCATTCGAAGGTTCATGAACGCGCACAGGCGTCGGGCCGTCCGCGGATGCCGGCGCGCGTACTCGGCCATGATGTCGGCGCCTTCCTCGGGGGCGAGGAAGTGGCCGGTGACGGCGAGCGGGTGGTTGCCGACCTGAATGAGGGTCTTCGGCTGTGCGCGCAGATTCCGGTACCAGTCGGCGTTCGGGCCGAAGCCGGAGGCCACGGTCCAGCTTGCGGTGGCGGGGTCGCGGGACACCACTTCGAGGACCGTCATGTGATCCTGGTCGGTCACGCGGCCGGTGTGGTGCAGCAGCAGGAACCGTTTCCCGAAGAGGGGCCCCAGTCCCGTGCGGAAGAGGAGGACCGGCAGCCGTAGGGCCAGACGGCGCCATCCGGTGGGCAGTTGTGGGCGGCCGGTTTCGGTGTCTCTGTCTGCCATCGTCGCCTTCCGTGTGTCCGGGATATCGGCTTTCGGACTCGATTGGGTAAAGGACCTGAGGCCGGGGCGGTGTCGCAGGGGTCACCTTTGCATAGTCTAAAAGTGGGGGAGGGGCGCCTGCGGGAACGGAGGGCGGCTCTCGACAGCCGCTAGACCGCTGGCGTGTGTCATGACGGACCGGAAGCCACCGTCGAGTGGGGCGGTTCTGTCCTGCACGCCGGTCGTGGTGATGGCAGTGGTCGCGGTGATGGACGTCGTGGCCGGTCCTGGCGTCGGTTTCCTCCCGCTCGTCTCGCTCGGCCCCGCGTTCGCCGGGCTGGTCGGCGGATGGCGCCGTACGGTGGCCTTCGGGCTCGCCGCCCTTGTGCTGTGCGTGGCGCTCGGTGTGTACGACGGACTGTTCGAGGAACGCCGCGGCTACACCGCACTGGCCTCGGTGGCCGGTGTCACCGGCGTGGGTGTCGCGGCGGCCGTGATGCGTTCGCGCCGGGAGGCGGAGCTGGCCAGCGTGCGGTCGATCGCGGAGGTCGCGCAGCGGGTGCTGCTGCGTCCGGTGCCCCTCACCGCGGGTCCGCTTCAGGCGGCGGTGTCGTACACCTCGGCGGTCGCTGAGGCGCGCATCGGCGGTGATCTGTACGAGGTGGTGGCCTCGCCGCACGGCATCCGCGTGATCGTCGGCGACGTCCAGGGCAAAGGTCTGGCCGCAGTGGAGACGGCCGCCGTGGTGCTCGGCGCCTTCCGGGAGGCGGCTCACGACGAGCAGGACCTGCTGGGGCTCGGCGAGCGGCTGGAGCGGAGCGTGGCCCGGGAGTTGGAGGGCGAGAAGTTCGTCACCGCGATCCTCGGCCAGATCGGCACGGACGGCGAGGCGGTCTTCCTCAACTACGGCCATCCGGCCCCGATGGTCGTACGACGGGACGGTACCGTCGAGTTCCCGCAGCCCCCCGCCTTCGCCCTTCCCCTCGGGCTGGGCGCCCACGTGGGCGAGGGGCCGGAGCCCTATCGGGTGGACTTCGCCCCAGGAGAACAGCTCCTGCTGTACACCGACGGAGTCACCGAGGCCCGCGACGACGAGGGACACTTCTACCCCGTCGGTGAACGGGCCCACCTGCTGAAGGATCCCGATGCCCACCGCGCCCTGGAGGCGCTGCGGGCGGACCTCGCCCAGCACTCCGGCGGGCCGCCCCACGACGACGCCGCGATGCTCCTGCTGCGTTACCACGGCCATGAGGGTCACGGGGAAGGAAAATCTGTTCCCATCAGGTGAGTGAGCAGGCACTTCGGCACGGTACAAAGGAAGCATGCCGGAGCATGAGGCCCCCGCGGGGGCGATGGACGACGTGGACGTGGTGACCCGATCGGTGCTGACCGCGTCCCGCTTGCTGGTGGCGGTATCCGCCCGTTCCCTCGCAGCAGTCGAGGAGAGAGTGACGCTGCCGCAGTTCCGGATGCTGGTCGTGCTGTCCACCAGAGGCGCCACCAAGCTGGTCACGCTGGCCGACCTGCTGCAGGTCGCGCCGTCCACCGCCATGCGCATGGTCGACCGGCTGATCGCCGCCGGGCTCGCCGACCGGCAGGCCAACCCTGGCAACCGCCGTGAGACCCTGCTCCAGCTCACCGACGAGGGGCGCCGCACGGTCTCCGATGTCACCGCCCGCCGCCGCTCCGAGATCGCCGCGATCGTGGAGAAGCTCAGGCCGACCCAGCGACTGGCCCTGATCGAGGCGCTTGCCGCCTTCAACGAGGCCGGGGGAGAACCTCTCGCACCGGCCCTGGACGAGGCGGAGCCGCACCCGCTGGGCTGGGCGATGGATGTTCCGGTCGGCCGGGACGCCTGATTCCCGACCCGTCGAGGTCGGGCCGGCGTTGCCCTGTCCGCCGCCCGTTTTGCATAATGCAATGGAATCGTGAAGGGGGCCGGTGCTGTCCGGCCTCCCTGGTGCATTGGTCTACGAGCGGAGTGGCAGGCGTGGCGCGACGACATCGGCTCGCGGTCGCGCCTGAGCCGCACCTGATGACGTATCTGCGTTCCACGGTATGGGGGCCGGCCGAGTTCGTCGGGTTGCCGCGTCGGCTCATCACGAGGGCCACTCTGGCCGGGTTCACGACAGCGGGTGCGGTCATCGGCTGCGCGGTCGTCGGTGCGTGGTACGGGGTCTCCTGGCTTGCGGACGGCGAGGCGGGGCTGTTGTGCGTGGCCACGTTCGTTCTCCACCTCGGTGTGAGGCGCGCGGGGCGGGCGCCGGTGGGTGTCGCGGCCGTGCTCGGAGCGTGTCTCGTGTTCCAGGCGTCGCAGGCCGCGGTCGGTCTGGTGCTGGCGGAACGAGGGCGTGCGCAGAGCGTGTTGGTGACCTCGGTCGCAGAGGGTGCCGTCTCCGGGCATGGGCGTTACCTGTGTTCGGTGGTGGACGAGCACGGAGTCCCTCTGAACGTTCGCATCTGGCGCGGCTGCGGACGGGCCACCCAGGCCGGCGACGCGATCGCTGTGGTGCGCGACGTGAAGGGCCGTGTCCCGCCACGAGGCGTGGAGACGGACTCCGCACTGCCGCGCTCACTGAGTGAGCTGGGCGTCTGGGCCATGGCCTTTGCCGCCGCGTCCGTGGTCGCGCTCGTGCGTTCCCACCGGCTCCCCGCGCCTGGACCCGGGCAAAGGGGCGGGAAACGACAGCTGTTCATCCGATGGCAGGGCTGGGGGTAGGTGTCGGTGCACTCGTGTTCACGTCCAGGTCCGGCCTGGGAGTGAGGACCACGACGGGTGCGCCCGGCTGGGGCGCGGGCGGGGTCAGTTGTCCCTTCGGGAGCTTGGGTGGCGTGGTCTGCTGGAAGTTCACCTGCTGGTAGTTGACCATGCCGGTCTTCTCCAGGACCGTGATGTGATCCAGCACGGTGTCGTTGGCCAGGTCGGCCGGCTGGCGCACCAGGGTGTTCTCCGTGGTGGCGCGGATCTTGGCGATAACCGGAAAGATCTGTCCGTGCGTGACCCGCATGATGTTGACGGCGGTCGAGTCGAACTCCCTGCCGGCCTTGGAGTCCGCTGTGGCTACGAATTGCTGCTGCTGAGGGGACGCCTGATTCGGCAGGGTGATGTTCAGCTCCGGGGCGATCCTGCGGCACAGCTGGTCGAGTCCCGCATGGCCGACGACGAGGTGCTGGCCTGCTTCCTTCATCTCGGCCGTCGTCCCTCGCTGCATCGCCAGCTCACCCAGCGGGTATTCCCACAGCCCGGCGGCACGCACCTTGACGACGAAGTCCCGATCGGCCTCCGTCAGCGACCCCCACTGGGTGCTGGCGATGATGCGGGACTGGTTCGTCGAGGCGTTCTGGATGCCCAGCAAGGAGGGGTAGGCGAGCGCGGACAGAGTGAGGACCAGCGCGCCGCCCACGAAGACGGTGCCGAACGTTTTGCCGGAGAAGGGCATGGGGCCTCCCGAGTCGCGGATCCTGTGTCAGGAGGTACGGCCCACTCGACGGTTTTCATCATTGCATGAGGCAAATGTTGCACTCGGTGGCGTGACGTGCATCACTCAATGATCCGCGACCCGGCGGTAGGAAACGTGAGGCCGCGGCTGGCGGCCACAGCCGCGTACGGGCAGTACGGGGTGAAGGGCGCCGTCCGGTGCGCGGCGGTGATTCCCGTGCCGTGCCGGGCGTGCCAGGGTGGCACGGCACAGGCCCTGGTCGAGGTCTCCGCCAGCCCTAGGGGGAATGTTCCGCGTGCTGCAAAGCGCCACCGATCCGCGCAATGTGAACGACGGCGCGGACGGCCGGGCTGCAACCCGGCGCGAGGAACGCCTCCTGGCAGAGCCACCTGCCCGCGATGGGGTTGATCTGAGGGCAGCACGATGGAGAAGGCGTCGGCCTCAACGGCAGCCCGCAGCGCCCGCGCCGGGCCGATGCCACGCATGCTGATGGCTTTGGCCGAGGTGACCGATGCGGGCGGCTTCTCCGGGTCTGGTTCGCCCTCCGCCTCGATCGCGGGCGGGAAGTGCGTCGGCCGTGGATGGCGGGGAGCCCCAGGTGGCGGAAGCTCGGGACAGTGCCGGGGCCGGATACACCACGTGAGTGCTCCACAGGCGCTGGTGCGCCCCGCGCAACGTCATGTCCGCGGTGATCGCCAGTGTGCTCGCGCCGGCGAGAACCCGCTCAACCAGCCGATCATCTCCAGTCAGGCCGCCGGATCGTGCGCCTGCACGGGCTCAGCTTTCGTGAAGGTGTGCGGAGGCCACGCGGCCCGGCCGCATGATGCGTATCTTGTGGCTCTCGCAGGCGGGGCACTGCGGGGACTGCAGGGGTGAGGGCGTGCGCTCGCCGCCGAGGTGATAGACAGCGACGATCCGGGCGTGCTCGTCCACCGTCACATCGATGTCGTACGTGCTCTCCCAGCCGTGTCCGCAGCTGAGGCAGGCGAAGGAGTAGGCGCGCTGGACGTGTTGTGCTGACATGGTTCACCTCCGTAGGGGCGGTTGCTTCTCCAGGCCACCAGTACCCATTTTTGCATAGTGCAATATGGGTGTCGGTGTCCTCTCGGGTCTCGCTCACCCGGCCGTGTGCACCGCGCGCAGCGCGCTCTGATGGCTGAGCCAGCCGACCGGCGAGCCGTGTGCCGGATCGAGGACGGGTACGCCGCTGCCGACGGCCGAGAGCAGGGTGTGCAAGGCCTGCGCGAGGGGCTGGTCGCTCGTGACGGGAGCGGGCATCTCGGCCAGCTGGCCGACTTCGGCCGGTGCGGCGTCCGGCTGTTCGGTCAGTGCCTCGGCGATCGCCTGGGCGGTGACGACGCCCACGTAGCGCCCGGAGTCGTCGACCACCGGCAGTGCTCCGTATCCGGACAGGCTCAACAGGTCTGCGGCGTCGGTGAGTTCGGTCGACGCCGACAGCGAGGAAGGGAGGGGGTCCATGACGGAACCCACCTGCTGGGCACCGATCCGTGCTCCGGGGGCGGCACCTTCGAGGTCGACGCCGCGGCGGCGCAGCTTGAGGGTGTAGATCGTGTCGCGGGTCAGCAGCCGGCTGGTGGCGGTGGCCAGCACGATGGCCAGCATCAGCGGCAGGATGATCGAGTACTCTCCGGTGAGCTCGAACAGGATGACCACGGCCGTGATCGGCGCCCGCGCGGCCCCGGCGAACACCGCGCCCATGCCCACCAGCGCGTACGCCCCCACGGAGCCGGCCGTGTCGGGCAGCAGGTGATGGACGCCCGTGCCGTAGGCCGCGCCGAGCATCGCTCCGATGAACAGGCTGGGCGCGAACACGCCGCCCGAGCCGCCGATCCCGATGGTCAGACTGGTTGCCAGCATCTTGCCGGCGAGCAGCAGGAGCAGGAAGCCGACCGCGTACCCGCCGGTGGTGGCCTTCTCCAGCACCGGATAGCCGACCCCGTACATCTCCGGCAGGGCTAGCAGCAGCAGGCCCAGTGCCAGTCCGCCGACCGCTGGGCGCAGCCACTCCGGGCCGCGCCAGGCCCAGTCACAGGCGTCCTCGATCAGGTAGAGCACCCGCGCGAACCCCACGCCGACCACCGCGGCGAAGGCACCGAGCAGGGCGAACAGGCCGTACTGCGCGAAGTGGTCGACATGGAAGGTGGGCAGTTGCAGGAAGGCGGTGTCACCGAAAGCGGCCCGGCCGATCACGCTCGCGGTGACGCTGGCCAGCACGGTCGCGCCGAACGCCTCGGCGGAGAAGGTGCCGAGGATCAGCTCCATGGCGAAGAAGACCCCGGCGAGCGGTGCGTTGAAGGTCGCGGCGATGCCGCCGGCCGCACCACATGCCACCAGCAGCTTCATCCGGTGCTCGGTGACCTTCGTCAGCCGGCCCAGCGTGGAGCCGAGCGCCGAACCGATCTGCACGATCGGCCCCTCGCGGCCCACCGAACCGCCGGAGCCGATGGTCAGGGCGGAGGCCAGCGTCTTGACCACCGCCACCTTCGGGCTGATCCGGCCGCCGCGCTGGGCGACGGCCAGCATCACCTCGGGCACGCCGTGACCGCGCGCCTCTTTGGCGAACCGGTTCACCAGCGGCCCGTACAACAGACCGCCGAGCACCGGCACGATCAGGACGAAGTACGGACCGAGCCAGGGCACGTGCGGGTTGCCGGAGCCGGGCACGGCCGCGTAGTCCGCGTGCCCGGAGAACAGGTGGGTGAAGGCCGTGATGCACCAGCGGAAGACGATGGAACCCGCGCCCGCCCCGGCGCCGACCACCACGGCGAGTGCCATCAGGCCCCAGGGCGCGGTAGCCAGCCTTGCCGCGCCGCGTGCGGACGCGCTGATGTCGTTCGTGGTGCGAGTGCGCTCGTTTCGTTCGGCCGTCTGCCGGGCCGCCTGTTCGGCCGCCTGAGTGGTGCCCATTCGTTCCCCTTCCTTACGTTTGCATTATGCAAAGCGTGTCAAGGGGGCGCCACGCCGGGGTGTCCTCAGCCCGCGGTGACGAGCGCCTGGACGCGGACCAGCCCCGCCAGGCCGCACTGAAGCACGACAGCCTGCCTCGGCCCGATCGACTCAGAAACCGACGACACGGTCCTCCCGATCGCACTCGCCGCCCAGCCTCGGACCAGATCACCACGCGGGCGTCAGTGCACCACCCCAGCGGACGTGAACCGCATCACGAAGGCCACCAGACAATTCCAGCACGTGATCGGGACTCCGCTGGTGACCTATTGCGTGCTCACCGCGCATTCGCAGCGGTCCGTGCCTCGTGGGCAGTCCTGCCACTCCGCTTCTCGGCCGTGCCCCCGGACGTGGACCGGTGCCATCTGCATACGGCAGGCCGAACGTTCGCCGCCCTAGCAGTGGCACAGATGCGGAGCCGGGGCCTGCCGGAGCATCTGCGGGGCGCGGTCCATCTGCGCCTTGGGCATGCGTTTCGCTGACTTCCGGCCGAAGTCGGGGCTGCCGTGACGTGTCGGCGGGCGGTGACGGATCATCAAACTCATGTCTCACACATCTCGACGAAGACTTCTTGCCGCCCTGGCGGTCTCTGCTGCCGCCCCGCTCACAGGTCTGGCCGCTGTCCCGGCGCGTGCCGCCGCGCTCGCTGACGTGCCTGTCCTCCCGGGGCCGGGCGGACTGTCGTCGGCCCGTTCGTGGGTGTCCATGGCGCCGCTCGGCGCCGCGCACTTCACCCCGGTGTGCCTTGCCACCCCTCTTACCGCAACCGTGCTCTCCGGTTCTCCGGCCCGTACCGAGGTGACCTCCGGAGGAAAGCGCGTCGCGCTGTTGACCCATGGTGCGCGAACGGTCGTACTGCCCGGCCCCGAGCGCACATTCGCGGAGAACAAGCGACCTTTCGCGGACGACTTCCAGCGGACGCTGCCGGACCTCACACTGGAGGAGGCCGAGCGGGTGTACTGGGGCACCTCGCCGGGCGGCGGCAGGTGGGTGACGTCCGAAACCTTCAGGACCGACTTCTCCGTGGTGCCGGGTACCGGATTCATCGACCTCACGACTGCCGGGTACAGCCGGTACGCCAGCCTGCGCGACGACGAGATCACCGATGTGGACGTGCGCTGCACGGCCGTCCTGGACAAGGTCCCGACGGGCCAGGCCTGTTCGTTCGGGCTGACCTTCGGCTACGGCAGCACCCAGAACAACTACCGGGCCCGGTTGTCCTTCCTCACCTCCGGGGCGGTCGAGATGAGGTTGGAGAAGGAGGTCGCCGACAGCGTGACATCGCTGGCGACGGCGATCACTCTGGCCACCGGCGTGCCGGCGGGGACCGAATGGACGATCCGGGTGCGACGGGAGGGCACCCGGATCCAGGCGAAGGCCTGGCGGTCCGCGTCGTCGGAGCCGGTTTCATGGGCCTTCGACCTGTCCGACTCCACACCCGCGCTGACCAGGGGGCGGGTGGGCGTGCGCGCCTTGGCGAACGAGGGCTGCACCAACTTGCCCGTCCGGCTGTCCGTCAGCCGCTTCGAGGTGGACGCCGCGAACTGGGCGGTCCTGCCGACCGTCACCCACGGTGACTGGGTGCGTGTGCTGCCCGAGCCGTTCGACGGCACCTGGACAGCCGGTCTGGAGCAGACGGTCCGAGGCTGGGCCGGATCCACCGTCCCGGACGTTCTCGCCCACGCTGCGATGTTCCTCGGTGGCGCTGCGGCGGTCACGGCAGGCGCAGGACCGGCCCAGGGAAGGCCAGTACTGGGCGAGTCCGGCTACGGCTACCTCGACGCGCACGGCTACCCGTTCGAGGGCGCCGACTTCCACGAGTACATGAAGGTGGGGTGGACCTTCCCGGACGGTACGTACACGGGGCCGTCCAGCAAGCAGGTCGGCAACCTCGACTGCTCGGGCTATACGCGCATGGTCTACGGCTACCACTTCGGCGTGCCCCTGGCCGCCGGGGAGGACACCTCCGGTATGCGCATCCCGCGCAAGTCACGGCACATCGCCGACTACGCGCCGGGTGTGGTCGTCGACCGGTCCACGGGAACCGCGCCGCCGACCGCAGCCCTGCTCCAACCCGGCGACCTGGTGCTGTTCAACGCCGACTCCAGTGATGACGGGGTCAGTCAGACGATCGACCACGTCGGTATCTACCTCGGCCTCGACGGCGACGGCAAACGGCGCTTTCTCTCCAGCCGAAAGACGGTCAACGGGCCCACGATGTCGGACCTCGGCGGCGCTTCCCTCCTCGACGGCTCGGGCACGTACGCCAGGACGCTGCACACCGTGCGCCGTATCTGAATTCCTCTCGGCAGCCACCACCTTTTCGTGCGCCGGTGGGGGTCAAGACCGGAGCCGGGCGGTGCCCCTCCATGTGGCCAGGGATGCCCACGCTCGCCGTGCTGTACCCCGGACATGTCGCAGGCCGCGCACACTTCGGTGCTGGACCAGGCCGAACCAGCCTGGTCCAGCACCGAAGCAGGCGCACCGCGGATCCGTCTCCAAGGTGATCCATGACACCGCTGTGACCGGAAGCGGTGCCCGCCACAGCTCGCTGGGAGTGTCCCCTGGTGAGGTGAGTGCATGCCCACCGCTTCACGCACCACTCCTGCCGTCGTCGCAGTCGCCCGGATACTCGCCGGCTGCGGTTCCCGGAGGGCATCACCCGGCACGGACGACGACAGAGGCGGCCCCGTGAAAGCCGTGGTGCTGTGTCCGTCGGACTGGCGGCGTGAAGATCACCGAGCTGTACGCCTGGGGCCCGAAGAGCGGGCGCGCGGGAGTCGACTACAGCGCGGACCTCGAGATGACCAATCAACAGACGAGGACCGCGACTTACACGCTGACCTTCGGCTTTCTCTCGGCTTCCTCTCAGCCTCCGGAAGCGCGGTCGGCAACGCGGGGCAGACCGTCGAGGCGGTTGGGGCGGGTCAGGCCGTCAAGGGCACCGTCGTCATGGGGTAGGGGGATGAGCACGCACCCGAAGTGACGGGAGTGAAGGTGATCAAGGTGCGGAGCGTTCCCGAGGCCGAGGCATCGTCCGACTCGGGAACGTGCCCGGAGTCCGGCATGCGCCTCTACGCCGACCAGGGGGACGCGGCCATGGGCCTGCGTGCCGTCGGCCTCCACCTGGTCAACTGCGTTACCCGGCCCATCCGTCTCGAGGGGCACCCGAAGACTCGGAGGGGACAGCCCCCGACCGGTCGTCCTGCGCCCGGGGGAGGCTGCGGCGGCCGGCCTGGCCCGGCGCAACACCACCCAGGCCGGTGAAACGGTCAATGCGCCGTACGACCGCGTCTGGGCCACGCCCTCTGCCGACCCTGTGATGGCCGTGCCGGAACTCGAACCTCGGCACGACGGGGCAACTCGGCGCCGATCCGTGGCGGAAGGACGGGACGTACAGGGATCCCGCCGTCGGCGCGCGTCCGTGATCGTGCGTCACTGCGCCACGCATGTATGGAGAGTGCGTATGGCGCTCGACGTCACAGTTGTCATCTGCCTCGGCGCGGTGCGGTGCAGCAGGTCAAAGCGTCGGTCCGTACGGTTGCCAGGAGGCTGCAGAGGCCTCCCCCTTCACGCTGGACCGGGCCTCGGGAATGGTGCATCACGGTATTTCGGGCAGCCTGTTTCCGTCTGGTACCAGTCCGATGCCAGGCTTCGGAGCGTCCTTCATTCCGAGTGGGCCGACGCGAGTCGTCCGAGCGAGACCGCCGGGTCGCCCGGAGCGTCGTGGTCCTGAACAAGCCTGGCCGCGGGGCCTGTTGCGCGCGGATCACTCGTACGCAGCGGTTGGCCCCCGCTGACGGCCGGGGACGTAAGGATTTCGTCATCTCGTCTCCGGCTGTGTGACGGCCCCACGAAACGTTGAATGAGGTGCCGACAGCAAGATCCGTGGAAGTGAGGCTGGGATGGGGCGCGTGCGCGAGACGTTGGGCAGGCCATTGGTCGTGGGGGTGCTGACGGTGGCGGTTGCTGCCGTCGGCTTCGGGCTGTACTGGTTCCAGCCGTGGAAGCTGTGGCAGGACGAGACGGTGGAGGAGGCACTGCCCGGAGTCGTGGCCACGTCGCCCCCGTCGGCGGTCGAGCCCACGGCCTCCGCGTCGGCGGCGCCCAGCCCCAAGGCGGGGCCGCAGACGGTGGCGAGTGGTGACCTGATCAGTCATGAGCACGCCACCTCGGGCACGGTGAAGCTAGTGCAGCTCGCGGACGGCTCACATGTCGTCCGGCTGGAGAACCTCGACACCAGCAACGGCCCGGACCTGCGGGTGTGGCTGACCGACGCTCCGGTGAAGGAGGGAACCGCGGGCTGGCGGGTGTTCGACGATGGCAAACACGTCAGCCTCGGCAAACTCAAGGGCAACAAGGGCAGCCAGAACTACACCGTGTCCGCCGATGTCGATCTCTCGGGGTTCACCAGCGTGAGCATCTGGTGCGACCGCTTCGACGTGTCCTTCGGCGCGGCCGAACTCGCCCGCGCCTGACGGGGATCGGCCGACGGCGCGAGGGGGATCGGGAAACGGTCGGCAGGCGGCCGCCGACCGAGGTCTTCCTCTGGTAGGGGAACGGATCCGTTGATGCCGCTGCCTCGTTGGGGCCGCCCAGGACGTGCGCATCGGGCCCCGCGGGAGACCCTCGCTCCTGGTCCTGCCCGGTGCACCCCGGCGCGTGAACGCGGCGGGTGGCTCTTGCGTATCCACCTCGGGCCAAGAGGCCTGCCGGGCGGAGGTAGGGGTGAGCATCCAGGGCGAGGTTCGCGCGATCGGGCAGAGTGCCCCGTCCCGGACGCTGACCGGCCGCGTCACGGCAGGTGTGAGGGCCGGGACGCTCGCTCTGGCCGGGAGCGTCATCGCCGCCCTGGGACATCACGCGGTCGCGGACGGCGTGGTGCCGTGGCGGCTCGTGCTGCTGCTGGCGGGAGCCCAGTTCGCCGCCATGTGGCCCGTGGCCCGGCGGCGGTTCTCCCTGCGCTCTGCCCTCGGCTCGGCCCTCGCCGTGCAGGGCGCGATGCACCTGGCGCTCACCGTCGCGGGCACGTCGGATCCGGACCTGGGAGGCATGCGCCGTCCCGTGCTCTCCGCCGCGGCCGGAGGGCACACCTGGCAGCACTTCTCCACCGCCATGAGCGCCGTCCACCTGCTGTCCGCGCTGGTGGTGATCTGGCTGCTGCACCGCGCAGACGCGGCCGTGGCGGTCGCCCTGGGGATCGCGCGTGCCGTAAGGGGGGCACCGTGAGTGCGACCACGGGCGCTCCCGGTTGTGGCACCGGTGGTGTGACCTGGCCGGACGGAAGCTTCGGGGGGCTGGTCTCCATGTTGTTGACCTGGTCGAAGTTCACGAGCTCCGTCTTCTCCATCATCGTGATGTGGTCCAGGACCACATCATTGGCCTGGTCGGCCAGTTGACGTACGAGGGTGTTCTCGGTGGTGGCGCGGATCTTGGCGATCGCGGAAAAGATCGAGCCGTGCGTGACGCGCAGGATGTTGGCCAGGTCCGAGTCGAATTGCCTGCCGGAGTCCGACTTGAACTTCTCCAGGAAACCCTGCTGTTGGGGGGTGGTCTGGTTGGGGATGGTGATGTCGAGTTCGGGGCGATCCTTCGGCAGCTGGCGTCGAGAGCGGCGTGCCCGATGACCAGGTGCCGACCTGCGTCGCGTACGGCGGCGGTTGTCCCCTCCTCCATGGCCAGTTGTCCTGAGGGGCCTTCCCAGAGTCCGGCGGAGCGGACGAAGACGACGAAGTTGCGGTCCGCCTCGGTGAGTGGTCCCCACTGGGTGCTGGCGATCACGCGGGACTGGTTGGTGGACGCGTTCTGGACGCCGAGCATGCTCGGGTAGGCCAGGGCGATGAGGGCCACGGTGAGCGTCCCGCCGACGAAGACGGTTCCGAGCGTGCTGCGCGAGATGGGCATCGGGCCTCCTGGGACGGAAAGCGGTACGCCGAGAGGTACGGAGTGCAAGGGAAAGGGAACCTTTGTGCTGCGCAAAGATTGCACTATGCCAGTAACTGTTCGGGCGCCCCGGTGCGCGGGGTCGCGGTCGCACGGCTGTCGGTGGGGCCCGCCGGTGTCCAGTGGCGGCTCATCGCTTCACTGACGAGCCGTCAACGGCGCACAGCACATCGCCGATGACAAGCTTCCGCACAGTGGTGATCCACCGCCTGTCTCGGATGGTGCCTCACGGGCCGGTCGCTCGCCGATCGGGACCGAGGGGCACCTTCGGCACGGGGCCGTCGGGGACGCTGGTGCAGCCTTTGCCACTGATCGTGGTGGGGGCGGCCGGCTGCGACGATGCACGCTGGGCGGTGATGTGCTGGGCCGCCCGGCGCGCATCGGCACGCCACGTCCACCGAGTTCGGAAGGTCACCGCTGCTTGTACCGTGCCAAGTCCCCGGTACTCGTTGCCGGGCCGACAGGACCTGAGACTTCGGCGAGGTCACTGTGGTGATGCGCAGGCATGGTCCTCGTTGGGGAGTGCTGACGCTGTTTGCCCCATTCCACGTGTGCTGGTACACGATCACGATCAGCTATGGGCTGGTGGCCGGCCGCAATGGCGCGGCTGTCGAGGACATGATTCATCGGTTTCGGCTGCCTTGCGGCGCCGGCCGAGAACGCCTCGGACCATGTGGCTGCGGGATCGTGGCCACACCCCGAGGCGCAGTCCCCGGCGTCCACTAGGCTCGACGTTCCACGCCGGGGAACAGCAATACCGCAGGAGGGGCGCGCATGTCCGAGGAGCACGAGGGCGTCGTGATGTACTGGCGGCCCGGCTGCGTGTTCTGCATGAACCTGCGGCTGAGCCTGCTCTTCACCCGCCTTCGCTACACCAAGCGGAACATCTGGCGGGACAAGGACGCGGCGGCGTTCGTCCGCTCCGTCGCGGACGGGAACGAGACGGTACCGACCGTCACCGTGGCCGGGCACGCGATGGTCAACCCATCGAAGCGCCAGCTGCTGGATGCCGTCCGCGAGTACGCGCCGCATCTGCTGTAGTCCTGACGCGGCGTGACAGGAGGCGGAGCGTCGCAAGGGCCGGTACTCAAGGGGTGTTGCACGAGGCCGTGAGCTGGATCTCCCATGTATGGATGGGGTCTTACGGGCTCGGCGGGTGTGGGTGTGGACGTTCACGAGACTACGGGCGACGCAGTGCTATGAGCTGTTGAAGGTGGTGCCGCAACTGGGCACGCTGTTCGGCGTCTCTTCCTCCACGGCGTGCCGTGTCATCCAGCGGCTTGGTCCGCTGCAGGTGCGACAGCCTCGGTGGGCGGACCCGGATTCCGGCACCCGTGTTCTCCCCCGTCGCGGCAACGATCGCGTCGGACACCATGCCCGCTCTGCGGCAATTCTCGATCACCACGCTGCAGAAGGTCAGCGCGGTCGGTGTCGCGGGAACTTCCTCACGGCCGTACTGGCGGCGGCTGCACGTCCCTGACTATCAACCACCTGCATCGGATACTTTCTTGCAGGCCCGCGACGCTTCGCCGAGATCGGGGTAGAGAAAAGCCGACCGGTCGACGTCCGCTGCATGAAAGGCGCTGCGCGTATCCGGCCCCACGACCACGGTGAGCACACCACCTGCGGCTCGGATCGTGCGCCGTGTCGCAGCCAGAAGCTGGACGCCGGCGCGGTCGATGCCTGTCACTTGCTGGACGTCCACCACGAAGTGGCGGTGTCCCACACGCAGAAGCCGGACGAGCGGCTCGCACAATGCGGGGGCCGAAGCCGCGTCGAAAACACCCTCTGCTTCGACGATCAGCAGGCCGCCATCGGCCCAGCGGGGCGTGAGGTGCAACGGCCGTACCTTCATGGCTGCCTCCCGCTCGCAGTTGCTGCCGCATCCAGGCGACTGCCGCCGACCCCGCCGCCGGACGGCTTTCGGCTCGCCTGCCCCGGTTCTTGACTGTCATGCGGACTTGACCGCAGGCAGCGCCGAGTGACAGTCGTGCGGACTGGTAGCGGAAGGGACCTGCCGACCCCGGTGACGTCTGGGTGTCGCAGAGGAGAGGACCGGGACGCGAAGCAGGTTCTTCGGGTTTCTAGATCACGGGGCTGTCCTTGAACGCCAAGCCCAGATCGGCCAGCTTCTCCTTGACCTCGTCGACGGACTTCGCGCCGAAGTTGCGGATGTCGCGGAGGTCGGCCTCGGAGCGGGCGACCAACTCCTCCACGGAGTGGATGCCTTCACGCTTGAGGCAGTTGTAGGAGCGGACGGTGAGCTCCAGCTCCTCGATCGGCCGAGTCAGATCGGCGGCAAGAGCGGTCTCCGTGGGGGAGTGGCCCATGTCGATGCCCTCGGCGTCGATGTTCAGCTCGCGGGCGAGACCGAACAGCTCGACCAGGGTCTTGCCGGCGGAGGCCATGGCGTCACGGGGACGCATCGCCTGCTTGGTCTCGACGTCGACGATCAGCTTGTCGAAGTCGGTGCGCTGCTCGACACGGGTCGCCTCGACCTTGTACGTGACCTTGAGCACGGGGCTGTAGATGGAGTCGACCGGGATACGGCCGATCTCCTGGCCCACCTGCTTGTTCTGCACGGCGGAGACGTAACCGCGGCCGCGCTCGACCGTGAGCTCCATCTGCAGTTTGCCCTTGCCGTTGAGCGTGGCCAGGACGAGGTCGGGGTTGTGCACCTCCACCGTGCTCCGTAGGGCGATGTCGGCGGCGGTGACCGTCCCCGGGCCCTGCTTGCGCAGGTACATCACCACCGGTTCGTCGTCGTCGGAGGAGACGACCAGCTGCTTGATGTTGAGGATCAGGTCGGTGACGTCCTCTCTTACGCCCGGCACGGTGGTGAACTCGTGCAGGACTCCGTCGATGCGGATGCTGGTGACAGCGGCACCGGGTATCGAGGAAAGAAGCGTACGGCGGAGGGAGTTGCCGAGGGTGTAGCCGAAGCCCGGCTCCAGCGGCTCGATCACGAACCGGGAGCGGAACTCGTCGACGACCTCTTCGGCCAATGACGGACGCTGGGCAATCAGCATGAGGTGAAGCCTCCGGCTATTCGGTGCCCAGCACCCGGCGTCATGGAAGTCAAGGTGCTGGCAATCTCTCGGTCTGGTTGAGGATCGGAATGGCATCGAGTCCCGCAACGAAGGCCAACCCCGAGTCGCAGGCGTGCCGTTGTCGCGGAGCAGGCAGGCCGCCTCGAGTGGATGCTCGGCATCGCTGGTGGAGACCGGCCACGGGTCGGTCGCTCTCGGTGCGCTCAGGGTGATGTGCCCGGATGTGTGTGTGCAGATGTTTCGTGGTCTTCCCCGCTCGGCCCCGTGGCTTGCGACGTCGTTACTTCGTCTTGCATCAAGCTTTGCATGATGCAAAATATCATGGTGCAGCCGAGCGGCCCAGGTTACGAACGGTGGAGGGGAGCCTTGGGGTCGCCTGACCCTGTCATCGCCTGTGGAAGGGGCGGTGGGTGATCGAGGCCGGCGTTTGGGGCCGTCTGCTCCGGTTGCGCAGGGCTCCTTTGTGTCTGTCGTCTGCTCGTGGCGTGGCGTGGCGTGGCGTGGCGTGGCGTGGCGTGGCGGCGCTTGCGCTGACGACGTTCCGGAGTGGCTCTCCTCCCGGACGGCCTGTTCGCGTGCGGACTTGAGGACGGAGTGCACGTAGGTCACTGGAGGGGTTGTTGATAGTTACTGTGACGTTTCGATGTTCGTCGGCGCTGAATGATCAGCAGGAGCGCGAAGCCCGTCTCCCTGGGGGTGATGGGGGAGTGGCGCCGCCTGTGCATCAGCCGCGGTTCGAGTGACCGGTTCAGCCGAGACGTCGGCACACTCCGGCAGGCCGGCTGTCGCACTGTGCCGCACGAAGGGGGACGAAGTGGCGTGCCCCCTCACCCCTTGTGGGTCCGGGCGCCGGGTCACTCTGCGATCTCCGTCGTCCCCGCTCAACTTGTCTGACTTCAATGGATTGAGGTAGTTCCTTGCGTTCGAAGCGTATGAAGCACCGCAGATCCGGGCCACGCTGGTGGCTCGGAGTGACAGGTGGCCTCGCCGTCGGCGGCCTGGTGATAGGCATGGTCGCCCAGGCGGCCCTGGGGGCGGGTGGCGCCGGGGACGGGTCCGCTGTCGTCTCCGCGTCGGCCCGACAGCCCTCGCACTCGCTCCAGGCGGACTTCCGGTCGGCCGCCGACGAATTTCACGTGCCTGCCAGTGTGTTGATGGCCGTGTCTTACCAGATGACGTTGTGGGAGTCGCACCAAGGCCGCCCCTCGGTCACCGGCAACTACAACGTCATGGGACTGACTTCGGTGAGCGCCTCCGACCTGGAGTCGGCGTCGGGCGGTGGAGCGAAGAGCAGAGCCGAAACCCACGGCTACGGCGACGACTTCAAGGCGCGCCACCGCCATTCCGTGAAGGCGGACGGGCCCAGGACGAGCGACAAGAACGCAGCGCCGAGGATCACTCCCGCGATGCGCACCCTCGACACCGCCGCGTCGGTCATCAGCGCGGAGCCGAAGTCCCTGCGCAGCTCCATGCGGCAGAGTGTCCGCGGCGCGGCCGCGCTCCTCGCCTCCTACGAGCGCAAGTCGACCGGCTCGTTGTCGTCCGACCCCGGGCAGTGGTACGAGGCCGTCTCGCGCTACAGCCAGTCCGACAGTTCTCAGGTGGCCACGCAGTTCGCCGACCGCGTCTACGCGACCATTCGCGTCGGCGCTCACCGGGTCACCACGGACAACCAGGAAGTGACGCTGTCCGCCGACCCGTCCGTATCCGTGCGCAAGCCGGTCGCGGTGAGCCCTGACCTGAAGCCCGTGATACGTCAGGCGTCCTTCACCGCCTCCAGCGCGGCCACTCCGGCGGTGGAATGTCCCTCCACTCTTGCGTGCACGTTCACTCCCGCCGCCTACGCGCTCAACAGCAGCACCGACCAGAGCGATTACGGCAACTACGACCTGGCGAACCGCCCTGCGGACGGTGACGCCATCGACACCATCGTCATCCATGACACCGAGAGCACGGCGTCCTCCGCGATCAACTCCTTCCAGAAGTCGTCGACCTACGCCAGCGCCCACTACGTCGTCGGCGCCGACGGTTCGGTCACGCAGATGGTGCCGACAAAGGACATCGCCTGGCACGCCGGCAACAAATACGTCAATGACCACTCGATCGGCGTCGAGCACGAGGGGTACGCGCTGGACTACGGCACCTGGTACACCGAGCAGGAGTACCAGTCCTCCGCGGCGCTGGTGACCTACCTCGCCAAGCAGTTCGGTGTCCCGCTCGACCGCGAGCACGTCATCGGCCATGATGACGTCCCCGGCCCGCTCAGCGCCTACTACGAAGGCATGCATTGGGACCCCGGACCGTGGTGGAACTGGAGCCACTACCTTTCGCTGTTGGGCGCCTCGCCCAATGGCAACGGCATGCCCGTGGTCGGCGGCGAGGTCACCATCAACCCGCCGTGGAGCAGCAGTTACGAGCCGGTCCTCACCGGATGCGGATCGTCCACCACCACCTGTCCCGCCAACCCGGCCAACTTCGTCTATCTGCGCACCAGCCCGTCCTCCACGGCCCCGCTGCTCACCGATCCGAAGTTCACCGCGGACGGCAAGCCCACCGGGACCACCCAGGGGTGGGACTGGACGGACAAGGCTGTCGTCGGCCAGACCTTCGTGGTCGCTGCGGTGCAGGGCGACTGGACGGCCATCTGGTACGACGGCCAGAAGGCGTGGTTCTACAATCCGGGCGGCGCCTACACCATGGCCAACACCAACACGGCCCAGCACCTGATCACCCCCGCCGGGACGTCGGCCGTCGCGGTGTACGGGCGTGCGTACCCGGAGACCTCGGCCTACCCCGCCGACCTGAGTGACGTGGCCTCCAGCACGAACCAGCAGGTGACGCCGTTCGACCACGCGACCATCCAGCCGGGACAGTCCTACACGGCGTCGGCGGCGGTGAACGGCGACTTCTACTACGCCGAGGACATCAACTGCTCGGGCAGCCCGGACTGCGTGTTCGTCCAGGGCGACACCACCTACTATCCGATCCGCTACAACCACCGCGTTGCCTATGTGAAGGCGAGCGACGTCACGGTGACCCAGCCGGTGGTGCCCCCGACCGGCACGCTCAAGCCGCTCACTCCGACGCGGATCATGGACACCCGTGCGGGCGTCGGTGTGCCGAAGGCCAAGGTGGGTTCCGGGGGCACGGTCACTTTGCAGGTCACCGGCAAGGCGGGGGTGCCCGCCAGCGGTGTGACTGCTGTGGTGATGAACGTGACGGCGACGAATCCGACGGCGAGCAGTTACGTCACCGTCTATCCCGACGGGACCACCCGCACGAGCGCGTCGAACCTCAACTTCACGGCGGGCAGGACTTTCCCGAACCTCGTGGTCGTCCCGGTCGTCAACGGCAAGGTCGACTTCTACAACCGCACCGGAACTGTCGACCTGATCGCCGACATCAGCGCCTACTACACCAGTGACGGGAGCGGTTCCGGGCTGAGCAGCCTCACTCCGACGCGGATCATGGACACCCGTGCGGGCGTCGGTGTGCCGAAGGCCAAGGTGGGTTCCGGTGGCACGGTCACTTTGCAGGTCACCGGCAAGGCGGGGGTGCCCGCCAGCGGTGTGACTGCTGTGGTGATGAACGTGACGGCGACGAATCCGACGGCGAGCAGTTACGTCACCGTCTATCCCGACGGGACCACCCGCACGAGCGCGTCGAACCTCAACTTCACGGAGGGCAGGAGCTTCGCCAACCTCGTCGTGGTCCCAGTCGTCAACGGCAAGGTGGACTTCTACAACCGCACCGGAAGCGTCGATCTGATCGCCGACATCAGCGGTTACTTCAGCGCCACCGGCTCGGTGGAGCACAACGCGGGACCGGTGCGAGTCATGGACACCCGCAACGGCACCGGTGTCCGTAAGGGCACCGTCGGGTCCGGCGCCACCGTCTCCCTGACCGTCGGCGGCCGCAACGGCGTGCCCACGGATGCGACGGCAGTCGTTCTCAACGTCACCGCGACGAACCCGACGGCGAACGGTTACGTCACCGTCTATCCCGACGGAACCACCCGCACGAGCGCCTCCAGCCTCAACTTCACGGCAGGCGAGACCATCCCCAACCTCGTCATAGTCCCGGTCGTCAACGGCAAGGTCGATTTCTACAACCGCACCGGAACCGTCGACCTGATCGCCGACCTGTCCGGCTACTACACCGACTGAACCCGGTGGGGATGCCGCCGCGGGACCTCCCGGCAGCATCCCCACCCCGCAGCAGCCACGCCTGTCCCGCCGTGCACCATGGCTCTGTCCGCCATGTGCCGCATCGGGAAGTTGAACAGCGCGTCGTTCAGTCGACCTGTACACGGCAGCCATACCAAATCCGTGACGGGGCTTCCGGCGTGAGCCGCCACGGCCGGCACGGGGCGGGCGCGCAAGGAGATGCGCATGCATACGGCTCGTCACATGGCGGCGATTCCTTCCATGCCGGACTCCGCGAACGCCGGCAGGCCCTCCACGGTGGTCACCTTGGTGAGGGCTCCGTTCTTCTCCACGCGGAAGCCGTCGACGGTGCCGGAAACGGCGTTCTGGACGTAGACGAACTTCGCGTCCTTGGTCACGGCGATGTCGATCACCCCCTGAGATTTCGAGGAGGGCGGTGTGGCCACGCCGACCTCGTTGGTCAGGGCGAGCTTTCCGTGCTTGTCCATGCGGTAGCCGGTGACGGTGGAGTTGCCGGTGTTGCCGCCGTAGAAGTAGTTGCCCGCGCGCTCCAGCCAGCACAGGACCTCCTGGCCGCTGGCCAGGGGCTTCTGCAGGACTTTCAGCGTGCCGCCGTGCTTGACCTGATACGTGGTCACCGTGGACTTCTCGGCCTCGGCGACCAGCATCCGGCTGCCGGTCCTGTCGAAGCTGATCGCGAACGGCACGTTGCCGGCGGACTTGTTGACGACCGGCTCGGCGACGGACGGCAGACCGTTCCTCTTCAGCGGGAACACCTCGACCGTATTGTTCCCCTTGGTGGTGACCACCAGGTTGCGGCCGTCGGGGGTGATCTCGACCTCGCCGGGCGAGGTGTCGAACCGCGGTATGTCCTTGTTGGCCAGGCCGAGAGAACGGAAGGATCCGCGGATCGGAGAGAGGCCCTTCGCCGTGATCCGGAAGCCCTGGACGCTGCCCTTGCCGCCCGCGTTCATGACGTACGCGATCTTGCCGCGCACCGCGACACTGGACGGGAACTCACCACCGGTGTCCACTACTTGACGGCCCTTCAGCGTCGTTCCGTCGACGCGGAAGGACGTCAAGGTGCCGCTGCCCGCGTTGACCGCCAGCAGTGTTCGCGAGGCGTCGTCGTAGACGAGGGAGCCCTGGGAGGCCAGGGAGTCCGTGGGGGCGTCTACCTGGTCGCCGCCCCGGCCGCCCGTGGCGTAGGTGCCCGCGGGTTTCAGCTTGCCCTGGCCGTCCCGTGCGAAGACGCGGATGGTGTTGCCGTTCAGCTCGTTGCCCTGGATGAAGACGGCTCGATCGGCTCCTGCCCCGGACGCTCCGGACTGACTCGCCGAGGCCAGGGACACCGCCACGGTGGCCGCCGCTACGGTGGCAAGGGCACCGCCGCCGATCACGATCCGCCGTGTCCGGGAGTTTGCCCGGTGCGCCCTGCGGCTGCCGGTCCTGCGGCTCGGACGGTGCTCGATCTGCTCGCCGTTCATGCTCACGTTTTCCGTTCCCCTGACCCTTGTACGGGCTTGCGCCCTGTGGGTGTGCGTGGACGGAACAAGAGTGGCTGGTGGGCGTGCTGGGGCGGGACCGAAGGGCTGTCACGTCAGACTCTCGTAAGCAGTCGTCACTCTGCCACATGTCGTTGCTGCTCCTGCTGTACGGCAGGCCCTCCCGCCGGTACCTGGTCCCCGCCGGTACCTGGTCGCGCCCCGGGCGGCGGTCAGGCGGAGGCGGCCGGGATGCCCAACTCGCCGAGCAGAGCGCGTACCCGTGCTTCGACCGCGTCCCGGATCGGCCGTACGGCCTCGACACCCTGGCCCGCCGGGTCCTCCAACTGCCAGTCCAGGTACCGCTTGCCGGGGAAGACGGGGCAGGCGTCGCCGCAGCCCATGGTGATCACCACGTCCGAGGACCGCACCGCCTCTGTGGTGAGGACCTTCGGGGTCTGGGCGGAGATGTCGATGCCGACCTCCTCCATGGCTTCCACGACGGCCGGGTTGACGGAGTCGGCGGGCGCGGAGCCCGCCGAGCGGACCTCGACGCGGTCTCCGGCGAGGTGGGTGAGGAAGGCGGCGCCCATCTGGGAGCGGCCGGCGTTGTGGACGCAGACGAACAGTACTGACG